>NZ_BAAGRQ010000019.1:0-31159 GCF_054782875.1 Microbacterium petrolearium
CAGGCGCCACTCCGCGATCGGCAACATCACCCCGAACGCCTACGAGACCGCCACCTTCGCTATCCTCACGGAAGCGGCATAACCGAAATGACACCGTGTCCACGATCCGGGGTCAAGGCCCCAGATTTATCCCCAGCGGTTCTAAGACTCCGTCACCACCGCGTGACCAGACGAAAGCACCCTACCCCGCGTTTAGCGCGAGGTCGGATTGCGGCACTCTCAGCGACCGACCCTAAACTGGTGCTTGTGGGTTCCGTGATAGCGACACGAACCATGAACGCCTCCAGGTTTTTTACATTCATGCTGTTGGACGGTCTGCTCGCAGTCGGCGTCCGTTTCTGACACTGATACTGCTTCCGACTTCTCTTGAAAGATCATTGCCATGAGCCACCACACCACCATGCCCCGCAGAAAGCTGTTCGCCACGGTCGCCGCCGTACTCGTTTCTGGGCTCGCCCTGACCGGATGCGCCGCCCCCGCGCCCACCGCTGCACCGTCCGCAGCGAGCAGCGAAACCGGCGACAGTGAGTTCCTTGCCGAGCACAATCTGGACGGCCTCGGCGCGGCCCAGATCATCGAACGGCTCGACACCCTGCCTGTTGCTGACCGTCCGACTGACCTGATCGCATCCGTGCAGCCCGCCGTGCTCGTCCTTACCGACGGACAGGGCCGCGAAACCCAGCTCGCGATGCCCGAAGACGAGGTGTACATCTCGGTCGCGCCCTTCCGTGCGCAAACACACGACTGCTACTTCCATAGCCTCACCACCTGCCTCGGTGAACTCGCGAACACCGAGGTGCAGGTCACGCTCACCGACACGGCAACCGGTGACGTGCTGATCAACGACCTACGGCAGACGTTCGACAATGGTTTCGTCGGATTCTGGGTCCCTCGCGGTCTCGAAGCCTCCCTGACCATCGGACACGACTCGCAGACCGGCACCGCGACTATCTCAACGGTGAACGCGGACGACCCGACGTGCATCACCACGCTGCAACTGACATGACCAAACCGTAGGACCGCCGCCCCGGTCGCACCCTTAGGGCGCGGGCCTTCTGATTGCTTCGGCTACGCCGCTGTAGACGCTGTCACGCGGTACCCGTGATGTGGGGCGCTTGTTCAGCAGCAGTGTGGCGGCGGGTGTGCGGCGCGGAGCCCATTGGCGATCACGATCACCCTTGGCAACTTCGTGGACGAGCACAATGCCCGCAACACGATGATGATCAACAGCACCTCAGCCAGCACCCGCCGTATCTGGACCTCCGCTCTCGACGGGCACTGGCGTGGCACTCAGGCGCAGCAAGATAGTTGCGATGGATCGATGGTGAAGGACTTAGCGGCAATACGGATGCCTTCGGCCATGGTCAGGTAAGGGGCCCACGAGTCGGCGACCTCAGCGATGTGGACGCCTGCGGCGGCAAGTTCGCCAGCATCCTTGGCGACGACGGTCAGGCCGAGGATCTCGCTCGTTTCGGCATTCACGACGATCTTGATGAACCCGCGGGTGTCCCGGTTCACCAGCGCGCGAGGTACGTGGTGCAGCGGCAGCACACGGCAGTCGCAGCGGATGCCAGCGGCGAGAACCTGCTTCTCGGTCATCCCGACCGCGCCGATCGCGGGACCGGTGAACGTCACCCGCGGCAGCCGTGCATAGTCGACGGACCTCTCGGCGTCGGCGAAGGCGTTCTCAGCGACCAGGGTGCCGTGGTGGGCGGCGACATAGACGAACTCGGGATGCCCGGTCACATCGCCTGCCGCCCAGATTCGCGGGTTGGACGATCGCAGTTGATCCGTGACCACGACCTGGTTTGAGTCTCCGGTCTTCACTCCCACCGCGTCGAGGCCGAGCCCGTCGGTGACCGGACGGCGGCCGAGGGCGACCAGAACCTGATCGGCGTGGAACTCCTGCGTCCCTCCGGCGACATCCGTGCTCACGACGACCTCACCGCCCGCATTACGAGACACCCGGGTGGGCACGTCGGCGCGGAACTCTCCGCGCACGAGACGATCACTGCTGAACAAGAGGCGTGGGGGTCGGTGGGACAGCTCGCGGCCGAGTACGAGACGATCGCGCAAGCCGCCCAACACGACCGCTTCGCCACCCTCATCCGTACTTCCGGTCTCACCCCGGAAGAAGCAGAAGACACGATCCACTCCGACGCATTCGGAGCCCTCACCGCAGAGCTCCGCCGCGCGGAAGCGAACCACCACAACATCGACGCTCTCATGCCGCGCCTGGTCGCAGCGCGCGGCTTCGGCGATGCCGACGACATCGCCTCCGTCCTCCACCACCGCCTCGCCCGCGCTACCGAGAGGCCGGCTGGTTCCGGGCGTACCCGCAAGGCACCCCGCCTGATCGCCGGCCTCATCCACGAAGCAGCCGGACCCATGTCCGCCGAAATGCGGAAGGCCCTCACGGAACGGCGCGAGCTGATCCAGCAACGCGCCGAAGCTGTCCTCGACCAAGCGATCGCCGAACGGCAGGAATGGGTACTCGCGTTTGGAGAGACACCGGCAGATGCGAGTGCCGCGGCAGCGTGGAAACAACAGGCGCGAACCGTAGCCGCGTACCGCGACCGTTACGGCGCCACCACACGCACGCCGCTCGGCCCAGCCCCCGATAGCGATGCGCAGAAGATCGACGCGGCATGAGCGAGAGCAGCCCTCGCGAGACTCCGCGACCTCGCCGGGGTCGATGGCAGCGATGATCCTTCGCGGACGGCGCGGCGTGAGGGTGCGAGCCGGGGCCTGTGACCAGGTGCCCTTCCGAATGTCGCTGGTACGTCATACCCTGGTGGTGAGGCGGATTTCTCCTTGATATGACGCTCCTCGGGGCAGGCCGCAAGGCCACTCACACGCACCGCCTCCGACGATCCGTCGTGCATGTGAGAGGAAACCCCGTCATGATCCGCCAGCTCTGGACCCTCAGCGTCCACACCCGCGCATTCCTGCGCCGCTACATGCCCACCAACATCCTCCTCGACGCCATACGTACCCGTCGGGGACTCAAATGGGGTATCCCCGCGATGCTCCTCGCCGTGCCCTACCTCCTGGCCGCGAGCACCTTCACCACACTCATCGCAGACGGCGGACCCGGATGGCTCAACCTCCTCGTCCTCCTCTGCCTGTGGAACACGATGAAGCTCGTCGTCATGGGACCGGTCAGCGTGATCCTGCTTGCCCGAGTCCGCGTGCGTGAGGCCGTTGCCCGGCGTGCGCAAAGGCGAGCTACGACCGAGCTGGCCAAGCAGGCTGCTGGAAGACCGTTGACGTCGAGTGGAGACTCGTTCCCATCGTCAGGAAGTTGCGTAGAGATTCCGACACAGTACCGGACGGCGGCGACTCGAGATATCTAGTGAAGCTCCTCGCATAACGGCCTGCGCAGTCACCATGCCGTTTATCCCTGGGGCTGGATTGTGACTCTGGAACGGACCTGAGCTCGCACCTGGCTGTACACGTCGACGTTGAGTGCAGGTGCGACCCAAAGGGATAGCGCGACGGCGAAATCAACCCGCTCGCCGAGTAGTCCGCCGGCCTGCTCGTAGCACTTGACCCGTACCTTCATGTTTGATCCCTGCCCGGATGCGAATGTGCTCTGCAACTCCCACGACTGGCGTTGCAGGGTTGTCGCTCCACGCGTCGTGGCGTCTGAGCTGAGTCCGGTTGGTGTTCCGAGCTTCGGAATGGCGCCCTCGGGCTTGACGAAAGACAACGCAGCTTTTCGGTATTGCCGATGCCGCCAATTGACGGGAGTGAGCCAAGCGAGGGTTGCCTCGATGCGTTTTGTCTCGCGTACGTTGAGACCATCGGGCAGCGGGAAGAGCAGTTCTTGTTCCTCGTTCGCGCCGATCGACCCGATGAAGAGCACGACAGCCTCATTCGAGGCGCAGCCATCCGCGTAGTCGCGTATCGCGGCGCCGTACCCGAAAGCACTCTCACTAGGGATCGGGTCGTGTTCCGAATGGTCGGGGGGTGCTGCTCCGTGCGCCAGAAGTGCTTTGATCGCAGACGCTCGTTGTCTTGTGCTGATGGACACCCCGGTGGTGATGTCGGCTACCAGGTCGTGGATTCGCGCTGCTCTTCTGGCGACGAGTGCCGCAGCCGGGCTCGTGCCGGAGATGTGTGTCTCTTGAAACTGGTTCGGCGTCGCAACCCGGATTCCTGGTCCCAGCGCCGAGATACCAGTGAACGAGATCGTTTCCTGAGCGGCGATGCCGTCTCTAAAGAACACGCGACCACCGTTGGCTGTGAGGTCTGGTTTGACACTTCGACGGTATCCACTGCCAGTCGGAGATATGGGGCTAATGGCCGGAAGCCCATCAGTGGGATCGACGGCGTATCCCTGCGGATCGACTGTCGATGCATCGCCGTGAATCGCGCCGACGCTGATCGCGTTCACCGATTCGGCGGGGGCGAGGAGTCTTCGCTTGTTCTGCTGACGGGCGATCGCATCGAGGATCGCCCGTCGTCGGTCATCGCCTTGGAGGCCAGCGATCTCGGTGGAGGATGCCGGGCTGAGAACGAGATTCTGGTGATTGCCTGCTGAGACGATGATGAGCACGCCGTACTGATAGCTGAGCCAGTCGATGATGCGTGCCCAAGACGACAGGATGGTTTCGAATGGTGCGGCCGGGTCACCCACCGAGATGTTGACGATCGCGATCGCCTCACCCGCTGCTGGCTGCGCGTCTGTCCCGTCGAACAGTTCCCGGAACACCCGCCACATCAGATCCGGCACGAGTTCCTCGACAGGCAACTCCTCGATCCTGTTCTCGGTATCGTCGGCAGGGGTCAGGATCGGGCGGACGAGTACCGGTCGCACCGCAGGAGCCTCGCCGAGGCCGCGGTCTCCCCAGACGGCCACTGACGACATCCACGTGCCGTGTCGCAGTTCATCGACGGTCGCCTTTTCGAGCAGATCGTCGGGATCGTAAACCTCCACGCGGCCACGCAGTAGCGGGTGGTTCGCCGCCGGGACCCCATCAAGCAGGCAGAGAACCGGATCACCCGTGGGCAGGTCGCCATCGATCTGTCCTTGTGCTTCGGTGGGCGGGCCGACGACAGGCAGGGCTTGCCCCGACACGCGCAGATACATGACGTTCGCAGAACGGACGACACGAACCGCATCGTGGTTCCCGGACGCCAGATCGCGCAGCACCTGATTCGGCACGGTGCACTTGAGCCCGTGATAGCCGATCTGGTCAATGATCGCCGATGCAGTGACCTGACCGCCGGCCTGTTCGACAAGAGCGGTCACCTCCTGCTGACTCTGTCGCCGCTTCTGATCACTCCGGCGATACCACAGCTCGATCTCGATACTCTGTGGGCGGTCATCAATGTGCCCGGCGAAGTACTCGTCCCAGTCGATGGCCCGCAGCCGATCTTGCGGCCCCCACGGTCGGAGGTCTTTCAAGTGGGCAAAGAGGTCCCGGAGCTTCGAATAGCCGTAAGGAAGACCATCCGTGGCTCTCCACGTACGCCAGAGCGAAAGCAGATTGTCGAACGCGGTCTGGTTCGCGCACACCGCATGCAGGCATGAACCGATGTACGGGTTCCGTGGTTCCTGGCTGACGAGTTCGAACTCATCGGTGGGCGTAATCGCGCTCTCAGCCTCGATGAGGATTTCGATACCAAGGTTGGCGGCCACAGCAGACAAATCGATCTGCTCATCGAGCGCTTCGAAAACGAGCACGAGCTGAGGGTCAGCGGCATGGATCGAGTTCGAAATCTGAACCTGATCGCCGATGGCGGCTATCGCCTCATCAAAACGTGCATCAATCCGCCGCGAGCGCTCCTCCGGATCGGTGAACCGCGCTCGTCCACCGCCACCACGCCGCCCTGGAATCGTGCGCGGCGAGGTAACTCGTCCCAGAATGACGGGCCGCTCAGTTGAGGCCCTATCCTCCGGAGGCACTACTCCTCGCTAACGTGGGCGCGACTAGACCACTGCTTGAGTAGCTGCTGCACGACTGCCGTCGATTCGGGCTCCGGCCCGGAGAGGATAGAGCGCCGCTGCACGTCCAAGGCGAACTCTTCGAGCTCAGCGAAGCTGACCCGGCCGAGGCGGTCGGCAATCGTCCGCGGAGAGAGCCCCAGGCTCACGCCGCTCCGTGCCGACCATGCTTGCAGCCACTCAACCTTTCCGGCCCGCGTGGGGTTCGGCAGGTCGAGTCGAAGCTGCATGCGCCGCCAAACCGCGCGATCGAGAAGCTCGGCATGATTGGTGGCGGCAATGACGATGACGTGGCTCGGAAGCCGATCCACTTGCAGCAGCAATGAACTCACGACCCGCTTGATCTCGCCCGTCTCGTGAGTGTCGCCACGTTCTTTGGCGACAACGTCGAACTCATCGAAAAAGAGCACGCACGGCCTGACCCTCACCGCGTCGAACAACGCCTCCATACGGGACGCGGTCTCACCGAGGAAACTGCCGATCAGACCTTCGTAGCGAACGCTCAACAACGGAACGGCCAACTCGGTCGCCACCGCCTCAGCCAGTGAGGTCTTACCGCCGCCGGGCGGCCCGACGAACAAGAGGCGATGACGAGGCTCGACACCGTGACTGCGCAGGAGATCACGGCGGTGATGCTCCTCGATGAGCTGACTGACTGCTTGGCGGGCCTCGACGGGAAGAACCAACTCCGACAGTCGCCGCTCGGGTTCCTGCTCGTAGAACAGTCCGCGAGCAGCGTCATTTCGCGCGAGTGAGGTGACATTGGCGGTCGGGGTGGATCGCCGTGTGCGCAACGCGTCAGTCAGTTGCGAAGCAAGCACATTGTGCTTCTTGTTCTCTTCCTCCGCGATGAGAGCCTCGGCCGCGCGCCGGAAGGCGAGGTCATCGCCTCCAGCGCCGGACTGAACGAGAGCCAAGAGCAGGTCTCCGCGTGCCATGCTTCACTCTCCTCTGCGTTCGTTCAGTCGACATCCCTCGTCTATCGTACCGAGTAGCCATAGGTGACCGTCCGTGTGCCGCGCCGTCGGAGAGCATCTGTCGACCTGGGCGGTCGTTGTTGCGAGCGCGGTGATCTTCTGGCTGGGACATGCGTCGCTCATCCCCGAGCGCTTAACCCCGACCAGCTGGCTTCCCCGTCTGGCAATCCTCGCGCTCGGTTTTGCCTTCACTCTCCTCCGTGTGTGGTTCAAGTCGCGGCATCTGAACCTCGCGCTACACCTGTCGTTCTACCTCGTGTTCGCGTGAGCCGGCCGGCGACCTTGCGGACGCAGCCTGCCACCTTTCTGGATCACGGCGCTGCGAACTGTCTTGTCATCAACCCCAAGTCTCTCGGCAATCTCCTTCAAAGTGAGCCCGCTAGCATAGAGAGCAGCTGCGCGGACACGCCCAGCGTCGCTGAGGCCAGCACTCCGTAGAGTCCCGCCAGACCCAAGCACAACCTTCGGGATAGTTCCGCGGTGAACTCCGTACTTCGCGGCTATCGAGCGAACGGGCATCCCGGCCTCGTAATCGGCGACCAACTCGGCCCGCCGCTCAGGGGTCAATCGTGTTTGAGACTTCACCGGATTTTTCACGACCGCGCCTCGTGAATCCTGTCTCTTCGGGGTTCGGTTCCGCGGTCCGCGGCGCTCGGCACCCTTGAGAACACGGAAAATCAACGATTTCAGCGCCGGGCGCTTGTTTGAGAATCGCTTGGGAAGGCCCACCGCACGCACAAGGCTCGAACCCTTGCCAATGGAAACGTTGGCAGAGGTTCGGGCCTTGTTCATGTCTGCGGCCCAGGTCAGCGCGTTAGCGTTGACCTGCGGATCGAGGAGCATTTCGAAGGGCCGGTGCGCGTGACGAGCGCCGACGACGGCTACAGGAATCTCCTGCACCCCGTGGGCGTGATGATGCTGACCGGAGCTTTTCGGCGCCGCCGCCCCGCTACTTTGCCGAAGCCGGCCCTTTCCGTCCTCTTGACTCGGCTCCGGCCCCACCCAACTTGATCGAGGCCGCTCATCGCGGGCGTGGAAAACCGAACGGCCGGTGAACGCCACCTTCACGGTCAGCTGGGTTCAGCGGTCGTCTCCGCTCAGCCAACAGCGACGCCGAAGAGCAGGCCGATGAGGTAAGTCGCAATCATCGTCGCTGAGCCCATCACCACGTTCCGGAGGATGGCCCGGCCGCGCGGGGCCCCGCCGAGGGCGGCGCTGATCCAGCCGGTGAGGAACAAGCCGATCACCACTGCAACCGCGGCGATCCAGACGCGATTCTCGCCGAATGGCAAAAGGATCATTACGAGCGGGATGAGCGCTCCCAGCGCGAACGAGACGAATGACGAGACAGCCGCCGCCCAGGGGCTGGTGAACTCTTCGGGGTCGATTCCAAGTTCAACCTCTGCATGGGCTGCGAGGGCGTCCTTCGCGGTGAGCTCGACCGCGACCTGATGCGCGAGGTCGTCCGAGAGCCCACGCTGACGGTAGAAGCCGGCGAGTTCTTCGAGTTCTTCCTGAGGTATGGTCTCGAGTTCCCATTTCTCCTTGGCGATCAGCGCCTTCTCGGTATCGCGCTGGGTGCTCACCGAAACGTACTCGCCTCCGGCCATCGAGAATGCGCCAGCGACCACTGCGGCGATTCCTGCCGTGGCGATCGCGAGAACGTTGTTCGGGGTCGCCGCTGCGACACCGATCACGACGCCAGCGGTCGAGACGATGCCGTCGTTCGCTCCCAGTACCCCGGCGCGCAGCCAGTTGAGTCGCTGGCCGGTGCCGCGGTCGTGAGGTTCGCCGGGATGGGCTTGGGGTGCTGTTTTTCTAGCCATGGCTCGGTGCCTCCATAGTGATTCTCAGTGGGTTCGCCGGCTCTCTCGGCCTGTCAGCGGGGTGCGCTGTGCGCCGTCTGCGTTGGCTCGCGACGCCTTGAGTTTGCGCTCGGCGCGCGGGCCGACGGCGCGCAGCGCGCCCAGGATCGCGACGAGGTCGACGACTTCTTGGAGCCAGGCCCCGATCAACGCGGGAAGGAACCCGAACGCTGCGACGAGCATGAGACCCACGCTGATGATGATGCCGAGCCAGATGCTCTGGAGAGCGATCCGCACCGTGTCCTTTCCCACGCGTACCGCCAGGGGGAGGGAAGCGAGGGTGTCGTACCGGTTCACAATGTCGGCGGACTCGCTCGCGGCGGTCGCGCCCCGAGCCCACCATCGCGAAACCGATATCGGCAGCGGCGAGCACCGGGGCGTCGTTGAGGCCGTCGCCGACCATGATGAGCGGCCTGGGCTGCACCGTGCTCACGATGCGTACTTTGTCGGAGGGCCGGCACTCGGCGTGCACCTCGTCGATGCCGAGGCTCGCGGCGATCGGCTCGGCAGTGGTCGCCACGTCGCCGGTGACCATGAGCGTGCGTTCGATCCCGAGCCCGTGCAGCTCGTGGAGCGCCTGCGCAGCCTCGTCCCGCGTCTGGTCGCGCATCACGATCGCGCCCGCGAAGCGGTCGTCGACGGCGACGTAGATCGCGAGCTCCCCGGGCTCCAGCGGGGCGAGCGCGAGGGTCGGGGCGAACTCGCGGAGCCAGGAGGGCTTGCCTACCCGTACCGTCGCCACCGCACCGTTTGTGCTGTCGGACGCGAACTGCGCGGCGACGCCGTTGGTGGCGATCTCCTCGGCTCCGAGCATTTCCAGCAGCGAATATCCGTGCTGCTTGGCCGCCGCGACGACCGATTCTGCGAGCACGTGGGACGAGTACACCTCGGCCGATGCGGCGAACCGGAGCACGCTCATCTCGTCGAAGCCGGGCTCAGCAAGGATGCGTTCGAGCACGGGCCGCCCGGTCGTGATGGTGCCGGTCTTGTCGAACGCCGCGGAGCGTACCCGCGAGAGCTGTTCGAGAGTGCCGCCGCCCTTCACGATAAGCCCGAAGCGCGCAGCCCGGCTCATGCCGCCGAGGAACGCGACCGGTGCGGCGATCAGCAGGGGGCACGGCGTTGCGACCACCAGCACCTCGGCGAATCTGACCGCCTCCCCGCTGGCCACCCATGCAACGCCCGCGATGACGAGCGAGAGGACCGTGAACGGCACCGCATAGCGATCGGCGAGCCGCACCACTTCCGCCTTGCTGCCCGCGGCCTGCTCGACCAGACGCACGATCTGCTGGTACTCGCTGTCTGAGGCGAGCGCGACAGCCCGCATCGTGACCGCACTCGCACCGTTCACTACTCCGCTGGAGACGCGCTCGCCCGCCACGCGCTCGACCGGCAGGCTCTCACCCGTGAACGAGGATTCATCGAGCACAGCATGCTCTGACACGAGCACCGCGTCGACCGGTACGAGCGCGCCGGGCCGTACAAGCAGCAGATCGCCGACCTCGACGGCTTCGACCGGCACGTCCTCGGCGACCGCCTCGAGGGTTGAGCGGCCCGCCGGGGCGGCCTCGTCGCGCAGCAGCCTGGTGGCCTGCTGCGGGGCTTTGCGCAGCAGCGCGGTGAGCTCGCGCTTGGAGCGGTTCTCAGCGTAGTCTTCGAGGGCCGCGCCGCCGGTGAGCATGAGCACGACCACGAGCGCGGCCCACGGCTCACCGACGAGCACAGCCGCAGTGATCGCGGTGACCGCGAGGATGTCGAGCCCGGCGTGGCCTTTGAGGAGCTGGCGGATCATGCCGACCGCCTCCCACGCTGCGATCGCCAGCGCATACGCGCCGACGAGCCACGGGGCGGTTTCTCGGGCAGGGGTGGTGAGCAGGATCAGGCCGACCATCGCGATCAGCAGGGTCGCGAACACCAGCGGATACGCCTTGGCTGCGGCAGAAACTCGTCTCACGCTGCAAGCTTCCCAGATCGCGGGCGTCGGCATCGCAGGCGGGCCTTGCCTCAGCATGCTTCGGTCTCGGCCGAGGGCGTGGTTCAGAGCAGCAGCGCCCCCAGCCCAGCAGCTCCCAGCACCACCGCCCAGGCGGGAGCCTTCCACGCGGTCAGTGCGACGAATGCCACTGCGACGATTACGAGAGAGTGCGGTCCGGTGACGCCCTCGGTGAACACCGGATCGTACAGGGCCGCCGCGAGCAGGCCGACGACTCCCGCATTCACGCCCTTCAGCGCTCGCTGCACCCTCGGGGCTCGGCGCAGCCGACTCCAGAGCGGCAGTACGCCGATGATGAGGAGGGCCGAGGGGAGGAAGATCGCGACGAGGGCGATCGATGCTCCGAGCGCCCCCGAGGGGCCGCTCGTCGTGACCGCGCCAAGGAAAGCGGAGAACGTGAACAACGGACCAGGCACCGCCTGCGCGGCTCCGTACCCGGCCAGGAACGTGCCGGGCTCTACGAGCCCTGTCTGCACCGTCTCCGCCTGCAGGAGCGGCAGCACGACATGGCCGCCCCCGAACACGAACGAGCCCGCACGGTAGAAGAGGTCGAACAGACTGAGTGCCGCATCTCCTGTCGCTGTTGCGAGGATCGGGAGGGTCACCAGCAGCAGGGCGAACGCGATCAGGCAGCCGATCGAGACCCTCGTGCTCGGCGTGCTGATCCTGTACGCCACGCTCCTGCTCGTCAACACCCTGCTCGTGTGGATCGTCGTGCCGGACGAGCTCATCGAGTCGGAGCTCGGCCACGCCGACACCCTCGCATCGACGCTCGCGATGGCGTGGGCGTTCACGACCATGGGCATGCTGGCCGGAGCGCTCGGATCGAGCCCGGAGTCGGACGAGGCGGTGCGCCAGGCGGCGTACGGCCGGCGCGAGAGCCACCGGCTGCAGACGCTCGAGTCGGAGCCGGCGCCGGACGAGGGGCCCGCCGGGGGAGCGTGACGTCGCGCCCGTCGAGACCCTGCCCCTGCCACGAATCCGCGCCCAGGTCAACTGGGGAGCGAAACCCGGAGCGATCGCGTTTCATCGTTGGCGAACCCACTGTCCGAAATCGGTGAGGAAGGGAAGCCAATGTCGCAGAGCTATGTACCAGGTGCGGGGCCCGGAGCGGAGTCGGAGCAGGGGAGCAGGACCGACGCCGCCAAGCAGGAGGCCGCCGAGCTGAAGGACACCGCCCAGGCCGAGGCGGGGCACGTCGTCGAGACGGCCAAGCAGGAGGCCTCGGCTGTCGGCCAGGAGGCCAAGACGCAGGTCAAGGACGTCTACCGCCAGACCACGCAGGAGCTGCGGGAGCAGGCGGCGACGCAGCAGCAGCGCGTGGCCGAGGGCCTGCGCTCGCTCGGGCAGCAGTTCGGATCGATGGCGCAGGGCTCGCAGGAGCAGGGCATGGCCGTCGACCTCGTGCAGCAGGCGTCGCAGCGGCTCACCGACGTCTCGAGCTGGCTGGGGGATCGCGATCCCGGATCGCTGCTGAACGAGGTGAAGTCGTTCGCGCGGCGCAAGCCGGGGGTGTTCATCGTCGGCGCCGCCATCGCCGGCATCGCCGCGGGGCGCCTCACGCGCGCGCTCGCCGAGGACGCCCGCGAGCAGCACGACTCCGGCGGCACCGGAACCAACGGTGGCGGCGGGGCGGTCCCGCCGCCTCCGCCCGCGGCGCCGGCCTCCGCCGTCGCGGCGGCCCCCGTGGCCGAGCCGGGAGTGCCCGGTCCGACGGGCACGGGCCTCACGGCGGAGCCGACCCCCGCCTACGAGCGCACGCGCGCCGGCTGGGACGGCACGCGTCCGTCCGAGGGGGTGTGACGGTGACCGATCCGACCCCGTCCGAGGAGAAGGCCGCCACGACCTCGCTCGGCGACCTCCTGAGCGAGGTCACCGGCGACATCTCGGCCCTGTTCCGCAAGGAGGTCGAGCTCGCAAAGGCGGAGCTGAAGCAGTCCGCGACGCAGGCGGGCGCCGGCGCCGGCATGTTCGGCGGCGCCGGCTACGCCGCGATGATGGCCGTGTTCTTCCTGAGCGTGGCGCTCTGGTGGGCGCTCGGCGTGCTCATGGGGCTCGGCTGGTCGGCGGTGGTCGTGGCGCTCATCTGGGCCGTCGTCGCCCTCGTGCTGTTCCTGATGGGACGCAGCCGCCTGAAGCAGGTCAAGGGGGCGCCGCAGACCGTGGAGTCCCTGCAGCAGATCCCCGACGCGATCAAGAGGAATGAGGAGAACCGATGACTGATTCACCCGATGCCATCCGTGCCGACATCGACCGCACGCGTGACGAGCTCGGCCGCGACGTCGATGCGCTGGCCGACAAGGTCAGCCCGTCGAAGGCGATGCACCGGCAGACCGACAAGGTGAAGGGCGCCTTCACCTCCGTGCGCGAGCGCATCATGGGCGCCGCCGACGACGCCGCGTCCTCGATGCAGGGCGCGGGATCGGGCGTCTCGGACGCCGCGCACCGCGTCACGGCGAAGGCCGAGGGCAATCCGCTCGCCGTGGGCCTGATCGCCTTCGGCGTCGGTCTGCTCGCGTCCTCGCTCCTGCCCAGCACCGACAAGGAGAAGGAACTCGGCGCGAAGGTGAAGGAGCAGGCCCAGCCGCTCGTCGACGAGGCCAAGGGCGTGGCGCAGGAGATGGGCGAGCACCTGAAGGAGCCCGCGCAGCAGGCCGCGACCGCCGTGAAGGAGACGGCCGAGAACGCGGCGGCCAACGTCCGCGACGAGGCGCAGGGCGCGGCAGGCACCGTCACCGACCGGGCGCAGCAGAGCCGCCAGAACCTCACCGAGAGCTGATAGACGCGACACCGGGGGCGGTCGCGCACGGCGCGGCCGCCCCCTCTCACACCCAAGGAGCGAACATGGCCCGATCGACCGCCTCGCGCGAGCGCGCCCGGACGGACGCGCCGAGCCCGGAGCATCCCGACAAGCCCGATTCGCTGGCCGAGATCACCAAGCCGTCGTGGATGTACGTGCTCCGCAAGTCGGTGCGCGAGTTCTCCACCGATCAGTGCATGGACCTGGCCGCGAGCCTGACGTACTACGCGACCCTCGCGCTGTTCCCCGCCCTCATGGCGGTGTTCTCGCTGCTCGGCGTGATCGGCCAGGGCCAGCAGGCCGCCGACGCGCTGCTCGGCATCGTCGCGTCCGTCGCGCCCGGCGACACGGTCGAGACGCTGCGCGGCCCGATCGAGGAGATCGCGACATCGCCGGCGGCCGGGTTCGCGCTCATCAGCGGTGTCGTCCTCGCCGTCTGGTCGGCGTCCGGCTACGTCGGCGCGTTCACGCGCGCCATGAACCGGATCTACGAGATCGAGGAGGGGCGCCCCTTCTGGAAGCTCAAGCCGACCCAGCTCATGGTCACCCTCATCGCGATCCTGCTCGTCGTCGTCGCGGGCCTGCTGCTCGTGGTGTCGGGGCCGATCGCCCAGGCCGTCGGCGAGGCGATCGGCATCGGCGAGGTCGGGGTCACGGTCTGGCAGATCGCGAAGTGGCCCGTGCTCGCGTTCATCGTCGTGCTGATGGTGGCGGTGCTCTACTACTTCACGCCCAACGCGAAGCAGCCGCGGTTCCGCTGGATCAGCGCCGGCGCCGTCATCGCGATCGTCGTGCTCGCGATCGCGTCGGTCGGGTTCGGCATCTACGTGGCGAACTTCTCCAACTACGAGCGCACCTACGGCTCGTTCGCCGGCGTGATCATCTTCCTGCTGTGGCTGTGGATCACGAACATCGCGCTGCTGTTCGGCGCGGAGTTCGACGCCGAGCTGGAGCGCGGGCGCGAGCTGCAGGCGGGCACGGCGGCGGAGGAGCGGATCCAGCTGCCGCCGCGCGACACGCGCAAGATCGACAAGGCGCAGGAGGCCGAGCGCAAGGACGTCGAGGCCGGGCGGCGGATCCGGATCGAGCACGGCCCCGACGGCGAGGGCAGCGACGATGGCGAAGGCCGCGGCGACGACGTGCGCCGATAGCGATCCCCGCCCCGCCGGCGCGGTGGCACGATGGGCGCATGGCGGCCAAGGTCGATCTCGCGAAGACGCTCGACTCCTATCGCGCCCGCCGCGGCGATTTCCGCGTCGTCGACGTGCCGGCGATGCAGTATCTCGCGATCGACGGATCCGGTGATCCCAATACCTCGCTGCGGTACCGGGAGGCGCTCGAGACCCTCTATCCCGTGGCGTACGCGGCGAAGTTCGCGAGCAAGGCGGCCGGGCGCGACTACGTCGTGCCGCCGCTGGAGGGCCTGTGGTGGGCCGACGACATGGCGTCGTTCACGACGGCGCGAGACAAGTCCCGCTGGCACTGGACGATGCTGCTCCTGCTGCCGGACTGGATCGACGACGCGGCGGTCGACGCGGCGATCGCGCGAGCGGCGGCGAAGCGCCCGCCGCGGCTCGACGAGCTGCGGGTGCAGGGGCTCGAGGAGGGGCGCTGCGTGCAGACGCTCCATGTCGGCTCCTTCGACGACGAGGCCCCGGTGCTCGCGCGGCTGCACGACGAGGTCATCCCGGGGCTCGCGCTGCGCATGACGGGCCGCCACCACGAGATCTACCTGAGCGACCCGCGCCGCACCGCGCCCGAGCGCCTGCGCACGATCCTCCGCCAGCCGGTCGGCTGAGGGCGGCGCGGACCGCCGGCATCCCGCCGAACGCGACCGAGATCGGACGGGCCGGCGGCCGCGGCGCGCGCGTCCAGGCGGCGTCAGCAGGCCTCGTAGCGGTGCCCGGGGGCGTGCTGCCCGACGAGCCCGCGGTCGCGGAGGATCGTGAGCGGCGCGCGGTCGGGCAGCGCGCACACGTCGGCGAAGGTCAGCCCCGCCTCGCCGAGCGCGTCGGGGTACTCGATCTGCAGCACGTGCGGGCCGTACACCGCGGCGTAGGTGTCGCACTCGGCGTAGGCGCCGCACTCCTCGACCACCGCGAAGTCGAAGCCGATCTCCCGCGCCTCGCCGGCCGCCTCGGCGGCGTTCTTCTGCGCGATCGCGAGGCCGCGCTCGTGCGCCGCGTCGGCATACGCCGCGGCCAGTCGCAGCGTGCCGTCGCGATCGACGCCGGGGAACCGCGTCCACGTGTCGAGGTTGTCGATCTCCACCGCGTCGAAGCCCGCCGCGGCGCACCCCTCGATGACGGAGAGGATCTCCTCGAGGATGCCCGCGCGCTGCGCTGCCGTCGAGGGATCGAGCACGCGCTCGTCCGGCCACTCCGGATCGGCGACGGCGTGGCCGGCGTCGTCGTGCAGCAGGAGCGACTCGTCCCACGACGCGCCCGGCTGGGTCTGGAACCCGTTGACGTAGCAGACGCTGTAGGCGCCGGCGAGGGGCGCGGCCGTGGCGTCGCGGACGACGACGTCGATCGGCGAGCCGTCGGGCAGCGCGTCGTCCGTGCCGCCCAGCTGGTAGTCGAACGCGCCGGAGGTCGGGGGCAGCGCGGGGCCGTCGCCCCCGGCGGAGGCGGCGCACCCCGCGAGGAGCCCGACGAGCATCGCCGCCGCGAGCAGGGCGACGGCGCGGCGGCGACGCGCGGCGGGAGCTGCCGGCGGGCGAACGGGCGTCATGATGCCGGCGTGGGCGTGGGCGTGGGCGTGGGCGTGGGCGTGGGCGTGCGCCGCGGTCGCGTGGCGATGGCGGCGACGCCGCCGCCGACGGCTCCGAACAGGTGCGCCTGCCACGAGATGCCCTGCGCCGCGCCGAAGATGCCCGCGAGCATCGTGCCGCCGTAGAGCGCCGCGACGGCCAGGGCGATGAGGGCGTAGAGGATGCCGTGGCCGAGCGAGCGCGCCACGAACGCCCGCACGAGCAGGTAGCCGAAGTACCCGAACACGAGGCCGGAGGCGCCCACCGTGAGGGTGCCGGGCGCGTTGACGATCCACGTGCCGAGCCCGCCGACGACGGCGACGATCGCGGTGACGCCCCAGAACCGCCCGACGCCGTCGAGCGCGACGAGCAGGCCGAGGATCGCGAACGGCACCGAGTTCGACGCGAGGTGCGCCGCGTCGGCGTGCAGCCCGGGGGAGAGCAGCACGCCGTCGAGCCCGTCGAGCGCCCACGACTCGATGCCGTACTCGGCGTTCCAGCTGCCGGGCAGCACGGCGTCGAGCCACCGGATGACCCACATCGCGGCGAGCAGGATCAGCGGCTGGGCCACGCGGGCGAGCGGGCCGCCGCCGCGGCGGGCGGGGGCCGGGGGCGTCGTCATGCGTTCATCGTCGCACCTCGATCCGCGGCCAATCGCCGAGATCTCGCAGGAGTTGCCGATCGTGCGTGGCGACGACCACGGCGGCCGGGGTCGCGCGGAGCGCCGTGGTGAGCTCGTCGACCAGGGCGATCGAGAGATGGTTGGTCGGCTCGTCCAGCAGCAGCACGTCCGGGCGCTCCGCGAGCCGCAGCGCGAGCTCCAGGCGCCGTCGCTGCCCCTGCGACAGGCGCGTCACCGGGGTGCGCAGTGCCTCGCGCGGAAGCAGCCCCAGCGATCCGAGTGCGATGGCGTCGCGCTCGGCGATCGTGCGGGTCGACAGCAGCCGCCCGACGTGCCGTTCATATGCCTCGCGAGCGGTCAGGGATTCGTCCGGCAGGGACGTCTCCTGCGCGACGAGGGCGATCCTGCCCGTCCTCCTGATCGCGCCGTCCGCGGGGATCGTGCCCGCCAGCGCGCCGAGGAGCGTCGACTTGCCGGCGCCGTTCGGGCCCACGACGAGCACGCGGTCGCGTGCCGAGAGCTCGAGATCGACGGCTCGCTCCAGACGTTCCGGGACGCGGACGTCCGCGGCGCGCAGGAGCACACCCGCGCGGGGTCGCAGCTCGGGGAAGGCGAGCACCGCGGGCGGAGGCGGCACCGTGACCCGATGGCGCTCGAGGGCCTCCTGATCGCGGCGAAGAGCCTGCACCACCCCGGGCGCGTGGGACTGGCGCTGGTGCTTCCCGGTGCCCTTGGGTGGGCGCCATCCGGTTTCGAGACGATCCTGGGCCGTCCGCACCGCGTCCTCGAGCCGCGCGTGCTCCCGCCGCTGGTCGGCGTGCTCCTGCTCCCAGCGCTCGCGCTCGCGACGACGGCCCTCCGTCCACCCGTCGTAGCCGCCGCCGTACAGTCGGGGGCGGCCGTCGCGGCTGGGGTCGAGGTCGAGGAACTCCGCCGCCGTGTCGCGCAGCAGCGCCCGGTCGTGGCTGACCAGGACGACGCCGCCGCGGTGGGCGCGGATGCGATCGGTGAGGAAGGCGAGCCCGTCGGCGTCGAGGTGGTTGGTGGGCTCGTCCAGCAGCAGCAGATCGTGCTCGGCGCCGAGGAGGCAGGCCAGGCGCACGCGATACCGCTGGCCGACCGAGAGCGAAGCGAGGGGGCGCGACCGGTCGGTGCACGCGCTCAGCGACTCGAGCGCGACGTCGACCCTGCGGTCGGCGTCCCACGCGTCGAATCGGATCGCCGCGTCCAACGCGCGGGCGTACCGATCGTCCGCTCCGTCGTCGCCGTCGGCGAGAGCCGACGTCGCGGCGTCGAGGGCCTGCAGTGCCGCGCGGGCGCCGCGCAGCGCCTCATCGACGATGTCGCCGATGGTCGCGCCGCCGGCCGCATCGAGCTCCTGCTCGGCGAGCCCGATCGTGCCGACGCGCGTCACCGTGCCGGCATCGGGCGTGAGCAGGCCGGCGCACACGTGCAGCAGGCTCGTCTTGCCGCGGCCGTTCTCGCCGACGATCGCGAGTCGCGAACGTGCCGACACGGTGAACGAGGCCTGGTCCAGGATGCGGTCGCCGCCGCGGATCAGGGTGATGCCGGAGACGACGATCTGCGCCGTCTCGCCGGCGGGGAGGGGAAGGGATTCGAAGGACCCGGAGGATCCGGGGTGAAGAGGGGACAAGGTTTCTCCGTCGCTCGCAGGGAGCCGGGAGGGTCGTCCAGGGGCATGACGATCACCGCCCGGCAGATGCCGGGACGGCGGAGCAGGTCGTGGGAGGGCGCCGCCGTCAGCGGGCGGTGCGGATCCTCATCGACGCGATGCCTGTGTACCTCATGCCTCCATGATCGCACCACGCGGCTGAGCGCCGGCCCGAGGTGCCTGGGCGGCGCCTGGACAGCGCGGGCGGCGCCGCGGTTACCGTGGGGGCATGGACGCTGAACTCGACGACGTCGTGGACACCGTGGCGGCCAACCCGTGGACGTCCTGGCTGGCGGTGGGCATCGCGGTGGCCGGATCGATCGCGCTCGCGCTCATCCTCGCCTTCGTCTTCAGCCGCGTGACGGCCGCGCTCGAGCGCCGGCATCGCGTGTTCGTCGAGCTGCGCGCCCGCTTCACCCGGCCGCTGTTCTGGATCGTCGCGGTCCTCGGCCTGTGGGCGACGGTGCCGCGCTTCATCCCCCAGGACCTCGAGGCGCTCGCCGGCGGGGTGGAGTACGGGCTGCGGCTGTGCGTGATCGGCGTCGTCGGCTGGATCATCGCGAAGGTGCTCATCTTCCTCGTCGACGGGGCCATGGTGCGGCAGGACAACGTCGTGGTGGACGAGTTCACCGCGCGGCGCCGGCGCACGCAGATCCGGATGATCCGCCGCCTCGTCATCGCCGTCGTCGCCGTGCTCACCGTCGCGGCCATGCTGCTGACGATCCCGGGAGCGGAGACGTTCGGGGCGTCGCTGCTCGCCTCGGCCGGCGTCGCGTCGATCGTCGCGGGCCTCGCCGCCCAGTCGACGCTCGGCAACCTCATCGCCGGCATGCAGCTGGCGTTCTCGAACGCGCTCAAGGTGGGCGACACGGTCGAGGTGGGCGGCGAGTTCGGCACGGTCGAGGAGATCACGCTGACGTACGTCGTCGTGCAGATCTGGGACGACCGGCGCCTCGTGCTGCCCTCGACCTACTTCACGACCACGCCCTACACGAACTGGACGCGCAACCAGACCGCCCTCACCGGCACGGTGTTCGTCGAGGCCGACTACACGGTCGACGTCGACGCCGTGCGCGCCGAGCTCATGCTCATCCTCGACGCCGCCCCGGAGTGGGATCGCCGCAGCGCGGCGCTCATCATGTCGGACGCGGTGGGCGGGGTCGCGCAGCTGCGCGCGACGATGACGGCCGCGAACGCCGACGACCTGTGGAACCTGCGGTGCCACGTGCGCGAGAAGCTCGTGTCGTTCATCGCCACGCAGCGCCCGGACGAGCTGCCCCGGCGGCGCTCGCTCGTGGCGGGCTGGGGCGACGAGCGCGGCGCCGACGCGTGAACGCGGCCCCGCGGGGCGCCCGCCGGTCGTAGCCTGGATGGATGAGCAGCGACGAGTTCCACAAGCCGGTGAAGCGGCCGTCGGAGACGTTCGACCGGCTGTTCGCCGCCGAGGACCCGGCCGAGGTCTCGCGCGCGGCGCACTCCACCGCGCAGGCGCTGCTCGCGCGCGTGCGGCACGAGGCCGACGATCGCGTCATCGATCGGCTCATCTCGTTCACCGACCGCCACGGCATCGACGACATCGCGGAGCTGTGGTCGCGCTCGCCCGCGCGCACCCTGCCCGGATCGCTGTGGCGGCTGTACCTGCTGCAGCTGTCGATCCACGACGATCCCCAGACGGCGTCGCTGATTTACGAGCGCGGGCGCACCGAGCTCGCCTCCGCGGACGCGGTGGTGGCGGGCGCTCCCATGCCGGCGGGCCCCGCCGAGCTCGTGGCGCTCATCGACACGATCCTGCGCGGCGCGTTCACGGGCGACTTCGCCGGAGCGCTCGAGCGGGCGGCCGCCTTCTGCCGCGTGCAGGCCTCGGGTGCCACGCACCTCGCCGACGACTACGAGCCCAGCGAGCCGGAGCGCGCCAGCGCCCTCACGTCGCGCGCCCTGCGCCTGTCGACCTACGCGGGCGACCTCACGACGGCCGCGCGCCTGTGGCGCCGGGAGGATCTTTTCTGATCTGATTGCGCCGCGGGTTGCGCGGGTCGCATGCGGGGGTTTCCAGGGTGCTCGCCTAGCCTTTACGCGTGCTGCACTCCTCCGAGAACCCCCTCGTCGGCGTCGTCATGGGCTCCGACTCCGACTGGCGCGTGATGGCCGATGCCTCGCAGGCGCTGACGGAGTTCGGCATCGCGCACGAGGTGGAGGTCGTCTCGGCGCACCGCACCCCCGACAAGCTCATGGCGTACGGGCGCCAGGCGCGCGGCCGCGGGCTGCGCGCGATCATCGCGGGAGCCGGGGGAGCGGCGCACCTGCCCGGCATGCTCGCCTCGCTCACGGCGCTGCCGGTCATCGGCGTGCCCGTGCAGCTGAAGACGCTCGAGGGCCTGGACTCGCTGCTCTCGATCGTGCAGATGCCCGCGGGCATCCCGGTCGCGACCGTGTCGATCAACGGCGCGCGCAACGCCGGCCTGCTCGCCGCGCGCATCCTCGGCGCCTCCGACGCCGCGATCGGCGACCGGGTCGAGGCGTACGCGCGCGAACTGGAGGCACAGGTGGGCGAGAAGAACGACCGCCTCAAGGCATCGCTGAGGGACGCCGAGTGAGCGTCGCGAGCCCGGCGCGCTCCCGCGCGTCCGCCCCCACCCTGACGTCGCGCTCGGCCGGTGTGCTCAACGGCCGGCCCCTGCGGTACCCCGATTCGGCGTCGCCGCGGGTGATGACGCGGCGCGGATGGTGGCTCGTGATCCTCGGATGGCTCATCCCCGGATCGGCCCAGGTGCTCGCAGGCAATCGCCGCCTCGGCCGGTTCGCCCTCGGCACCACGTTGCTGCTGTGGACGCTCGCCGTGGTCCTGATCCTCGGCATGCTGCTGTGGCCGGCCGGCACGATCACGATCGCGCTCTTCCCGATCTCGATGATCCTCGCCGGGGCGCTCGTCGTCGCGTACGGCGTGCTCTGGATCGTGCTCGGGATCGACACCCTGCGGCTCGTGCGCCTCGTGAAGACCTCAAACCCCTCGCGGTTCCTCATCGCGCTGCTCTCGGTCGTGCTCATGGTCGTCACCGGCGGCGGCGTCGCGTTCGCCGCGCCGCGCCTGTTCTCGGGCGCCAACCTCGGCAGCATCCTGCCCACCGGCTTTCCCGTGGCGCCCGTCGACGGGTACTACAACATCCTGCTGCTCGGCGCCGACTCGGGCGAGGGCCGCGACTCGATGCGGTTCGACAGCATCTCGGTTGTGTCGATCAATGCCGACACCGGTGCCGTGACGATCACGGGCATCCCGCGCGACATGCCGAACGTGCCGTTCTCCGAGGACAGCCCGATGCGCGAGCTGTACCCGGATGGCTTCGAGGGCAGGTACGACCCCGCCTGCGGCTGGAACAACCACATCAACAACCTCACGAACGCCGTCGAGTACTGCAGCGAGGACCGCGGCGAGGGCCTCTACCCGGGCCTCGACCCGAACTACTCCAGCCCAGCGATCGAGGCGACGAAGGACGCGGCCGAGGGCATCCTGGGCATCCAGATCCAGTTCCATGTGTTCATCGACATGAACGGATTCGCGCGGCTGATCGACGCGCTCGGCGGCGTCGACATCGAGGTGACCGAGCGCCTGCCCAAGGGCGGGGGCCCGACCTACGAGGGCCAGCCGGCGGACGAGTGGGCCATCGGATGGATCGAGCCGGGGCAACAGCACATGGACGGCGACACCGCCCAGTGGTACGCGCGCTCCCGCTACACGACCAACGACTGGGACCGCATGGAGCGCCAGCGCCAGCTGCAGCAGGCGATCCTCGACCAGTTCACGCCCGAGACCGTGCTGACCCGCTTCCAGGACATCCTCAACGCCGGCGACGCCCTCGTGCAGACGGACATCCCGCAGAGCATGACGGGCGCGTTCATCGAACTCGGCACGAAGGCGCGGTCGCAGCCGTTCGCGTCGATCGAGCTGACGCCCGCGAACGGGGTGGATCCCGAGCAGCCGGACTACGGGCAGATCCGGGAGATGGTGCACGCCGCGCTCTATCCGCCCACGCCGACGCCTACCCCCGAGCCGTAGCGGCCCGCGCCGCGCAGGCGCGCGCTCAGGAGGATCCGAGAGCACGACAGTACGCTCATGACATGTCCGTGAGTCTGCGCGTCGTCCTGGATCAGCTCGTCTCGCCGACCGGCGACGACCTGGCGACGGCGTCCCGCGAGCTCGCCAGGGCGCTCGTCGCCGCCGCGCCGCTCGGCTGCCGGGTCGAGGCGATCGTCCCCGCGGGGGAGCCCATCGGCATCGCGGGTCTGAGCCACGAGCAGCGGCTGCGCCTGAATCGCGGCCGGCTGGCGGCGGCCTGGCGCTTCGGCGTGGCATCGGGCGTGGGCGGCGGCCTCATCCACTCGCCCACGCTGATGGCCCCGCTCGTGCGGCACGACCGCGTGAACGAGGGCGACCAGACCGTGGTGACCGTGTGGGATCTCGCGGCGTGGGAGGCGCCGTCCGAGCTGCCGCGCGCCGAGGCGGACTGGCAGCGCGCCATGCTGCGCCGGGCGATGCGGCACGCCGACGCCATCGTCGTCCCCACGCACGCGATCGCCGAGAGGCTGTCGGAATGGGTGGACCTCGGCGAGCGGATCCGCGTGATCCCGGGTGCGGTGCTCGACGGCTTCGCCGAGCCCAGCGACGCCGACGCCCGCCGGCGCGACCTGCGGCTCCCCGCCGAGTACGTGGCGACATCGGGCGGGATCGGCGACTCCGAGGGCCTCGCCGCGGCGATGCGGGCCGTCGCGGCCACCGATCTGGACGTGGTCGTCATCGGCGTGCCCGAGGGGGCCGAGCCGGCCGTCGCCGACCTCGCCTCGGCGGCCGGCCTACCCGAGCGGCGGGTGCACGCGCGCGGGCACCTGGACCGGGGTGACCGCGCCGCGGTGATCGGGGGAGCGCGGGCCTTCCTCGCCCCCGCGACGCGCAGCGCCTGGCCGTGGCGCGCCACCGAGGCGATGGCGCTGGGCACCCCGCTCGTCGCCGTGGACTCGGCCGTGCACCGCGAGGTGATCTACGACGGCGGTCTCTTCGTCCCCGCCGACCATCTGGCCGAGGCGCTGCGCACGGTGATCGACGGCGGCGGCCGGCGGCTGTCGGTGCTCGGCAGGGACCGGGCACGTGCGTTCAGCTGGGCGGGCGCGGCCGAGAAGGTGTGGCAGCTGCACGCGGATCTGTGACGCGCGCTCCCGCGGGGCGTCGAAGCGGGCACCCAGAATCCGAGCGGTACGATCGCCTGTGGCCTTTTCCCGAGTCGATATGGGGCGCAACCCGAGTGACAACCGTTGATCTGAGCGATTATGACGTGCCCGGTCGCGGGCGCGGTCTGCTCGATGTCGTCCGCTGGCGGTATCTGCTGAGGCTGCTCGTGCGCAAGGGAACCGCGACGCGCTACCGCAACTCGGCGTTGGGATGGACCTGGTCGTATGTGAAGCCGCTGGTCCAGTTCCTCGTCTACTGGCTCGTGATGGGCTTCATCTTCGGCATGAACCGCGGTGTCGAGAACTTCCCGGCGTATCTGTTCGCGGGTTTCGTCGCCGTGACATTCTTCAACGAAGCGTTCGGCAACGCCACGACGGCGATCGTGGACAACCGCGCCCTGGTGAAGAAGATCTATCTGCCGAGGGAGCTCTTCCCGATCTCTGCGGTCATCGTCGCATTCGTTCATTTCTTGCCGCAGCTTGTAATTCTGCTGGTCGTCGTGCTGCTGTACGGCTGGATCCCGACCTTCGCCGGCATCGGCGCGATCCTGCTCGGCGTGCTGATCCTCGCGGCGGCGGCGCTGGGTCTGGGACTCTTCTTCGCCGGCCTCAACGTGCGATTCCGTGACGCACAGAACTTCGTGGAGATCCTGCGCATGCTCAGCACGTGGTTCTCGCCGGTGCTGTATACGTGGACGTTCGTCGCGGAGCGACTGCCGGAATGGGTGCTGTACCTCTATATGGTCAATCCGATCACTATCGCAGTCGAGCTGTTCCACTACGGATTCTGGGCGCCGACGGCCGGGGACGCCTGGCACGGGTTCGCGCCGCACTTCCGGCTGTACATTCTCGCGTCGATCGCAATCTGCACCGTCTTCCTCATCGTCGGCCAAGCCACCTTCCGTCGCTTTGAGCGCACCTTCGCCCAGGATCTGTGATGTCCAGCACCATTGTCGCCACCACCGAGACCAAGCCGTCGATCATCGTCGACCACGTCACGAAGCAGTTCCTGAAGCGGAACACGCACTCCTTCAAGGAGGCTTTCGTGTCGTGGATCAAGGGCAAGAAGGTGCGCGCCGACGTCTTCAAGGCGCTCGACGACGTGAGCTTCCAGATCGGCGAAGGGGAATCCGTCGCCGTGCTCGGATTCAACGGATCCGGCAAGTCCACGACGTTGAAAATGGTCTCGGGAGTGCTGGAGCCCGATGCCGGGCGGGTATTCACTCGTGGCAGGGTCGCTGGCCTCATCGAGGTCGGTGCTGGCTTTCACCCCGAACTTTCCGGACGTGAAAACGTGTACCTCAACGCCGCGATCCTCGGGATGTCGGCGAAGCAGATCGACGAGCGCTTCGACGACATCGTCGCCTTCAGCGAGATCGGTGACTTCATCGACACCGAGGTGAAGCACTATTCGTCCGGGATGTTCATGCGCCTGGCGTTCGCCGTGGCCATCCACGTCGATCTCGATGTGCTGCTCGTCGACGAGGTGCTCTCGGTGGGTGACGCGCCCTTCCGCGAGAAGTGCTACCAGAAGATCGAGGAACTGGTCACCCAGGGGGTGACGATGCTCGTCGTCAGCCACGACATGTCCACCGTGCAGCGGCTGTGCTCGCGGGGGATCGTGATCCACGACCACAAGGTGCTCTTCGACGGCGACATCGAAGAAGCCGTGCAGGTGATCCGGACCACGCCGCACTGAGTTCTCTTCGCCTTCGGCGAGGCGAACGTCCACCGGTGGGTGGTCAGCGCTGGCGGCTTATCGCCCGACGTAGCTTGCGATATGCGCGTTGGGGCAGGGTGAGCGTGCGGAGGTTGTCTCGCACCTCGGCGCGAATACCGTTCTCGACGTCGACAAAGCGCTGGTCGATGAACTTCGTGAGATAGAGCGCGAGTCCTGGTCCCTGCTCCCGCACGTATGCGCGCAATGCCTCATCACGCAGAAGCGCGTCGTACTTCGCGTGTTCTCCGCGCGATTCGATCACGCTGTTTCCCGCGGCTCCGCCGTCGCCGGTGCGCTGATGCCAGTACGCGTACGGCTCGTCCGCGAGATACTCGAGGGGACCGCGGGCCAGCACCTTGAGGTTGAAGTTCCAATCGCCCACCACCGGCAGTCGCTCGTCGTAGAGACCCAGTTCCTCGTGGAGAGCGCGGCGATACACGAAACCGATCGGCACGAAGCGATTGAACAGCATCGTGTCGCCGAGCGTCGGAGCCGTCAGGTGCTCCTGAAACACCTCGTCACGGACCGTCACGTACTCTTCGCCCTGGAGCTCTTCCCACAGAATCCGGATGCGGGACACGACGCCGCCTCGATCCGGGTTTGCGGTGAGGTAGGCGTTGGCGCGTTCGAGGAACTCTGGGTGCCAGGAGTCGTCGTCATCATGCAGGACGAGGAGGGGAGCGGACGTGGCGAGCACGCCGGCATTGGCGCTCACCCAGCGACCCCTGGACGTGCGCGAATGAAGGGCTCGGACTTGAGCACGATACTCCTCCGGCAGGTCCGCGACGAGCGCGTCCACCGCGTCGGCATCGCCCCCGTCGTTGACGATGACGCACTCCCAATCGGTGAACGTCTGCCCGGTGATGCTCTTGAGAGCGCGCGTCAGAAAGCGCGGCCGATCCTTGGTGCGTATCACGACGGCGACCTGAGGGTTGCTCATCCCGCTAGCTTATTCTGAATGCGGGGCTCACCCGGAGCCGCAGGATCGCGAAGGAGTGTGGCATGCAGCGGCACCGCGCTCGCCTCACCGTGGTCATGCCCGTCGCAGGTTTCCACGCCCCCTGGGCTGCTCAGGCTCTCGACTCCGTCCTGGACGAGTCTGAGCTGGATCTGCAAGTCATTCTTGCGCTCATGCCCACGGCGAGGGAGCTTCGAGACAGCCTTGAACGACGTGCGGGGGGAGATGCGCGGATGCGTTGCATCGACGTGCCGGGTGACGCGCCGGTTGCCTCTGTGCGCGAGCACGTCGACGGCGAGTTCGTCTGCGTCGTCGGCGCGGACGAACTCGTGCCCGCGGGCAGTCTGCGTGCACTCGTGGACAGCCTCGCGAAGAGCAGGTCAGAGGTCGCACTCGGCGACTGCGTCATCTTCCATCCGGGACGGACGCACGAGCCGAACGGCGAGGTGCGTGCTTTTCGCGAGGGTGCGGTCGCGTTGAGGGCCCGGAGGAGAGCCGCGGTCGCAGAGGCGACGGGAAGCGCACGCGGGCTCATGAGGCGCTCTTTGTGGGAGCGTGCAGCGTCGGAGATCGGGGCGACGTCAGACCCTGACGGTACGAGACTCGGCGCTCTTGCGCTGCGACGCGCTGGGGGCATTGATGTGCTGCCCGAGATTACGCGCGTTTTCCGACCGCCGAACGGAGTACGCGGTGCGGGCGCCGCGCGCACTCGGCGTCATGTCCTGATCCGTGCGCCGCGGCGAGCGTTTTGGATGTTCCGCGATCGAATCACGCGGATCGCGATCCGCCGCTGAGCTCATCGAGAAGCGCGGCGTAGGCACGTGACACCCGCCACGGCGTGACCGGTTCCAGATACGCTTCGAAGTCCGCTTCGCTGACGCCAGCAAAGAGATCGGGCTGCGCCAGCAGATCGGCGATCGAATCTGACGGTCGACTGGGATCGAAGTAGCGCACCCATTCCTGGTCGCGGAACTGCTGGCGAAGGTGGGGCTCGTCGGGCAGGATGACAGGCACCCGAAACGACGCCGCGAGATGAACGCTTCCGGAGTTGAGGATGGCGCGGTAAGGGAAAACCGCGACGTCCGTGGCCAGGAACCAGCGTTCGACCTCGCTATCCGGCACGAACTCAAGATGCGCAATGGTGCGTGGCCGTGACGGGAGCGAACTCTCGAAAGCGGTTCGCGACATCTCCTTCACCGTTCCTGCCAGGAGGAGTGCGATATCAGGCGCGTCCGGTCGATCGCTCGCGCGCGTGACCGCCTCCACGAGGTGTCGCACGCCCTTGTATGGGCGGATCTGGCCCAGGAACAGGACGGCTCGTTCGTCGTCCAGGTTGAATGACTCTCGAGCGAGAGCCCGCGACATGGCGCCGCTGTCGTATATGCCCTCATAGCTCGGGTGCGGGATCATTCGCACATGCGAAGGCTCGAGCCGCACGATGTCGGAGAGGATGTCAGCTGTCGCCGGCGCCATCACGTGAACGATGTCGGCGCGGTCCGACAGCTGTTGGTACAGCGATCGCTCGATGTCCGGATACGGCAGCTCGTGAGGCAGGCGATTGTGGACCGTCCACACCAACCGGACGCCGCGACGTCGTGCGGCGTCCAGCGCGGCCCCGAGAGTGGTGAGACGCGCCGCAGCGAGGTCCCTTGTCGGCGCCTGCTGCGCGATCGGAGTCGTCCAATGCAGGTGCACGGTCTCGCCGCGGGCGAGTAGCTCGATCCCCGAGAGGAGCTCCTCGAACGTGTGAGCATCGACGAAGCGGTAGGCTCGGGTGCGGGCGACGAGCTGCATGAGATTGAGATAAGGGTTCTCGTCGTATGCCGGGAAGACGAGCACCCGGGGCCCGGACTGCACCCTTTGATCATAGGCGCCGCGCGGTCCTTCGCCAGGGCACGTCTGTTCTCTTCTGTCACACTGGTTTCATGCACCGTACGCCTTTGCGGCAGAGCGCGCTCCGACCTCTTCTCGCGCTCGCAGTCGTCGCCGGACTCTTTACATCGCTGATGCCCGCCGCCGCATGGGGTGAGGTGGCTCCTGCGCCGAGTGCCCAACCGACACCGGCAGCCACCGCGGGGGCGAGTGGGGATCGAGGAGCGGGGGCGTCAGGGGACGACGCGCCCGGGGGCGGCGGGACGGAGCCGGAGACGTCGCCCACCTCACCGGAACGGGCCCCGGTGAGCGAGGCGCCGGCCGCAACCCCCGCGCCTTCCGCAACGCCTGCGCCCCAGCCGGAGTCCACGCCGGCTGCGGAGGAGGAGACCCCTCCCACGTCATCCCCTCAGGTCGAGGAGGACGGTGAACGGGCCCCGCTAACTCAGGAGGAAATCGACCTACTGGGCCGTGACTCCACAACTGACCAGGCGATCCTCGAGGAAGGCGCGGATTCTGTCTTCCGTACCTTCTCGCTGGCTGGCTGGAATCCGGGCAACATCATCTCGGATTCGGTCTTCTTCGCCAGTGGCGCGATGACGGCGGCGCAGATCCAGAGCTTCCTCAACAGCAAGGGCAACCCCTGCCAGTCAGGGTACGTCTGTCTTAAGGACTACCGCCAGAGCACTCCGACGCGTGCGGCGGACAACTACTGTCCTGCCGCGTACTCCGGCAGCTCGAACGAGACCGCCGCGACGATCATCGCAAAGGTCGCGCAAGCTTGCGGGATCAATCCGCAGGTGCTGCTCGTCGTGCTTCAGAAAGAGCAGAGCCTGGTGACGCGCTCGAACCCGGGGCCGGATGTCTACAAGATCGCGATGGGCTATGCCTGCCCGGATACCGCTCCGTGCGACGAGCGCTTCTACGGCTTCTTCAACCAGGTCTACAGTGCCGCCCGGCAGTTCAAGGTGTATGGGGCGCTGAGCGGCTTCCGACACAACGCGGGCCAGACCGTCGATGTCTACTATCACCCGGACGCTGGTTGCGGAACGAGCCGTGTGTACATCGAGAACAAGGCAACCGCCGCTCTCTATAACTACACCCCCTACCAGCCCAACGCTGCCGCTCTTGCGGCCGGATGGGGAACGGGAGACCGATGCTCGTCGTATGGCAACCGGAACTTCTACAACTACTTCACCGACTGGTTCGGCCCGACCCGTGTGGAGGTGAAGGGCGCGATCGGTAAGCACTGGCAGGCGATCGGTGGGGTTGACAGCGTTCTCGGCTCCCCCAAGCACCCGGAGGCGTGCGGCCTGCGTGACGGAGGCTGCTACCAGAACTTCGAGAACGGTCAGATTCACTTCACCCATCCCACCGGCGCGCACGCGACGTGGGGTGAGATCGCACAGGTCTGGAAGCGCTACTCCCTCGAGAACGGGAAGCTCCGTTACCCGACGAACGACCAGGAGTGCGGGCTCGCGCGAGGCGGATGTGAACAGACGTTCCAGGGCGGTGTGATCGCGTCGGGCCCCTCGACGGCGGGTCAGCCTGTATGGGGGGCGATCCTCACGAAGTGGCGTGAGCTCGACCGCATGTCCGGCAAGTTGGGCTACCCCAAGGGGTATGAAGTCTGCGGCCTCGTCGGAGGCGGGTGCTATCAGAACTTCGAGTACGGGCAGATGCACTTCACGCATGCCACAGGAGCACGCGGCACCTGGGGCGGTATCGCCACGGCCTGGAAGCGGCATGGGCTCGAGCACGGGGATCTCGGTTACCCCAGATCAGACGAACGCTGTGGGTTGAAGGAAGATGCCTGTTATCAGGAGTTCCAGCGCGGTGCGATCTACTGGCGAAACGGCGGAGGAAGCTGGGCGCTGAAGGGCGCGATCTTCTCCGCCTGGACGTCGCAGAACAAGGAACACGGGCGGCTTGGCTACCCGACGTCGGACGAGTTCGTGGGATCGGATGGTGTCACTCGGCAGACGTTCCAGGGTGGCGAGATTACGTTCACTCACGCGACGGGAGCTGTCATCCGTCTCCGGTGATCTCGCCGAGTGCTACGTGCTCGCGTGAGTTCGGAAGACGAACCGGTCGTACGTGACGTACCGGAACGCCGTCGCGAGCGCTTGCCCGATCAGCGTGCCCGAGATGTTGTCGGCCAGGACGCTGTCGAGCCCGAGCACATACCGGGAGAAACCGAGACAGCCCAGCTGCAAGCCGATGGCGACCACGTTGAAGGCGACGAACAGCGCGTAACGGGACCACTTTCGCGGTAGGTGACGGTCGCTGAAGGTCCAGTAGCGGTTTCCGACATATGTCACAACAGACGCAAGCACGATGGCGATGATCTTCGCGACGATCGGCTGGTGGAATAGGGGGCCCTCGCCGGTGACCCAGAAGACGAGCAGGTTGTACGTGACTGCGTCGACCAGAAACGCCGCGCCACCGATGACGAGGAATGAGCCCGCCTGCTTGAGCTGTCGGACGGCGGGTCGGGTCATAGCTGCTGTGCCTTCCGGGAGTGGGCCGGAGCCCCGTGTTAGCCTGACTCGGCCTTTTGCCGGGCACCGCCCGCGAGCCAGGCCCCTGATTCTACGTTGAGGAAAGTGCGCGTCCCCTTCATGCCCACGCCCGATGTCATCGCTGCGATTGTTCCCTGTTACAACGAAGAGGTCGCGGTGGGGAAGGTGATCGCTGATCTGCGTGCTGCGGTGCCGGAGATGGTGATCTACGTCTACGACAACAACAGCTCGGATCG
>NZ_BAAGRQ010000020.1:0-29401 GCF_054782875.1 Microbacterium petrolearium
TCACCCGCGCTGAGCTGACCGCGATCCAGGACTCGCTCAACGGACGACCACGCAAAACCCTCGGCTATCTGACACCATCGGAGAAGTTCACAGAACTCGTTGCGACCACCGGTTGAATCCGCCGATTCTGATGGCGGCCTCGGCTTTCTTCACGGCCGAACTCGACCGGCCACAGAAGCGATAGTCACGTTCATCGAGGACCACAAGGACCGTCGCGACGGTGGTCTGCGGTGGGGTGTCGAGTCGATCTGCGACGTGCTCACGCAGCACGGCGTGAAGATCGCCCCATCGACCTACTACGACGCTCGCGGTCGCGGTCCGTCGCCTGGTGAGGTGTCGGATGAGCGGTGGAAGCCGATCATCCTCGGCACCTGGGAGAAGCAGCGGAAGGTGTTCGGCGCCCGCAAGCTCTGGCTCCGGTTGCGGCGCGACGGGCATGACATCGCCCGCTGCACGGTCGAACGGCTGATGCGGGAGCTCGGGATCGCGGGTGTGGTCCGCGGGAAACGCAAGCGTCCCGTCGACACGGCGCTTCGGGAGAGCAGGCCGGCTGACCTCGTCGCCCGCCACTTCTGGCGGTTCCGCACCGACCAGCTCTGGGTAGCCGATTTCACCTACGTCTGGACGTGGTCCGGATGGGTCTACGTCGCGTTCGTGTTTGACGCGCACTCCCGCCGCATCCTCGGCTGGCGCGCCGCCACGAGCATGACCACCCCGCTTGTGCTCGACTGCCTCGATATGGCGCTGTGGACCCGCCGTCGCGAGGGCGTCGCCGGGTTCGCGGGGCTCACGCACCACACCGACGCGGGCAGTGTCTACACGTCGATCGCCTTCACCGACCGGCTCGTGGACGAGGGCATCGACCCCTCCGTGGGCTCTGTCGGGGACGCGTACGACAAGTCCCTCGCGGAATCGCAGATCGGGCTCTACAAGTCCGAACTCATCCACCACGAGGGCCCATGGCGGGACGTCGACCACGTCGAAGCCGGAACCGCGTCCTGGGTGCTGTGGTTCAACAGCGAGCGTCCACACGGCTCGATCGACGACCTCACACCACTCGAGGTCGAACAGCTCGACTACGCTCGCACCGAACCAGTCGAACAAACCGGCTGACACCAGGAGGCCTCCCGGGCGCGGACCGTCGAGGCCCGGCGCGCCGAGCTCTTCGAGCTGTATCTCCGACGCCATGACCGGATCAACAACTGGGACCTGGTCGATCTCGCCTGCCGATGGGTGGTCGGAGGGTACCTGATGGACAAGCCACGAGACATCCTGTACCGGCTGGCGCGCTCGGCGAATGTCTGGGAACGCCGAACAGCCATGGTGAGCTGCTGGACCTTCATCCGGGCCGGCCAGGCCCACGACGCCGTGGCGATCGCCGAGATCCTGGTCGACGATCCGCACGACCTCATACGCAAAGCGACGGGCTGGATGCTGCGCTCGATCGGCGAGGTAGACCCGCCAGTCCTGGTGGCATTCCTCGACCGGCACGCTGCCTCGATGCCGCGCACGACTCTGCGCTACGCCATCGAGAAGTTTCCGCGTGACGAGCGCGCGCAGTGGATGAGCGTGAGAGCCAAGCATGCCGGGACGCCCAGAAGCGCGGCGAAAGCGAAGCCGCAACGCGACGCCGCTCCCCTTGTGTGACCGATCCGCAGCCGCGCGCTGTCCACGCCCTCGTCCTACCGGCAGCAGCAGCGTCTATCAGCGCGCCGCGACGATGCCCGGCGGCATGCCCGCGCCGATCATCTCCTCGTGCAGCACAAGTGCTGCGGCGCCGAGCGCCGGAGCGTCGCGGACGCTGACGGACGCCTGGACGATCACCGGTGGCCTGCCCCGGCGGCGCGATCGCTCGTCGAGAGCAGTCTGGATGCCGGTGATGAACAGCGACATCGCGCTGCCGAATCCGGTACCGGCCAACACGATCCGCTCCAGATCCAGCATGTCGGTCATGCTCGCGGCCGCGGTTGCGAATGCATTCACCGATGGCGCGAGCGCGGACACCGCGACGGGATCGCCTGCCACTGCCGCAGCGTTGAGACGTGCGGCACTAACCTGCCGGCCGACCGCGGAGCTGTAGCGGCGCAGTGAAGCAGCCGGTCCTGCCACCGCGACAAGGCACCCTCTGGCTCCGCACGTACAGGAGGGACCGGCGGGGTCGATGAGCATGTGACCGAGGTCGCCGGCGTGACCGTGCGCACCGCGCAGCGTGCGACCCTGCAGCACGGCGCCCACACCGATCGCATCTTCCATGAGGATGACGGCGAAAGCCTCCGAGTCGGCTACGGCCCCGCTCCACCGCTCGCCGATCGCCGCCGCGATCGCCTCGCACTCCGCGACGGCGTCCACGGCGGTGTACTCGACGAGCCGGTCCTGCAGGGGGAAGGATGCCCACGCTTCGAGAAGTTCCTGGGTGTCCGGCGACTGTCTGAACCCGTCGAACGAACCAGGCACGGCGACGCCCACGCCAACGACGAGATCACGGTCCAGCCCCAGCGAGTCGATGAGGTCCAGAAGGCCTATGGCGAGGCGCTCGATGTACTCATCAGGATGCGCCCGGCCGATGCCGGCCATGCGCGACCGGCCGACCACGGCTCCCCACATGTTCGACACCACGAGCACGGTCGAGCCGAATCCCAGCTGGATCCCGACGCCGAAGCGCGCGCCCGCGTCGACCTCCAGCAGCACGCGGCGCTTGCCGCCCGTCGATTCCCCCCTTCCGGTCTCGAGGACGAGGCCGTCCTCGAGCAGCCGGCGGACGACATTGGTCATCGTCGCAGCAGTGAGGCCCGTCGCCTCGGCCAGCTCGCCTCGGCTGATCGGGCCGCGTGTGCGGATCGCTTCAAGGATGAGTCCACGCGTGTTCGTACGCTGTGCGCGGACCGCATCGGACGCCTTGATCATGCACTTCCCTTCACGCCTGCCGACGGGGGGCGACGCTCAGTGTATCGATCGCACACGGCGGTGAGCGCACTGCATGAGTGACTAATTTCACTTGCTTTAGAAAGTCCACTAGAGTCGGCCCATACCCGACGAGGAGAACCACCATGCATCATGACCTGACCACCGGCTGGACTGTCCGTCTCGTCACGGGCGAGGCACCGGATGACCTGGCGAGCCGCCTGGATGCCGTGCCGGCCGAAGTCCCCGGAGTGGTGCACACCGATCTGCTCGCGGCCGGGCTCATCACGGATCCTTTCGTCGACGACGCCGAGGCGTCGCTGCGCTGGATCGGCGAGAGCGATTGGGAGTACCGCACGAGCTTCGACTGGTCCGACACGGGCGACACCCGCGTCGACCTCGTCGCAGAGGGTCTCGACACCGTCGCCCACGTCGAGCTCAACGGCGTCACCGTTGCTCGCACCGTCAACCAGCACCGCAGCTATCGGCTCCCCGTCGCAGAGCTGCTGCGCCCAGGCTGCAATGACATCGTGATCACGTTCCGCTCACCGTATGCCTACGCACGCGAGCAGGAGGCTCTGCTCGGCAAGCGTCCGCACTCGTACGAGAACCCCTTCAACGCCATGCGCAAGGCCGCATGCAACTTCGGCTGGGACTGGGGTCCCGACCTCGCCTCGGTCGGGATCTGGAAGCCGATCGGCATCCACTCCTGGTCCGGCGCGCGGATCGCCGCGGTGCGTCCCCTTGTCGACGTCATCGACGGGGTGCCGACCGTGACCGCCCATGTCGACGTCGAGTGGGCTGACACCGAGCCCGCAGCCGGCGCGGAGCTCGCGGTCGAGGTGGCGGGTCAGACGGCGCTCGTGGCCCTCGGCCCCGGGCAGACCTCTGCATCCACGACGATCGACGCGCCCGGCGCCGCCCTGTGGTGGCCGCGTGGCTACGGCGAGCAGACCCGTCACGAGCTCGACGTGCGCCTGCTGAGCGAAACAGGCGACGAGCTGTCCCATTGGAGCCGCCGGATCGGGTTCCGCAGCGTCGAGATCGACGTCGCGCCCGACGAGCAGGGCAGCGCGTTCCGCATCATCGTCAACGGTGAGGACGTCTACATCCGCGGCGCGAACTGGATCCCGGACGACGTGTTCTTCCCGCGCATCACTCGCGACACGCTGCAGAAGAGCATCACCGATGCCCTCGAGTCGAACATGAACATGCTGCGGGTCTGGGGAGGGGGCATCTACGAGTCGGAGGACTTCTACGATCTCTGCGACGAGAACGGCATCCTCGTCTGGCAGGACTTCCTGCTCGCCTGCGCAGCCTATGCGGAGGACGACGCGCTGTGGTCGGAGTTCGAAGCCGAGGCCGTCGAGGCCGTGACCCGACTCACCGCGCATCCGAGTCTCGTGGTGTGGAACGGCGGCAATGAGAACATCTGGGGCTACATCGATTGGAACTGGCGCTCGCAGCTGGGTGCCATGACCTGGGGCGAGGGGTATTACATCGATCTGTTCCCTCGCATCGTCCGGCAGCTCGCGCCGAACACGCCCTACTCCGAGGGTAGCCCGTTCTCGTTCAGCCGCTACGTGCACCCCAACGACGATGCGCACGGCACCATGCACATCTGGGACGTGTGGAACCGCGTCGACTACACCCACTATCGCGACTACCGGCCGCGGTTCGTGTCGGAGTTCGGCTTCCAGGGGCCGCCCGCCTGGTCAACCCTGGAGTACGCCGTACACGACGAGCCGCGCGATCCTTTCGGTCCGAACATGCTCGTGCATCAGAAGGCCGATGACGGCAACGGCAAGCTGCAGCGCGGCCTCGGCGAGCACCTGCCGCAGCCGGACTCTTACGAGGACTGGCACTGGACGATGCAGCTGAATCAGGCGCGGGCGGTGGCCTACGGTATCGAGCATTTCCGGTCGCTGTTCCCGTTGAACCGCGGATCGATCGTCTGGCAGCTGAACGACTGCTGGCCCGTCGTGTCCTGGGCGGCCGTCGACAGCATGCGCCATCGCAAGCCGCTGTGGCACGCGCTCCGACGCGTCTACGCCGACCGGCTGCTGACGATTCAGCCCCGCGAAGGGGCTCTGGTTGCGGTGCTGCACAACGACGCCGCGGAAGCCCTGTCGACGACCGTGACACTGACACGCCGCTCGCTCCTCGGCGAGATACTCGCCCAGGAGCGAATGCCCGTCGAGGTCGATGCCCGCAGCGCGACAGTGATCACCGTTCCCGCATCCATCGCATCCGCCGCGGACTCTTCCGCCGAGTTCGTCGCCGTGATCGCAGACAGTGGCGAGCGGGCATTCTGGTATTTCGCCGAAGACCCTGCACTCCTCCTGCAGTCGGACGCCGTCGCTGCGTCCGCGACAGAGGTGCCTGGCGGGTACGCGGTCCGCGTCGAGGCTCGGAGTCTGGTCAAGGACCTGACGGTCCTCGCCGACAAAGTGGATGCCGGGGCCCGGGCCCAAGACGGGCTGCTCACACTGCTGCCGGGCGAGGTCGCGGAGATTCGGGTTCAGGCCCGGCCCGGCCTGGAACCCGCGGCGTTCACGGATCCGAGGGTGCTGCGCTCGGCGAACGATCTCTGCGATCCGCGAAATGGGTGATACTGCTGAGCATGATCACGAGGACGAGGAGCGCCGCTGACCGGGAGCGGACGGCGGTCGGGCTCGTGCTGCGCCGGTCGGTGAGGACGCTGGGGATCGAGGCCTTCTACAACGACTTCATGGCAGGCCTCGAAGACGTGCTCACTGCGCACGACTGGGCACTCATCCTGCAGGTCGTGCCCGATATGTCATCTGAACTCGATGCCTATCACCGCTGGCACGAAAGCGGCCGGGTCAGCGCGGTCCTGCTGGTCGACGTGCTCGTCCCAGAAGACCCACGGCTGGAGCTCGTCGACGAACTCGGTTTCACAGCTCTGGCGCTTGCACATCCCGACGACGCCGGTGGCCATGCCGTGTTGTGGACTGACGAGTCTGCGGTGATTCAGGGGGCCGTCGACCACCTCGTCGCGCTTGGCCACCGGCGCATCGGCAGAGTCGCCGGTCCCGCCGGATTTTCGCATACCGAAAGAAGGGCGGCGGCGTTTCTTTCAGCCGTGGTCGACGCGGGCGGCTCACCGTCGGTGGTCAGTGCCGACTTCTCGCGGGAGGGCGGTGCGGCCGCCGTCAACGAGTTGCTGGACGTCGACGGCGCCCCGACGGCGATCACGTTCGACAACGATGTGATGGCCGCAGGTGCCGTCGAGGGTCTCATCGCGCGCGGCGTACGCATCCCCGAAAATGTCGCCGTGCTGGCCGGCGACGATTCCGTGCTCTGCCGCATCACCCGCCCGCCGCTGACTGCCATGAGCCGTGACATCCATGCATTCGGCCAACTGTCTGCCCGGACCCTGCTGCGGCTCGCCGAAGGCGGAGCGCGCACCGTCATCGAGGCTGACCCCCCGGTGCTGATCGTCCGCGATTCCACCGCGGGACCGCGCTGATCGTCACCCGGATATGCGAGAGGGCGCACCTTCCGGGGGCCCTCTCGGACTCTGTGCGTCAGCCTTGGAAGGCGTCCTCCATCCGCTTCAGCAGATCCTCTGGACACGCGGGATCTTCTCGAGGACTTCTTCTCGAAGATCGGTCAGGTGAGCTGACGGCTCTCGTCGATGCCCGCCGCCTCGAACACGAACTCGCGCGCCGCCTCGGCGATCGCCGCGTGACCCTCAGGGCTGGGGTGGACACCGTCCTCTGTGAGACGGGGCCGCCACAGCCCGGGCTCGGCCTCGACCGCTGCGGCGAGATCGAACACGGCGTCGAGCGGGGCGGGAACGGTCCGCAGCCAGTCGTTGATGATGAGGCGGGTGTCATTGCCGTGATCGAGCCGCTGCCCCTCGAGCGTGTGCCAGCCGTCGATGCTCGTCGTCGCGGGCGGCACCGTGGTCGCGATCAGGCGCGGCGCAACGGTGGCCAGCACGCCCCAGTGATTTAGCATCCGCTCTCGCACCTCCTCGACCCCCGGCCCCCCGCCGCGGATGTCATTCGTGCCGAGCGCCGTGATCACGGTGGTCGGCAACGACCACTGCACCTGCGCCAGCCGCAGCGCCAGCTGCGCCGGTGTCATGCTGTTCTCGAGACGCGCGCCGCTGACCGAGATGTTCATCACATCGCTGCGTCCGTCGAACCGGCGGCGCACCCAGCCGAAGTGCTCGGCGCCGCCTCGGCGGTCGCCGAAGCCGACCCCGTTCGAGTCGCCCACCACGAGCAGCAGCGACCCTGCAGTCGGTCCCTCGGCGAGCAGCTGCCACGGCCCGTATCCGTAGACGGATGCCGTGGGCACGGCCCGGCCGCGAAGGTCTCCCACCGCGACCCCTTCCCCCGAGGAGGCGTCTGTGCTCGAACCGAGCGGGAACCGCCCGCCTCGCGCCACTGAGACGACCGTGCAGGTCGACAGTCGCATCCGATCCGTCCCCACACCGCCGTGCGGATCGAGCGGCACGGGGTCGGACAGCACGGTCTCTCCTGGTTCGATCCTGACGTGATCGCGTCCGTCGAACGTCACCGGCAGGATGCCGCCCGCCCGCACCTCGGCACGGACCCGGATCGGGTCGGTACCGGGCAGGCTGTCGCCGTCGGTGTCGTACCAGTTCGCGAAGACGAGCCGGATGCTGTCGGCGGGCCTCAGCAGCTCGTGCGTGAACAGCGTGCTGAGGGTCTGCGTCGTGCCGTCCGAGAGGTTGCGGCCGTCACCCACGCGCACCGGCTGGTGCGTCGTGGACGCGATGGGGACGAGCGCGCTCATCCCTTCAGTCCGCCGGCGAAGCCGTGGATGATGTGCCGCTGCAGGAAGAAGTAGACGATGAGCACCGGCAGCGCCGCGATCACCATGCCGGCGAAGATCAGGCCCCACTCACTGGCGAACTCGCCCTGGAACGAGAACACGGCGACAGGCAGCGTGCGGTTCGCCGAACCGGACACGTACAGCAGCGGAGTGAGGAAGTCGTTCCAGATGTTGATCGCGTTGACGATGATCACGGTGCCGGTGACCGGCCGCAGCAGCGGGAACACGACATGCCAGAACGAGCGCCACCAGCCGGCACCGTCGATGCGCGCCGCCTCTTCGTATGTCGACGACTGGGCCCGCAGGAACCCGGTGTACAGGAACACCGTCAGGGGCATCATTGACCCCGCGTAGAAGATGATCAGCGACCAATAGCTCTGCAGCAGACCGGCGTCGCGCATCAGGTTGTACAGCGGCACCATGCCGAGCTGGCCGGGGATCATCAGGCCGAGCATGAACAGCATCAGCTTCGGCGTGCTGGTGCGGCGGTTGCCGCGTGCGATGGCGTACCCCGCCATTGCGCCGACGATCACGACGAGGGTGATGCTGACGCTCGTGATGAGCGCGCTGTTCAGCAGCGCCCGGCCGAGGTTCGCCTGTGACCACGCCGTGGCATAGTTGTCGAGGAACAGCCCCTTGGGTAGGGCGACCGACGACTCGGCGATCTCGACCGGCGTCTTGAACGACATTGTCAGCATGATGTACAGCGGGAACAGGTACGCCACGGTCACCAGGACCATGACCACTTCGAGCAGCGGACGACCGTAGCCGTGTCGGATCCGCCGTCTGCGGGGCGCAGCCTCGCTCTTCGGGACAGTGAGGGTCATGGTACTCAAGCCTCCTGCTCCCCTCGGCGGGTCATGCTCATCTGCACGAAGACGATGGCTGCGACGATCATGGTCAGTACGAGGGCGATGGCCGAGCCGTAGCCCTGCTTGCCGTACACGAACGCCTCCTGGTACATGATGAGCGACAGCGTCTGGGTCGATACCCCGGGGCCGCCGCCGGTCATCACGAAGATCTGATCGAACAGTTTGAGCGACGAAGTCATGGTGAGCACGGTGGCGATCGTGGTCGCCTGGCCCAGCAGCGGGCGGGTGATGCTCCAGAACCTGCGCATCGGCCCCGCGCCGTCGACAGCGGCGGCTTCGTAGAGCTCGTCGGGGATGCCCTGCAGTCCGGCGAGGTAGATCACCATCGACATGCCGACGTGATGCCAGATGACGCTGCCGATGATCGACCACAGGGCGATGTTCGCGTCACCGAGCCAGCTGGCCTTGAAATCACCCAGGCCCAGGAAGTCCATCGCGGAGTCGAGCGGACCGTTCGGCGTGTAGATGTACTGCCACAGCAGACCGGTGATGATCGGGGGCAGCATCATCGGGGCGAAGAAGATGGTGCGCAGCAGGTTGCGTCCGCGGATGGCGCTGTTCAGCGCGACCGCCAGCAGCAGACCCAGCGTGGTCTGCACGATCGTGAGGGTGACGGCGATCGTGAGCGTGTTCAGCAGCGCGTCGCGAGCGGCCTCGTTCTGCAGGATGGTGACGAAGTTCTCGAAACCGACCCAGTCGCCGCCGCGCAGCGTTCTGGCGTCGGTGAAGGCGAGCACGCTGCCCGCGACGCTCGGGTACAGCACGACGACGATGTAGAAGATGAGGGCCGGCAGCAGAAACCACTGCGGCACCCGGTTGAGGCGGAACACCCGGTCCTGCTTGCGGGCGGGTCGCTCCGAGGAGCCCTGCGCCTCCGCAGGGCTCCTCGGGATGGCGGTCATCGTCAACGCTTGACTCCGGCATAGGCGGTGTCGAGGTCGGCGAGCAGCCCGTCGATGTCCTTGTCGCCCTGGACGACCTGCTGCAGGCCTGCCATGAGCGCCGCGGCGACCTCTCCGCCGGGCCAGATGTGGTTGGCGAACGGCGTGGTGCGCTCCTCATCCAGGTAGACCTGGATGGCGGTGTTGAGCTGGTTGTCGACCGGCGTCGCGTTGGTCAGCGCGGGGATGGCGCCCTGCGCCTCGGCGAATGCCGCCGCGTTGTCGGGCTGGGAGATGTGGTCCAGGAACGCGAGAGCGGCATCCGGGTTCTCGGTCTTGCTGCTGACGACGAGGAAGTCGGGGCTGAACGGGATGAACGTGTCGTCAGCCGAGTTCGTGGCGGGAAAGGCGAAGATGCCCAGGTTGTCCCAGCCGCCCTCGGTCATCTTGGCGAGGTTCGGCGAGGCGCCCGAGGGCATGATGACGATCGCGGCATCGCCGTTGCCGACCGCCTGCATCGCCGGGTCACCAGGGGTGCCGAGCGGGTCGGCGGTGGTGTAGCCGTCGTCGATCAGGCTCACGATCTTCTCGAAGGTCTCGCGCCATCCGTCCGACTCCGCGAACGTGGTCTTGCCTGCGTCGAGCTCTTCGTAGAAGTCAGGCTCGGCGCCGTTGACCAGGGTGGCCGAGAGCGCGTAGGTGATGAACTGCGTCACGTAGTTGTCGGCGAAGCCGAGCGAGATCGGCACCTTGCCTGCGGCCTTGAGCTTGTCGGAGACCTCGATCAGCTCATCCCACGTGGTGGGCGGGGTGACGCCGACCTCCTCGAAGACGCTGATGTTGTAGAAGGCGAGGATGGCCTGCCCGAACGTGGGGTAGGCGTAGGTGCCACCCTCGTAGACCTGCAGCGAGTCGAACGCCTTCGGCACGTTCGCGGTCCAGTCCTCACCGGAGAGGTCGCGCACGGCGCCGATGGCGGCGAGGTTGAGCACCGAGGACGGTGCCGCCCAGCCCGGCGCGGAGCGGAAGATGTCGGGTGCGGTCCCGCCGTTGATCTGCAGCGAGAGCTGCTCGTTGAGCGCGCCCGCCTCGGCGAACGTGGTCTCGAAGCCGACCCCGGTCTCCTTCTCGAACGATTCGATGAGCGCGCCGAGGCCGACGTCGCTCGTGGTGGCGATGCTCAGCTCCCCAGTCACCTCACCGGTGCTGTTGGGCGCCTCCTCGCTCTGCGCGGAGCAGCCCGTGAGGGCCAGCGCCGCGACGAGTGACACCCCGGCGAGCCGGGTGAGACGACTCGACATGAACTGTGACATGCGATCCTCCATTGGATGATTGGTAACTCGGGTCGTGCAGGACGGTCAAGAGGAAGCCGGTGGTCCGGCGCTCTCGGGCTTCGCGGGGAACTCGATGATGATCTTCCCGGCGAGGCGTTCGGGGTCGGTGAGCTCTTCGAAGGCCGCAGGGCCCTCGTCGAGCGGGACCGCTCGCTCGATCAGCCGATCGAGGGTCTCGGGCACCGTGGCCGCCCAGGCCGCCGTCTCGGCGAATTCCTCGGCGGTGTAGCAGAAGGCGCCGACGAGCGAGCGCTCCTGTGTGGTCAGGGGGTATGCCTGCAGTTCGACGGCGGGCGCATCCATCCCGACGAGCACGACCGTGCCACCGGGAGCTGTCAGTTCGAGCGCGGTGAGGATGGTCTCGCTCGCACCGACCGCGTCGATCGCGGCATCCGCTTCTCCGGCGCCGAGCGGGGCGCTCGCGGTGAACGGATCGAATGTCTCTGCGCCGATGTCCTCGAGCAGCCGCCGGCGCGCCTCGCGCGGTTCGCCGACGATCACGCGGGCGGCCCCCAGACGGATGCAGGCGAGCGCGGCGGCCTGACCGATCGGTCCTCCGCCGATGACGGCGACGGTGTCTCCAGCGCTCACGCCCGCGCGCCGGGCGGCGTGGTAGCCGACGGCCAGCGGCTCGACGAGTGCCCCGTGCAGCAGGATGCCGTCGAACGGGATGAGGTTGCGCTCGGGCACGACGAAGAACTCCGCGAAGGCACTGGACAGAGTCGGGTCGACACCGAGCACGCGCCGCTGCGGGCAGATGTGCTGCTGGCCGCGTGCGCACCAGTCGCATGCCTGGCAGGCAAGCGTCGGATTGACGACGACTCGCTCGCCCCCCGTGAAAAATGTCACGCCTGCGCCGACGGCATCCACGGTGCCGACCGCTTCGTGACCCATGACCTGCCCGGGAAAGCGCCGGCCGTTTGCGCCGGTGAAACCGTGCAGATCCGAGCCGCAGATACCGACGCCGTGCACACGCACCCGCACCTCGCCATCGCCGACGACGGGGACCGGCCGCTGCGCCACGACCATGCGACCGTAGTCCTCGAGGACGAGCGCGCTCATCGTCGCCGCCGGGGCGGCGGCGTGCGTCGCGGTGGTGGGGAGGGGCAGAGACACTGTTCACCATTCTGTTCCACATCTGGAACCGGATTTTCATATGCTGTATCGTGCAGACTAAGCCCGAAAGCCGACGCGGCGCAAGCCGCACTCGCCGTAGCTATCCGACAGGACCGCCGGGCGCTCGGTCGAGCAGCGGTTCGGTGGACATCGCCGACGGGTGCCCAGTATCGTTCAGCCAAAGCAACAGCCATTCGGCATATCGAACGGAAGATGATGCCAGACGACGCCTCCTCGAAAATCACCGCGCCGGCCGCAGACCGGGCCCTGCGCGTTCTCGAACTGCTCGCGGACGCCGAAGAGGGCCAGACCCTCACGACCATCGCGTCGAGCCTGGGACTGCCCAAGTCCAGCGTGCATCACGTGCTGGGAGCCCTCATCGATCGCGGCTGGGTGGAGCGCGACGCCGACCTGCGGCTGAGTCTGGGACTGCGCGCCTGGGAGGTCGGGCAGGCCTATGACCACGCGCAGACGCTCAGCCAGCGGGCACGAGGCTTCATGGACGAGGTGCGCGACCAGATCGACGAGACGGTCCGCCTGGCCGTGCTCTCCGGACAGGGGCAGGTGTGCATCGCCAAGAGCCCCGGTTCGCACACGCTCGTGTTCGACCAGCGCATCGGCGCGCGGCTTCCCGCGCACGCCACCGGACTCGGCAAGGCTCTGCTCAGCGGCCTCGACGAAGCCCAGCTCGACGCCCTCTACCCCTACGGCGAGCTGGAGCAGTTCACCGAGACGACCATGGCCGACCTGTCCGCGCTGAAGGCTGATCTGGTCCGCGTGCGGGAGCTCGGCTACGCCGAGGATCACGGCGAGTACATCCTCGGCATCCGCTGCGTCGCCGTGCCCGTGCTCTCCCGAGACGAGCAGATCGTCGCGGCCCTGTCGGTCAGCGGACCCGTCCACCGTTTCGACGACGAGCACATTCACGCCGCACTCACGGCTCTGCAGGACGCCGCACAGAAGCTCCGGAAGCGCATCAGCGATGACATCTCGCAGTCCTGAGCGCATCCCGGCCCGCGCGCGACGTCTCGCGTCGGAGCTGGCGACCGTCACCCTCGAGACCTCACTCAAGCCCTTCGACGCCTTCGACGACGCCTCGCTGCGCGCCGGCGTCGAGGAGATGTTCACGCAGTGGAGCACGCTGCTGGCCACCGCCGCCGAGTGCTCGCTGCTGCTGTGGATCTCGGACGGCAGCGAGATCCTCGACTGGGCGGGTGACCTCGACGCGCCCGTCGTGTGGGCCGACACCATCGGCTTCAACAACGTTGACGCCGAGCCCTACGGCGAGCACAAGGAGCCCGAGCGGGTGGCGGTGCGCTACCGCGACGATCCGCCCGCGCTCGACTACGACCGCATCCGCTCGCTCGTACGGATCATCCGCGAGACCGGCGAGCGCCGCGGCATCCCGACCCGCGTCGGCGCCACCTTCGACCCCGGGCCGGAGTTCGCGGCCTCGGCGTTCAAGTTCCGCCGGCATCCTGAGATCCTCGCCCGCGGCGCCGATGTCGGTATCGGGCCGATCATCGAGATGGTGCGCCATTTCTCGGTGCTCGACGCCGACGACCATCGCTATGCCGCGTACCCCGACGGCATCCCCGCCGGCACCCGCTTCGGCGAGTTTCTCGGGCGGCAGGCCGAGGACTACCTCGCAGCGATGGGCTTCGACTACCTGTGGCTGTCGAACGGCTTCGGCTTCAGCGGCTACGCCTGGTCGGAGCTGGGCGAATCGTTCGACGGGGCGGAGTTCCACACCGACCGCACCGCTGGCCTGCGGGCGCGGGCGCTGGAGTTCTGGGACGACCTGCGCCGCGAGCTGTCCGTGCCCATCGAGGTGCGCGGCACGAATCAGAGCGCCGGCATCGACATCGGAGCCGACAGTGTGCCTGCCCTGGAGATCTACGAGCGCGGCCACATCGCCGGTCCGCCTCCGAACTCACCGTGGGGTCCGCTGAACGAGGACTTCGGCATCGAGATCTGCGGGTACCTGTCGCGCATCGCGATGCTGCCGAGGGGCTCAGAGGGGTACCGGTTCCGCTTCTACGCCAACGACCCGTGGTTTTGGCAGCAGCCGTGGTGGGACTTCTATCACCGCGAGACCTTCGACATCCACCTGCCGCTGAGCGTCGCCCGGGTGACCGGCGACGGCATGATCCAGCCGCCCCGCGAGGTGAACATCCTCTCGATCGACACCGCGCATGGCGTGCTCGACGAGCGGTGCGCGCGTGAGGTGGGCACCGCGATCGCCATCGACCTCGAGACCCGGCCCGACGCGGCCGGCCCGCTGGTCTGGGTGTATCCGTTCCGGGAGTACCACGAGGCCATGGCCGCCGACCCCGAGACGATCGCGCGGCCGTACGCGGAGGACTGGTACCTGTCCGCGGCGATCACCGCGGGACTGCCGCTGAACACGGTCGTCAGCACCGATGAGGTCGCCGGCGCGCAGAGGTCGGGTGCGCTCGCGAGCAGCATCCTCATCGTGCCCGCGGGCGCGCTCACCGCGCACGTCGTCGCCGCGCTGCACGCACACCAGGATGGTGGCGGTGACGTCGTCGTCTACGGATCGCTGCGTGGGGTGTCCGAGGAGGCGCTCGGGCTGCTCGGGCTGGACCGGGCGGATGCGGGCGATGCCGCGGCGGTCGTCGAGGGCGACCTCGCGCTGGTCACCGACCTCGTCGGCGACCGTCTGCCGGGCGGGCGCCGCGGGATGCTGCGGCACAACGCTCTGCTGTCCGACGGGCCGATCGATCTCGTTCATCCGGTCGACGGCGTTCGGCTGCTGGCCCGGGTGCGCATGCCTGCCGGGACCGAGGCGCCCTACGCGACCGTGCACGGCGGTGACGAGGGCACTGGAGCGCCGGGGGCGGCGATCTGGGTGCGCGGCTCGGCGCCGTTCGACTACTCCGAGGCCGATGAGCGCGGCGTGCGCCACCGCGTGCTCGTCGACCGCGCACGCTTCGACGACAGCGCGGCGCTGCTGCGCGATGCCGTGGCGACGCTCGGCGTCTCGGTCGCGCACGAGCTCCGCTCGGCGGACGCCGCGCGTGCTGTCCTCGGCATCCGTCGTCATGCCGGGGCCCACTGGCTGAGCGGGTACGTGCCGGATACGACTCTGCGGCTGCGCTTGTCGCTCGCGGACGGAGCGCCGCTGCTGACCCATGCCGAGGCGTGGTACGAAGACGGGGTGGCGACGTATCAGCTCGCGAAATCCGTTCACGCCGAGTGTCGCGTGTTCGTCACCCAGGAGGCTTCGGGGATGATGCGCTGCCGCGAGATCGCCCCGTTCCCGGCGGACCGCACGCGCGGCCTGCGCGTCGAGGGACTGACGAACGCGCGCGTGATCATCGCTCTGCCCCCGGGTTCCGCCGCGGGAGCGCGCGTGGAGACGCCGCTGTCACCGGATGCTTTCGTGTTGCGGGTCGACGGCACGGACCGAATCGAGATCCGCCAGGTCTCCGGCCACCTCAGCGTGGCCTGGCAGGAGTGAGCTGCCGCGCACACGGTCGCCGGTGCTGATCACCGGGCACGCGGTCCGGCTCGAATGCGCGCACCGGCCCGGTGCCGGGGTGGTCAGCCTCGGCACCGGCGGCAGCGCTCATCGCTCGGCGACGATCTCCTGCCGCTGAGACCCGAGCCCATCGATGCCGAGTTCGACGACATCTCCGGTGCGGAGGTACGCGAAGCGGCCCGACAGTGCGACTCCCTGCGGCGTTCCGGTGTTGATGAGGTCGCCGGGCTCCAGACGCATGTACTGCGAGAGGTGGTGGATCAGATGCGGGACATCGAAGATCATGTCTGCGGTCGACGAGTGCTGACGCGGTTCGCCGTTCACACGCGACCACAGCGTGAGGGTATCGAGCGCGGGTGAGTCCTCGAGTGGCACGAGGTAGGGTCCGAGCGGGTTGAACGTGGGTGCGCACTTGCCCTTGCTCCATTGGCCACCCGATTCGGCGACCTGCCACGCCCTCTCGCTCACGTCGTGGCTCACCACCAGCCCCGCGATCACCGAGAGAGCCTCCGCGGCAGAGGCGAGACGGTGTGCCGGTCGCCCGATGACGACGCCCAGTTCCACCTCCCAGTCCAGCTTCGCGGCGCCCGTGGGCAGTTCGACATCGTCGTCCGGCCCGATGACGGTGTTCGGGTGCTTGAAGAAGATGATGGGCACTTCGGGTGGACTGTCGCCGGACTCGGCCGCGTGCGCGGCGTAGTTCTGACCGACGCACACGACGGCGGTCGGCCGGGCGATCGGCGCTCCGCGGCGCAGCCCGGCGTGGTCGAGCTCGGGCAGGGTGCGGGCGTCGAGTGCTGCTCGGACTCTGCTGATGCCGTCGGATGCGAGGAAGTCGCCGTCGATGTCATCCGTGATGTCACGCGCGTCGAAGACACGACCCTCGTCGTCCTCGACTGCGGGGATCTCGCGCCCCACCGGACCCAGTCGTAGCAGTTTCATCAATGATCTCCCTTGTCGCGGCTCATTGGCGCGGGCAGTGGACGGACGGATTCGAGTCGACCGGTGCGCGCCGCCGTCTGCAGCGCGTCGATGAAGGCGACCGTGGCTGCCGCGGGACGGACCGGGGACGGGTTGGGGCCACCCCCGAGGATGCTCACGAGCGTGGACACGGGGCCTGCAGCCGGGTACGGGGCTTCGTGATGCGATGGCGCGGCGCAGCGCATGCCGCCTTCGGTCGAAAGGGTCGCTCGGCCCCACAGCAGATCGTGGCTGATCGATCCCTGATCGCCGATGTAACGCACGACCTGACGCACCGCGGCCCCGTCGGCCAGGGCGCCCGTGGACGTCCCCGCCCCCATCGCGCCGCCGCCCAGCGCGAAGACGAAGGCGTCGTCGACATCGACCGCGGTGCCTCGGTTCGCCACGATCCCGGCTACCCGCGTCGCCTCCTGGCCGAGCGACGACAGTGCGGCGGCGACGGCGTGCGACAGCTGCGTCGCCGCCTGACCGCCGTTCTCGGCCGAGTAGGCGGACCGTGAGTCTTCCGCGTGCGCGCGGTACAGTCGGCCGGCACGGGAGCTGAACTCGATGGCGACGTGGAGCAGCTCACCGATCAGCCCCTCGTGGAACCACTCCCGCACCCGGGCCGCCGCGTTGCTGAACTGCGCGGTGTAGCCGACCAGCAGGGGGACTCCGGTGCGTTCCGCTGTCGCGACGAGAGCGAAGGCATCGTCGACCCGGGTCGCGAGGGGCTTCTCGACGAGGACGGCGATGCCCCGCTCGAGATACGCCGTCGTCAGCTCGGCATGCGTGGCGTGCGGGGTGGCGATGACCACCGCGTCGACGTCGGACATGTCGGGAGATGTTGACCACGATGCCGCGCCGAAGCGTGCGGCGGCCTGGGCTGCGCGCTCGCCGTCGATATCCACGATGCGTGCCAGTGCCACATCCGGGTGAGCCGCCAGGGCAGGAAGATGGTGCGCCTGCGCCCACTCGCCCGCGCCCAGGACAGCGATACGACGGATCATTCGGGCTCCTCGAAGAAGAGGCGGCGCGCGTTGTCGCCGAGGACGGCGCGCTGCTCGGCGGGGTCGAGCACGGCTGCGACCGCCTCGAGATGGACACGCGGATCGAAGCCGCGCCGCTGCGCGACGGGGTGATCCGACCCCCACAGCACGCGCAGCGGACCGAACAGGTCGACGGCGGCGCGGGTTCGCGCCGCCAGCGTCCGTGCGGAATCGGCAGCGGATGCGTAGTACGCGCCGGATGCCTTGACGTAGACGTTGTCGCAGGCCGCAAGCGCCCGCAGGTCGTCGACGTCGTCATGGCCGCTGAATGCGAGATGGTGCAGGACGATCGGCAACCCGGGGTGTCGGCGCGCGGCGCCGATGACGGCATCGCGCCAGCCCGGTGGCGCGTGAAGACTGAGCGGAGTGGCGTGCTCAGCGAGCAGAGCGAGCGCGACGTCGGTCGCGGGCTCACCGAACCAGCCGTCGTCGGCGTCACCGAGGTAGTGCGCGACCGCCTGCGGGCGCATCTCCCGCAGGATCGCGCCGAGACGGGCGTCCGCGTTCGGAGCGTGGTAGGTGGGGAGCCAGCGCGAGTCCCAATCCGCCGCGATGGCGAACACCCCGTCGAACGCCGGGGCCTGAGCGGTGAGCCATTCGTTGTTGTCGCTGTTGCCGGTCAACCGCGCCGCGACGACGAGTGCTGACGAGACGCCCCACGACACCAGTTCTCGCCACGCGCGCTGCAGGGACGCGTGCTCCTCCGGCTGGGCCACAGCGGGTTCGTAGGGCCAGGTGCGCCAGGCGTGGCAGTGGGAGTCGATGATCATGCGAGGCCGACCTGCGCGGGGTCGATCCCGACGCCCGGACCGTCGCGGACCGTGGGCACCTCTGCAGTGCCATCGACACCGACGAGCACCTCGAGCCATGCACCGGGCCCGAACGCGTTCACCAGGTGCGTAGCCCAGGGCTGCAGGCCTGCAGCGTGCGGTGCGAACAGCATCCCCGCGTCGACGGCCTGCCGACCCAGAGTCCGGGCGACTTCGAGTCCTCCGCACCACGTGACGTCGAACTGCGCGACATCCACGCAACCCGCCTCCACCAGGCGACGCCCTTCGCGCAGTGTGAAGACATGCTCGCCTGACGCCACTCGCGCCGGCAACGTCGTCCGCAGCATCCGATGCCCGTCGACGTCGAGCGGGTGCAGTGGCTCCTCGATCCAGTCCAGACCGAGATCCGAGGCACAGTGGACGACACGCCTGGCGAACTCGGCATCCCACGACATGAAGCAGTCGATGGAGAGCGGCACATGCTCAGGGACGCGCTCGCGCGTGGCCTCGAGGTCGGCGATCACGCGCGTGATCGCCGACCGGCCGTCGGCCGGGCCGAACCGGGCGGGGATCTTCACGGTTCGAGCCCTGGCGATCAGCTCGGGCTCGAGGACGTCGAACAGCGAGTGATCCGGGACCGTGAGGTAATAGGGAACATCCGATTCCGATCCGCCCAGCAGGCGCACGAGCGGGAGTCCCGCCGCCCGTGCGGCAAGGTCCCACAGCGCGAGCTCGACGGCGGCGATCCCCATCGAGGCGATGCCGCCGGCAGCATACGGCTGGGTGGCCCGGTCCAGCTCGGCCACTCGTTCCGAGATGGCCAGTGGATCCCGGCCATGCAGCAGGCCGGCGAGGTGTTCGAGGATCAGTGCCTCTGTGACACGACCACCGCGGGACTGTCCGATGCCCCAGACCTCGCTGTCATCCGTGCGCACGAGCACCCAGACGAGATCGGCGCCGGGGCCGCGCCACGACGACCGTCGTTCCGCATGGCGGGGGAACACTCCCATGGGCGTGGAGATGCGGGTGTCATCCAGGCTCGTTCCGCGCGTGAAGGGCGCGACGGCTGTGACGACCTCGGTGATGCGCATGCCGGCTCCCTGCTGCATCCGTGCTGACTCCTTGAATAGGACAACGTAGTGGGCTTTCTCGCCAGATTCAATCTGTGGACCCATGGTTCGGCATATCGAACCGTGGGTCCACAGTTCGCGATCACTCGATCCGCAGGATCGCGCTGCGCCACTTCGGCAGGTCGATGGAGATGCCGCGGGTCCACAGCGTGTTCGTATCCCCCCGGTACCGCGTCTCGCCGGACTCATCCACGAGAGAGAACACCCCATCCCGGCGAACGCGGGGAAAGATGCGCTTCTTGCCACCGGCGCCGCTGCGGCGATAGACCACGAGGTGCTGAGGACCGTACACGAGCTGCAGGTGCGCGCTCGTCCGGCGATCCTCGGCGACTCCCGCCTTGCGGAGGAAGGAGCCCAAGGCGTTGGTGGTGAGGGCCTCCGCGTCGTTCAGCCAGAGGATGGGCCTGTCGAAGCCGTCCCGTTCGAGCACCTGCCGCACGCGCTGGTCGAGATTCCGGCGGTCCGCGACGACCGCCTTGTAGTCGAAGGCCGCGTCCATTCCCTCCACCTGTTCCAGTCCGGATGGCACTTGGGTGAGCAGCGTCTCGATGATCTCGTCGTCCGTCAGCAGATGCCAGATCGGCAGGTGCAGGTCGAGCGCACGGCGGACGAAGGGGACGACGGCGAAGTTGTGCCCGTTAGCGGGCGGCACTGCTGCGGGATTCTGGATGAATGCGACCTCGGCGCCGGACCAGTCGACAGGACCAGCCGAATATACGGCCGAGAAACGGCGATAGTGCTTCTCGAACAGATCCTCAAAGGGCACGAAGTCGTTGAGGTTGTGCCAGAGGCTCCAGTGCAGCTGCCCGGCGGCACCCGCTGCGTAGTACTGCACCAGGCCCGCCTCCATCATGTAGTCCGCCGCCTGGACGCGATCCATGTCGGGCAGGAAGGAGTCGAAGCCATAGTGACCGCCCTCACCGTTGTAGACCGGATGCTTCGACGTCGAGTACGGGGCGAACAGCGCTGGGATGGCGTAAGCGAAGGTCGCGTCGATGTCACGGGCCAGCCACGGCGAATGGCGCGTCGGGGCGTCGGGGCGCGTCGGCACCGGCGCATTGGGCAGATAGTGATGAGGCGCATTCGCGTCCACCACGTTCGAGAACTGCCACGTCGGCGCCGCGGTGGAGACGTCGTGCCCGTAGGCAGGAGGCATCGCGAAGGTCAGGCGATCCGGGTCGCCCGCCTTCACCGCCAAGGATGCCTGCTCCGTCAGTCGCCGCCAGTTCGACTGAATCGACATGTATGTCGCGTGCGGCTCGTTGTGCGGGACCTCGATGCCGAGGACGTTCGGTGACCCCTTGTAGTGAGAAGCGATCCACGTGAGGGATTCGAACAGCACGGTGCGGTGCTCAGCATCCGCCAGGTCGAGTTCACCGCTCTGCGTGGACGAAGGGGCGAGGTAGGAGATGGCCGTCCCCGGCTTCCCTGTTCCGCGATCGGCGGGCGTGCCTCCCTGCCAGTAGTCGTAGGGGTCGGTGGGAAAGCGGTGCCAGTCGAAGATCACGCGGATGCCGTGCTCGCCGGCACGTGCGACGAAATGGTCAAGCATCTTGATGAACTCGGTGTTCAGCCCGCGTTTGCGCAACTCACCCGCCCACCCGACGTCGCCGGGGAAGACGCCCTTCGCCGGTTGCACCAGGCTCACGGCGAGTGGCACTCGGATGGCACCCAGTCCCCAGCTGGCCATGAGGCTGATGTCGGCATCGAGGCTCGACCACAGCGCACGACGCGGATAGCTGAGAAGGAACAGATCGTAGTTGAAGCCGGTGAACCCGAACGGAGAGTCGCCATCCCGGAACTTGCCGTCATGGATCGTTATCGGCGCCAGTTCGCGCGGCGCGCGGACCTCGACAGGGAACGCCTGTGAGACGCCGAGATGCTCGATGCGGATCTCGGCCCGCCCCGGGGCCACCGGCGCGAGGGTGCCGAACCTGTCGATCGTGATCACCGCGTTGTTCGAGGAGCTCAGTCTGGAGTGCTGTGTGACGTCACGCGCTTCGCGGTCGGGGTACGTGGCCCGCACCGTGAGGGGAACCGGGTCGGCGTCGCCCACCAGCAGCACCGGCAGACCCGAGGTCTCGAGGGATGCAGGCCTCTGCTCTTGCACGAGGTGATCGACGTGCACGTCGTCGACCCAGAGGTCACCCGTCGGGTCTGCGGCGTTGGCGAGGTGCTCCTTCCAGACTTGGATCTGGAGTGTGACCGCGTCGGAGAACCCGACGATGTTGTTCCACCTGTCCATCTCGACACCGACCCACGTTCCGGGCGTGGGCTGCACGGCGGCATACGCCTGCCTGAGGACTCGCCCTCCGCTGACGAGTCGGACGGCGACGCGAGTGACATTGCGAGCGGTGACCTTGAATCGGACCTTCGTGATATCCAGGTGGTCCAGTGACTTGATCAGCGCCACATACCGTCCGGATTCCGAGAAGTCCGCCGTAAGCCGCCCCGAGAAAGCGCCCTCGGCGGCACGCTCCTCATCTCGCACGAATCCACCTGCTGCGGTTCCGTACTCGGGGCCGAATGACACCGACCACGGCTCATGCCGGGACTCGAACCTGCCGACGATGTCGGTCCATGTCGTAGGGTCGGCGGCTGCAGCCGCCGACATGGGCGCTCCGAAGTCGCCGAGGACGGATGTCGTGACGACCGCTCCCATGCCGATGAGCAGGGTTCGTCGTGAGAAGTCGATGACCATGCCGATCTCTCCATTGTGATCCGTGGTGCTGGACGGTTGTCGGCCTGAGCCTAGTCCGAAAGCACTCTATCGTTCAATAGATTCAACGTTGGTTCCATATGTGGAACAACCCGACGAACGTCCCCTGTCTCTTCACCGGAGAGACGCGCGAACCGGAAGGCCCTTGCTGTGGTTGATCTCCGCGCGGGGCGCCGTCCACACGCGTCAAGGCACGCCAACGGGAGTCGAGCAATGCGGGTCGGAGCAGCATTGGCGCGGGGCGCGAAGGCAGCGTGGTCCGTGCCCGCGAGGCGGAGTTCGCGGAGATGGAAGGGAATCTCGAGCGCTTACGGGCCTGGTGTGGTCAGCGCGCTGATGAGGCTTTCCGCCGCCGAGTGCAGGTGCTCATCGAGCAGGCGGGCGGCGAGATCCGAATCGCCGACCTGCACGGCATCCAGGATTGCGGCATGCTGTCGGGCGATGACGGAGGCCCCGAGCAGCCGCCGCTCCTGCACTTGAGCCATGCACAGTCGGACCTCGTCGAGCACGCTGCGGTACATGCGGGCGGTGCGCTCGCTGCCGAGCGCGTCGATGAGCGCGGTGTGGAAGCGCAGGTCGGGGTCGACCGTCTCGGCGCTCGGCCCCGGGGGCATTGCCTGGATCTCGGCGTTCGCGGCGATCGCTGATGCCGGGATCGTGCGAGAGGCCGAGAGCTCACGCAGGGCCGCGCTCTCGAGCCGCGCCCGCGTGCGATACACATCGTGCACGGTCGCCGAATCGATGTCGACCACCCGCGCGGTGCGGTGCGCGGTGCGCACGAGCAGTCCCGCCGCGACGAGCTGCTCGATCGCGGCCTTGGCGCTGGGGCGGGCGACTCCGTAGGCCTGGGACACCGCCGCCTCGGTGAGCGGTTCCCCCGAGCGGATCTCGCCCGCGAGGATGCGGGTCCGCAGCCGTGCGGTCACGGCGTCGACCACGCCGACGACGTCCAGTGCTGCCTCCGGGATCGCTGCCATGCGCTCAAGTCTAGCGATCGCCCGATCTAGCGGTATACTTGTCAGACAATTTACGTCGCCGTCGAGGAGGATCCGTGCGGACGTCGCTCACCTTCCCGCTGGATCGCGCACTCCTGTCGCCCTCGACCGAGGTGAAGGAGCGGTCGATCGATCGGTTCGCGCAGGCTCATGACGCCTCGCACTACCTCCTGGTCCCTGACGCCGTGCTCTCGCCGTCCTCGGCATCCGATGTGGCGGATGTCTTCCGCGCGGTCCGCGCGGCCGGCCGTACGCTGACGTTCCGCTCGGGAGGCACGAGCCTGTCCGGCCAGGGGGTGAGCGGGGACATCCTCGTCGACACTCGCAGCGCGTTCCGGAACATCGCGGTCGAGGATGACGCGCGCATCGTCCGAGTCGGTCCGGGTGCGACCGTGCGCCAGGTCAACACGCGCCTCGCGCGCTTCGGTCGCAAGCTCGGTCCGGATCCGGCCAGCGAGATCGCCTGCACGATCGGCGGTGTGATCGCGAACAACTCCAGCGGCATGGCCTGCGGCACCGTGGAGAACTCCTACCGCACCGTCGAGTCGCTGCTGCTCGTGCTGCCCAGCGGAACCGTCCTCGACACCGGTGCTCCCGACGCGATCGAGACGCTGACCGCCGTCGAGCCGGCGATCGCGGAGGGACTGCTCGCCCTGCGGGAGCGGCTGCTCGCCTCGCCGGAGCGCGTCGAGTTCGTGCGCCGGCAGTTCTCGATGAAGAACACGATGGGTTACGGCATCAACGCGCTGCTCGACTTCGACGACCCGGTGAAGATCCTTGAGCACCTCGTCATCGGCTCTGAGGGCACGCTAGCCTTCGTCGCAGAGGCGAGGTTCCGCACGATCGAGGTGCGCCCGGCGACCGCGACCGGTCTGCTCGTGTTCGAGACGCTGTCGGACGCCATGGCCGCCCTCCCCCGGCTCGTCGAGCTCGGGCTCGCAACGATCGAACTGCTGGATGCCGCCTCGCTGCGCGTCGCGCAGGGGCTCAGCGACGTGCCGCGCGCGATCGCCGACATCCCGGTGGATCAGCATGCGGCGCTCCTCGTCGAGGTGCACGCGGCGGACGCGGATGCTCTCGTGCACGGCGCCGACATCGTGCTGTCGCACATGCGCGCCCTTCCGCTGGTCGTCGGGGCCGGGCTCACGACGGATGCTGCGGAACGCGCGGCGCTCTGGCACGTCCGCAAGGGTCTTTACACGGCGGTCGCGGGTGCGCGCCCGTCCGGCACGACCGCGCTGCTGGAGGACATCGTCGTGCCGGTGGACCGTCTGCTGTTCACGTGCGAGCGGCTGATCGAGCTGTTCGAGGAGCACGGGTACGACGGCTCGGTGATCTTCGGACACGCCAAGGACGGCAACGTGCACTTCCTCCTGAACGAGCGCTTCGACGACGCCGACAGCATCGCGCGCTACCGGCGCTTCACGGACGACCTCGTCGAGCTCGTGCTCGGTCAGCAGGGGTCGCTCAAGGCAGAGCACGGCACCGGCCGCATCATGGCGCCGTTCGTGCGGCGCCAGTACGGCGACGAGCTCACCGACCTCATGTGGGGCATCAAGAAGCTGCTCGACCCCGACGGCATTCTGAATCCGGGAGTCGTGCTGTCGGAGGATCCGGAGTCGTACCTGAAGGACCTCAAGCGCGTGCCAACCGTCGAGAAGGAGGTCGACCGCTGCGTCGAATGCGGGTACTGCGAGCCGACCTGCCCCAGCAAGAGCCTCACGCTCACCCCGCGGCAGCGGATCGTGCTCCGCCGCGACATGGCCTGGGCGGAGGAGCAGGGTGACACCGAGCTCGTGAAGGAGCTCCGCGTCGATTACGACTACGACGGTGTGCAGACATGCGCGGTCGACGGCATGTGCGGTGTCGCTTGCCCCGTCGACATCAATACCGGTGACCTCGTGCGGCGGCTGCGCGCCGAGCAGGCGTCGTCCGTCGCGGACGGCCTCTGGGATGTCGCCGCCAAGGGGTGGAGAGCGGCCGCGCGCGCCGGCGGACTCGCGCTCACCGTGGCCGATGCGCTTCCTGCGCCGCTCGTCACCGGGGTGACCAAGGTTGGACGCGCCGTGCTCGGTGCCGACATCGTTCCCCTGTATGACGCGGGGCTGCCGGGTGGCGGATCGAAGCCGCTTCGGGCGGACAGCTCGGCGGACGCCAAGGTCGTGCTGTTCGGCGCGTGCATCGGCACGATGTTCGGCCCGGAGGATCACGGAATCGGCTCGAGGGACGCCCTGCGCGAGCTACTGTCGCGCGCCGACATCCCTTTCGTCGTCCCGCAGGATGCTGGTGGGCTCTGCTGCGGGACGCCCTGGAAGTCGAAGGGGTACCTGTCCGGATATGACCGGATGACCGACCGCGTGCTCTCCTCGCTCTGGAGCGCCAGTCGTGGCGGCGAGCTCCCGGTCGTGTGCGATGCGGCATCCTGCACCGAGGGACTCCATGTCATGCTCGCCAAGGCCGCAGCCGCGCATCCGGAGTACGCGTCCCTGGTGATCGAAGACGCGACGACCTACGTGGCGCGCGAGGTGCTCCCGAAAGTGGAGGTATCGGCCAAGCTCGACCGCATCGCCGTGCACCCGACATGCTCGACCACCGCGCTCGGTGCCACCGGCGCGCTCACGGCGCTGGCGTATGCCGTGGCCGACACCGTCTTCGTCCCCGAAGGGTGGGGATGCTGCGCCTTCGCCGGCGACCGAGGGATGCTGCACCCCGAGCTCACCGCGAGTGCGACCGACGTGGAGGCGTTCGAGGTCGCGGCAGCGGCGGACGATCTCGGTGGCTTCGATGCGTACGTGTCGGCCAACCGCACGTGCGAGATCGGCATGAGCCGCGCGACCGACCGGCCATATGAGCACGTGATCGAAGTACTCGAGCGCCTCACGCGACGGTGAGTACCCGCAGGGCTCCACCCTGCCAGGTGGAGTCCCTGTAAGGGGACCGAGGGTTCAAATCCCTCCGTCTCCGCAGAACTTCTTGGCCCGGTATCCCTTGAAAACACTGGGATCGCAGGCCATAGGTTTCTCATAGAAACCCAAATTGGGTAAGAAATGTGTAAATCTTCTGGGCGCGGATGGTCAAGGCCAGTCTGTGATGTCTCAGGACATGGGTGACACTTGTGCATCAGGACATCGGTGACTTCGTGTGTCAGGACATCGGTGACGTTTGCGGGTCAGGCTAACGGCGCTGGGTTTTTCGGTCTGGGACCGCGGGGTCTGCCGTTGCCGACGTAGGCGATGCCCGGTGGTGGCCAGAGGTGTTCGACGATGGGGGTGCCTTGGGGGTCGAAAAACCATGATTCCGGCGGCTTCGTAGAGGACGAACACGTTTTGCCCGCGGAGCGGGTGACGGCGCCGGTGGAAGCGGGGCGCCCAGCTTCCGGGGTGGCAGCGGCCGAGGGCATGGTGGGGTTGCTTGCGGGATCGCCTCCCCCGCCATTTGCGGAGCGATCGGAGCCTAGAAAACGGCGCAGTATGTCCTCATGCCGCCCACAGTGACACCAGCGATCGTATGGATTTGTCCGAGGGTGAGCAGCACTTCTTCGGGTGGCCTGATGAAGCGCCTCAGTGAATCGCGAACCCCCGGCTGCCCGGAATCGCCGCCAGTAGTTCCGCGGTGTAAGGCGACGCCGGTGCCGTGAAGAGTCTCTTCGCCGGGGCGGACTCCATGACCGTGCCGTTGCGAAGCACCACCACGTCGTCGCTCACCTGCTGCACGACGGCCAGGTTATGCGACACAAACAGCATCGTGAGTCGACGCTCTTCCCGCAGCATCCGGATCAGCTCGAGGATGTCTGCCTGCACTGACACGTCCAGCGCCGAGGTGATCTCATCGGCGATGACGATGTCGGGCTCGATGACGAGCGCGCGCGATCGCGATGCGCTGCCGCTGACCGCCGGAGAACTCGTGCGGATAGCGCGCCATCGCATCGGCGGGTAGGCGCACCTCCTCGAGCGCGTGCGCGATGCGATCGCGATGGAGCCCGACCCGCTGACGCACGGGGTCGAGCGCTTCGGCGAGCGCCTGAGCGACGGTGCGTCGCGGGTCGAGCGACGAGTAGGGATCCTGCGGTATGAGCTGGATGCTGCGGCGCGCTCGCACTCGGAGCTCCCGCGTCATGGCGTTCAGTGGTGCGCCGTCGACGAGGATCTCGCCCGACGTAGGTGTCACAATGCCGACGAGCGCCTTGGAGAGCGTAGATTTGCCGGAGCCGGATTCGCCCACGAGGCCCACGGTGCGTCCGCGGCCGATCGCGACGCTGACGCTGTCGAGCGCGACGTGCGCGCGCGGGCCGTGTCCGAACGTGACTGTGAGGTCTCGGGTCTCGAGTGCGGAAGCGTTCATCGGGTGACTGTTTCCTGCGCGGCGGGCGCGATCGAGGTATCGAGGCGGGGCGTCGCCGCCAGGAGTTTGCGAGTGTACGGATGCGATGCTTCGCCCGCCGCGAGCTCGGCGCCCGTGAGTTCTTCCACGATGCGTCCCTCCTGCATCACGAGGATGCGGTCGCAGAGAGCCTCAACGACGCCGAGGTCGTGCGAGATGAAGAGCATCGACGTGCCGCGGGTGCGGTTCATGGCGCGGAACTCGCGCAGGATTTCGGCCTGCACCGTGACATCCAGCGCCGTCGTCGGCTCGTCGGCGATGATGAGCGACGGATCGACGACGAGCGCGGACGCGATCATGGCGCGCTGCCGCATACCGCCCGATAGCTCGTAAGGGTGGGCGGCGAGGAGCCGTGCGGGATCGGGGATGCGCACGGTGCGGAGGGCCTCGGTGATCGCTTCCTCGGCGCGACGCTTCGAGTACCCGCGGTGGATCCGCAGCACTTCGGTCAGCTGGGAGCGCAACGGCAGCGCCTGATTGAACGTCGACGACGGGTCCTGGTAGACGAGCGCGACGGATTCGGCCATGGCCTTGGGGTCGGGGTCGCCCACGAGCAGGTCGATGCCGTTTAGCTCGAGGCGGTCGGCCTCGACGACGAGTCCGTCGGGGAGCAGACCCGCGATCGCCATCGCGGTGAGCGACTTGCCGCTCCCCGACTCGCCGACGATGGCGAGGATCTCACCGCGGGCCAACGACAGCGTGCTGCCGTGGACGAGCTCCTCACCGGCCGTCGTCGAGATGCGCATGTTCGCGAGCTCCACGACGTTGTCAGTCATCGGGGTCGACGTCGCGACGCGACGCGCGCGGTGACGCGGCGTGCGGGCGGATGCCGCGAGTCGGCGGCTGCGTGGATCGGCCGCCGCCGCAAGCCCGTCGCCGATCAGCATCGCCGCGAGCGCCATCACCGTGATCATGAGGGCCGGCCCGAGCAGCTCCACCGGGCGGGAGTAGATCGCCGGCAGCGCGTCCGAGAGCAGTCGGCCGAGGTCGTAATCGGGTGGCTGCACGCCGAGCCCGACGAACGAAAGCCCCGAGATCTCCATGATGACGACCGAGAACGTCGTCGACGTGACGATAAGGAGCGGTTCGGCCACGTTGGGCAGCATGTGGGTCGTGATCATGACGGGGCGCGGCACTCCGAACAGCCGCGCCGTCGTCATGTAGTCCCTCGCGGCGATGGATGCCGCGAGGTTGGCGGTGAGCCGTGCGAAGGAGGGGATGATGCCACGGTGATGTCCGTGAGCCACAGCTGGTTCGGACCCTCAGCGGTGAAGTCTCGCTTGACGAGATCGTCATGCACCGGCACGCCCGCCTTTTGGTAGCGGCGCTTCCGAGTCGTGATCACCGAACGGATCCCCGCGAGGCGGCACAGGCGCCACACGCGCCGCTCACTGACCCGATAGCCGAGATCGTGGAGGTCGTCTGCGAGGACCCGGTATCCGCCCTCGGGGTCGTCCTCGTGCAGCCCCCGGAGCACCTCGATCAGGTGAGCGTCCGTTTCGTGCGTTGGTGGACTACGGGAGCTTGGACGCGAGGACGTCGGCCGGCAGGATCTCGGGTGCTGCGCCGAGGAGGTGCTGGTTGGCCGTCAGGGCTGCGACGATGGCGCCGTTGGCGTGGGCGTCGCGAGCGGCTTCGTCGGGGAATGCATCGAAGATCCAGAAGGTGTCGGCGTGGGTCCTGACCGCGAACCAGACAATCGTTCCTACTTCTTCGTTGGCGAGTGCGACAGCGCCGGCGAGCAGATCGGCGACTGCGTCGTGCTGTCCATCGGCCGCGACGATCTTGGCGACGAAGGCATACGGGAGTGATGCGGGTGTGGACATGAGGGACGGCGGATTCAACCGGTCAGCGCAATGAGTGCTGTGAGATGAAGCACACGCTGATCTCGGGAGGCATTCGTTGCAGGGCAAGCATGGTCATCTCAGTCGTGAGCAGAAGCAGCTCGCGCTCCGT
>NZ_BAAGRQ010000021.1:0-25304 GCF_054782875.1 Microbacterium petrolearium
AAAGCAGGCTCACCCTCGTCGCTGACAACAGCCCCGAGGAGGTGACCGACACCAACCTCGAACTCAGCGCCTGAACCATCAACACGAAGGACCGAGCGCTACACCACCACCAGGGACTTGACCCCGTCGCCCGAGTGCAAAGGATCGGTTCCGTGCCGCGAAGAGGGTTTGGGGTCGCGGTCACACACCTATTGGTCACCTCGTCCTAAGGAGTTGACCTCATGAGAGAGCCTTCATCTGAACCACTTCCCGACTTCACCACCGGCGAAGGGCTCCGTGTCCTGCTGGAGCAGCTCACCGCCGAGCGGCTCTGGCGCACGCACCCCGCCGCCCGCGCGTTGATGCTGTATGCGCAGGAGAAGTACCTTCCGCTGGCACGGTCCTGGCACCGTGACCCCGCCGATGCTGCGTATGAGGCGTTCATGGCGATGCGGACGCCGGCGATCCGCCGTGCCGCGGACCCGTGGGCGGCGATCACTCGCGCGGTGGAGCTTGGCATCGCCGCCGAGGTGCATGCCGAACGTCTCCTCACCTCAACAGACAAGGCACGCAGGCCTGATCAGCGTCCCGACGAGTACCCGATGCGGGCCGGCCACTACGAGACGTTCTTCTACCATGTGCTCGCCGCTGCGACCCCGCCGGCCTCACCGACCGTGGCTGTGGAGAGGGTGGTGCGGTCCGCGTCGGTGTTCCTGGTGACCACGGGCTGGCATTCTCGCACCATTGAGACCGCGGTGGAATACATCTGCCATCGTCTCACGACTCTGGCGAGCACCCAGTCCGGGATCGACGTGCTCCGCAAAGACGACGCGATGCGGCAACGGCTCGGGTTCTCCGCCCGCGACTGGAACGGGCTGCTGCGTTTGCTACTCGGGCCGCGGTCAAAGAAAGAAGCCACCGGAGCCGACCCCGCACGGCTGGGGATCTTCGCGCGGCTGCTGCTCGGGGACCGCACCGAGGACCTCCTCGCGGATGACCAGCTCGCCGCCATCTCCCGCAAGTTCACGAGAGGGAGGGCCGCATGAACGCCAGGGTGCCCGCGGATGGGCAGCCGGTGGCGCAGTTCCCGATCGACGACATCGTCCTGGGCCGTTCCTTCCGGCGTGAGCTGGGTGACCTGGCCGACCTGACCGCGTCGATCCGAACCCTCGGATTGCTGTGCCCGATCGTGATTACCTCCGACGGGGTCCTCATCTCCGGCAGGCGCCGCCTGGAAGTGATGCGGCAGCTCGGGCACACGACCGTCCCGGTGTGGATCGCGTCTGAGGTGTCCGACAAGCTGCGTACGCTGTTGGCGATTCAGGACGACAACCTTCTCCACAAACACTTCACCACCACGGAGAAGGCAGCCCTGTACGCGGAGTACAAGACGCTCCTCACCGAGGAGAACGCCCGCCGTCAGGCCGCGACCCGCTTCGGCGCCGCCCTCCCGGGCTCGGATGACGGTGAGAGCGACGACACCGACCCGGATGAGAGGGAAGCGATGATCGTCGCGACCTATCAGGGCAGCAGCAGCGGCAGTTGGGATTCACAACCACCGTCGAAACGGAAGTCCCGGGTGCAGGCCGCGACCGCGGTGACCGGCCGGGACTCCTCCCAACAGCTCGAGCAGGTCCTCGCGCTGGAACGGCTGGCAACCAACGAGGACGAAGACGAACGAGTCCGGCGAGCAGCCGCCGAAGCGGTCGTGGAGATCAACGGCGACGCGAAGGTCCATAGCCGCTACCACGAGGTCCTCGCCTTGCGCGGGGTGTGCTGGCTGGAGAAGACCGCGGTGAACGAGTCCGCGACCGCCGCCGTGCGGGAAGCCGCCGACGACGAGCTCCGCGCGGTGCGGCAGATCGACCGGCCGGTGGAACGATCCCGGGCGGTCGTGGCCGCCATCGCCCGTGTCCGCAAGCTCGCCCTCACGCCAACTTCCACTGCGGCAACCGTGGAGGACGGCGAGTCGGGTACGGAGGATGAGGGGATGTCCGCGGACGGGGTCCGGGGACGCTACCACGCCCGCCGGCTGGTCGACATCTTCGAGAAAGCCGAGGGGTGGTGGGAGATCAACGACGCCGCCCTCATCGGCCAGTACGCCACCGACGAGCAGTGGGAGGCGATCACCAGCCACCGTGACCAGGCGACCGCGTTCCTCGACACCGCCGCCGATGCACGCCGCACCACCACCGGGACGGGCCTGGCGCCGTGAGGTGACCAGCCGGGTGGGGTCAGACGCCCGCACCTGCATGGCACACACCGTTGATGGTTCTGCTGTGAAAGGACGTCCCCTGCTATGTCGACCGATGTCGCCGATGCGGCCCCGCGCAAGCGGGGCCGCGCCCTGTTGATCGCCGGTATCTCCGGAACGGTCATCCTCCTCGTCCTGGTGGGTCTGGGCGTATACGGACTGATCGCCCGCCCGCACGAGAACACGCCTGCCCTGGCCCCGACGACCTCAGAGCAGCGGCCACCGGCCTCGTCGCCCTCCGGACCATCTGACCTGACGCCGCTGCCGCGGACGAACGACCCGATCCGGTACGCACGCGCCGTCGCCGTAGCGCTGTTCACCTGGGACACGGCATCCGGGCTCGGGCCTGCCGACTACGGGCAGGTCGTGCTCTCCGACGCCGATCCCACCGGAACCGAGACTCCCGGTCTTGCCTCCGACATCGCCGGCTACTTCCCGGCGTCCGACGCCTGGCGGCAGCTCACCGGGCACGCCACTACCCAGCACCTCACCGTCGAGACTGCGGTCGTGCCCGACGCCTGGGCTGACGCAGTCGCGCAGGACCGGTCGGGCACGATCGTGGACGGAATGATCGCGGTCACCGTCGACGCCACCCGGTATCGCACCGGCACGGTCTCCGGGCAGGAAGTGTCCAGTGAACACCCGGTGTCGTTCACCGTGTTCCTCGCGTGCGAGCCCGCGTTCGAGTCGTGCCACACGCTGCGCCTGTCCGAGCTCGACAACCCGCTGCGCTGATCGGGACGCCGTCGTGCTGAAGAAGATCCTCGCCGCGCTGGCGGTCCTCGTCCTGTGCGTGGGACCGGCGACCGCGCTCGTCGGGGTCGGGGTGCTGATGAATCCCGCCGCGAACGCGACCTGCGGTCCCGGGTCGTCGATGACTGTGGGGCCGATCCCGGACGCGCTGGAAGTGACCACGCGGGACGGGGAGACATTCACGCTGAACAAGAAGCAACTCACTCACGCCGCCACGATCATCACCGTCGGCGGGCAGACCGACGGCGTCGATGCCCGCGGGGCCACGATCGCCCTCATGGCGGCGCTGACCGAATCGACGCTGCGGCAACTGGCGAACACCGGCACCTACCCGGAGTCGGGGAACTACCCCAACGACGGCAACGGGTCCGACCACGACTCGCTCGGCTTGTTCCAGATGCGCCCGCAGACCGGGTGGGGAACCGTCGCCGAGCTGATGGACACCACCTACCAGGCCAGAGCGTTCTACGGCGGTCCGTCCGGGCCGAACTTCTCCTCGCCACGGGGGCTGCTCGACATTCCCGGCTGGCAGAGCATGGACATGGACGAGGTCGCCCAGGCGGTCGAGGTCAGCGCGTTCCCGGAGCGGTATCAGAACTACCAGCCCGTCGCCGAAGCGATCCTCGATGCCCTCACCGTGCCGGCCCCTTCCGGCACCGGCGGCGGCACGGAGTCGGTGCCGGAGACCACCCGCATAATGTTCCCGCTGCCCGAGGGGACGTGGACGAAGACCAGCGACTGGGGATATCGGTCCGACCCATTCACCGGGGAGACCACCTACCACGCCGGCACCGACTACGCCGCCGCCGACGGCACCCCGATCTACGCGGCCGCCGACGGGCGGGTCGTGTGGGCCGAGTTCAACGGCGGCTACGGCGGCCTCATCATCATCGAACACACCGTGCAAGGCGAAGCCGTCCGCTCCGTGTACGCGCATATGTGGGAACACGGCATCCACGTCCAAGAAGGACAGACCGTCACCGCCGGCACTCACATCGGCGACGTCGGCTCCTCGGGCCGCTCCACCGGCGCGCACCTGCACTTCGAGATCCGCCCCGGCTCCACCGGCACCGAATCGATCGACGCCGACCAGTGGCTTATGGACCACGGCGCCGCCGAACCGGACGGCACCAGCACCCCCGGCCCCGGCTGCGCAGCCGCCGGCACTGCTACGCCGGCGGCAGAGTTCACCGGCGACGGCACCCAGATGGTCGATGACCCGACCGGTACCAGCGGGCAGATCACCGCCCGCACCGCGCATATGGTCGTCCAGACCCGCAACGCGTTCGCCGACACCGGGTGGGCGTGCTACTCGCCACGACGAGGGGCACAGTCGGATCATCCTCTCGGGCGCGCGTGCGATGTCACCGTCGGCAATCAGATCGGCCACTACCCAGCCAGCGAGCAGGTCGTCTACGGGTGGCAGGTCACCGAATGGCTTCAAGCCAACGCCGAGTCCCTCGGGATCTCCTACCTCATCTGGCAAGGCACGATCTGGTCGCCCGCGCAGGCAGATGAGGGGTGGCGGCCCTATCCCGGCGGCGGCATGCACGACCCCGGCGACGTCACCGGCGGCCACTTCGACCACATCCACATCTCCGTGAAAGACGGGTGAGCACTCATGCCGCATCCCCACGTCGCGACCAAGCTCCTGCTGTCCGGGAGTGTATTCCCCGATTTCGGAGCCGTGGGCGGATCGAACGAGCTCGAGAGCATCATCGGTGCGCTGCTGACCGTCGTGTTGATCCTCGCCGTCCTCATGCTGATCGTGTGCGCGATCATGTGGGCGACTGGCTCCGCGAACGGCCACCACCAGGTCGCCACGAAAGCCCGCATCGGCGTGTGGACGGCGCTCGGTGCTGCCGCCCTTGCCGGAGCCGGGGTGGCGTGGATGAACTGGCTCATCACGATCGGCGAGCAGCTCTAACCCGGGTCGAGAGGCGATAACTCAGGGGCGGGGCGGTGGAGGAGACGAGGCTCCACCGCCCCGCTTTCTGCCGTGCGGGGTCCGGTGTGCGCACCTGTGCGATACCCGGCCGATGCCGGTCGGGCATCCGCCTGGTTCATGAAGGAGCACCCGTGTCCGCCGTTCTCGATCTCACCACCACCGTCTTGCCCCACGTAGCCGCCCTGGCCCCGATGGAGGTCGACATCGACCCCAACAGTTCCGGGCTGCCCGGCATCGCCCAGCTGCGCACCATCGTCGGCGCCGTGATGACGATCGGCCTGATCCTCAGCGTCCTGGCATTGATCATCTCGGCGATCATCTGGGGCTTCGGCGCGAACAGCAGCAACCCGCATCTGGCCGGGCGGGGAAAGATCGGCGTCCTCGTCTCCTGCGGAGCCGCGATCATCTGCGGCGCGAGCGTCACCCTCATCAACTTCTTCTGGAATGTCGGCCAGGCGGTCTGAACGGCCCCCTCCACCACCGCCCCGCCCCGACCCGGAAGGAGGCCCGTCATGGCACTGTGCGACGTCCCGGTCATCTCGAACGTCTGCGACGCCGTCGGAGAAGGGGCCGCAACACTCGTCGCGGCCCCGTTCGACTGGCTCGCCCAAGCAATGGGACAAGCCGCCGCCTGGCTGTTCGAAGGCGTCTGGTACGTCTTCGACACCACCACCCTCGTCGACGTCCAGTCCCCGGAATACGTCGGCGTCTACAACATCCTCTTCGGCGTCGCCGTACTGATCATGCTCGTCTTCTTCTGCCTGCAACTGATCACCGGCCTCATCCGCCGAGACCCCACCGCCCTTTCCCGGGCGGCGCTCGGACTCGGCAAGAGCGTGCTCGGGTCATTCCTCATCATCACGCTCACCGCGACGCTGCTGGAGATCACCGACCAGCTGACCATCGGCATCATCCAAGCCACCGGGAACTCGATGGAAGCGATGGGCGACAAGATCGCCCTGCTCGCCGCGGGACTCACCGCGATCAACTTCACCGCGCCCGGCGTCGGCGCGATCATCACCATCTTCTTCGCCGGGCTCGCGATCACCGCCGCGGCGATCGTGTGGTTCTCGCTCCTGATCCGCAAGGCACTGCTGCTCGTCGCGATCGTGCTCGGGCCGATCGCGATCAGCGGCGCGAGCTGGGACGTCACCCGCGGCTGGTTCGGCAAATGGGTGTCGTTCGTGATCGCCCTGATCCTGTCCAAGCTCGTCCTCGTCGTCGTGTTCCTCGTCGCGATCACCCAGGTGTCCCAGCCGATCGACTTCGACCTGGCATCCATCGCCGACCCCATCGCGGGGATCGTGCTCATGTTCGTCGCCGCCTTCGCGCCCTACATGGTCTACAAGTTCATCTCCTTCATCGGATTCGACATGTACCACGCGATGAGCGCTGAGCAAGAGGCCAAGCAGTCCATGAACCGGCCCGTGCCCACTCCGTCCAAGCCCGCCGGCGACGGCCCGCAGAAAGTCCTCGACGGGAAAGGTCAAGGCGACGGGCCACCGCCCGGCAACAGTGGTGGGGGCGGTGGTACGCCACCCCCGCCCACGGACGGCGGGAGCGGGGCGACTGCTGCTGGTACCGGCGGAGCCGGAGGCGGTGCTGCGGCTAGTGGCGGCGCAGCTGGTGGTGCCGCCGGTGGTGGCGGTGCTGCTGCAGGTGGCGGGGCTGCTGCAGGAGGTGCGGTAGCGGCCGGACCCGCGGCGGTCGCAGTCATCGCGGCGGCGGCCGTCAAGGAAGCCGCCACGGCGGGCCCGAAACTCGGCGGCGCGATCGGCGGTGCCGCAGAGACCCAGGCAGCTGCCGCTGGCCAGGACAGCGCCCCGCCGCCTTCCGGGAACGCGGCACCGCCCTCGGATCCATCGGCGCCGCAGGCACCGCCATCGAGCCCGCCGCCCGCATCGTCTGGTCCGTCGTCGGCGCCGCCACCGAAGGACCCGCCGCCGCCGAATACGGCGCCCGAGGGGAAGGACTGACCCGTGACGAAACACCAGAGCACGAAAGACGACTACCCGCTCACACCGGTGAAGTTCTCCCGTCTCACCAGGCGGGGACTGATCCTGGGCCTGTCGCTGTCCCAGGTGATCGCGCTCGCGATTGCCGGGCTGGCGTTCATCGGGTCGCTGTACGCCGGCGGCGGGATGATCCTCGCCTACACGGCTCCGATCTGGGTGACCTGCCTGGCGATCACCTGGGTCCCGATCGCGGGCCGGAAGGCGGTCGAGTGGCTGCCGGTCGGGGCGCATTGGCTGTGGCGGGTCAGCGTGACGCAGACGATCTACCGGATGCGGGTCGTCAAGCCCCGTCCAGCCGGCACCCTCGCCCTCCCAGGCGACATGGCATCGCTGCGTCAATACGAAGACCCCGTCACGGGGGCCGTCATGGTGCACAATCCCCACGCGGCGACACTGACCGCGCTGCTCGAGGTCACCCACCCTGCGTTCGTGCTGCTGGACCCGGGCGAGCAGGAACGCCGGGTCTCCGGGTGGGGTCGCGTGCTGGCGACCTGCTGCCGCTCCGGACGCATCGCCCGACTCCAGATCCTCGAACGCACCCTCCCGGATTCCGGGACGGGTCTTGCGCAGTGGTGGGCTGAGCACGGCAACCCCGGGGACGAGTCATGGACGTCGCGCACCTACGCGGAGCTGATCAATCGCGCAGGCCCGGCCGGTGAACGGCACGCGACGACGATCTCCGTCGCTCTGGATATGAAGACCGCCGCCCGCCCGATCCGTACCGCTGGCGGCGGGATGAAGGGCGCCGCGGCGGTGCTGCGGCAGGAGATGAACACTCTCACCGCGGCGTTGCATTCCGCGGACCTGAAGGCTACGGATTGGCTCACCCCAGGGCAGCTCGCGGTGATCCTGCGCTCCGCCTACGATCCTGCGATCGCGGCGACGCTGGAGCGCTCGGGGAACCTCGGACAGGACCTCGCCACCGCAGGTCCCGTGGCCGTGGAGGAGACGTGGGAGGGGCTGCGCTCGGACAGCGCGCACCATGGGGTGCTGTGGGTGAGCGAGTGGCCGCGATCGTTGGTGTATCCGGGGTTCCTGTCCCCGGTGCTCCTCGCCTCCGGGGTGCGGCGATCGTTTTCACTGCTGTGCACGCCGATCCGGTCTGACCAGGCCGCCCGCGACATCCGGAAGAAGAAGGTCGAGTACATCTCCGACGCCGCACAACGCCAGAAGATCGGGCAGGTCGAGGACGCCCAGCAGACCGCCGAGTACCAGGACGTGCTGCAGCAGGAAGCCGACCTCACCAGCGGGCACGGCATCCTCCGATACACCGGGCTGATCTCCGTCAGCGCCCCGACCCCGGACGAGCTGGAAGCGGCGGTGTCGAAGATCGAGCAGGCCGCCATCCAAGCGTCCTGCGAAACGCGGCGGCTCGTCGGCCAGCAAGCCCAAGCGTTCACCGCGGCTGCGCTGCCCCTGGCGCGCACCGTCTGACTCCTGGGGCGCCGGTCCCGCACCTCCTTCCTGCGTCCGCCCGCCCGGGTGGGCGCAGGAAGGAGTCGTGCTGTGAGCACCCCGAAACGTCGCGTGTACTCGACGGTGCTGATCGGGCCGGAGTCCGAGCACCGCAAGCAGCGCCGAGCCCGGCGCAAGGCCGCCGCCGCAGTGCACGCGAAGGACATCGCTGCCCGCAAAGTCGAAGCCCGTGCGCGACGCGATGCCGAACAGGCCGAGCGCCGCGCCACGACCTATCTGCCTGCCTCGGGTGAGCCCGGGCACGCGGCGTTGCGCACCCATCGGGGACTGCGCTTGCCGTCCCATCAGGACACCAGCGCCGCTCTTGCTGGGGCGTACCCGTTCCTCGCTGAAGGTGGCCTCGGGCCCGAAGGTGTCTTCGTCGGACAGGACATGTACTCCGGCGGGTCGTTCGTGTACGACCCGTGGGAGCTGTACAAGCGCGGTGTCATCACCGCGCCGAACATCGTTCTGGCCGGCATCGTCGGCTCGGGGAAGTCGTCGCTGGCGAAGTCGCTGTACACGCGGTCGATTCCGTTTGGGCGTCGCGTCTACGTCCCCGGAGACCCGAAAGGTGAGCATACGCCAGTCGCCCAAGCCGTCGGAGGCAAGGCGATCGTCCTCGGTCATGGTCTGAGAAACCGGCTGAACCCGCTCGACGAAGGTCACCGCCCGTCAGGTGTGACGGATATCGAATGGACTACGCAGGTCGCCTCCCGCCGCCGGGAACTCATCGGGGCGCTGGCCGAGACCGTCCTCGAGCGGTCGTTGTCACCGCTTGAGCACACGTCGATCGATGTCGCCCTCTCCGCGGTCGTCGCCAGCAACGACGTCCCGATCCTCCCGATGGTCGTCGACCGCATCCTGGCCCCGGACCGTGCTGGTGACGTCGACCAGCGGCTCGCCGAAGACGGACGGCTCGTCGGTCACGCACTGAGGCGCCTGGTCGCCGGAGATCTGCAGGGGCTGTTCGACGGTCCCTCTACGGTCGTGTTCGACCCGTCCCTGCCGATGATTTCGCTGGATCTGTCCCGGGTGGCGGAGAACTCCACCCTCATCTCGGTACTGATGACGTGCTCGTCGGCGTGGATGGAATCGGCACTTCTGGACCCCGAAGGCGGGCAGCGGTGGGTGGTTTACGACGAAGCGTGGCGTCTCATGTCGCATCCCGCTCTGCTCAAGCGGATGGACGCGCAGTGGAGGTTGGCGGAGGCATTACGGAATCGCGAACATGTTGATCTTCCACAAGCTGACCGACCTCGACAACGTCGGCGACAGCGGGTCCGCAATGCGCGCCCTCGCCTCGTCGCTGCTGGCAAACGCAGAGACGCGGATCATCTACCGGCAGGAAGCCGACCAGCTCGGCACCACCGCGACCACGCTCGGCCTCACTGGCACCGAACAGTCCCTTCTCCCGGGCCTGGGCACCGGGCAGGGACTCTGGCGGATCAAGGAACGATCCTTCGTCGTGCAGCACCAGCTGCACCCGGACGAGCTGTCCACGTTCGATACGACCACGCGGATGATCGGGCGGCAAAAATGAGCGAACTTGCACCCTCACGCCGCGCCCGCCGCAACCGTGCAACGACGGGCGAAACCGGTGGGGATCTCGTGGTGCCGATCGTACTCCCACACCTCGTCGTCCGGGTAGACGCGAACGATCAGATCAGCGTCACTCTCGACGGCGCACGCGTCACCGGGGAACCGATCGGCAGGCACGCCCTCGGTGGGCTGATCGAAGAGGTCCTGCGCCGCAGGAAAGTACCGCTTCGGGTGGAGATCATCGAACACGACGGCACCACCTACACCGACGTCCTCACCCCGCCCGCACCGATAGCCGCACCCGCCGCCGCACCGGAGACCGAAGCATCAGCGCGTAGGGGCGAGATGCCGGTGCTGTATGAGGCGACCGGAGACGGATACGTGCCCGGGGAGGACGTCGCCCTCGCTGTCGTCATCCGGCATTCCTCTGCCGACGGGCACGGGCATGTGCGGCACCTCATCGAAGAACGCGAGCTCGTAACGGGCGGCGAGGTGCTGCTGTTCGGCCGTATCTCCGGCACCGCTCACGTCGTCGGGGACCTGGGATGAACCCGCATCAGCCCTCCCAGGTGCTCGCGAACCTGGGCCTTGCGGCCCTGGCGGGTTTCGCCGTCCTGGCCGGGCTACTCCGCGCCGCCGGAAGTGCCGCCGCGTTCCTGACCGGCCTCCCGCAACCCACTGGCGGGCCCTCCACGGGGCTCGGTGTGTTGCTCGCCCCGGCGGCCCCGGGAGAGGCGATCGGCGCGCCGGGCCTGAGCTCGGTCGTGTACTGGCTGGTGCTCGCCATCGCAGTCGTGATCCTCGGGGTTATCGCGTGGTGGGTGTGGCGGGTTATCGCGCGCGGGAAGGAGACGCGTGCGCAGGACCCGCGCTTGCTCCAAGGCATCGCCACTGCGCGCGATGTCGCCAAGGCCGCAGGGACGAAGGCGCTTACGAAACGGGCAGGCACGTTCCGGCCCTCGCTGGAGGACCCGGCCCCCGCGGATGTCGGCTATCTCCTCGGTCGGTCGAAAGGGCAGGAGGTGTGGGCGACCGTGGAGGACTCCATGTTGCTGATCGGGCCGCCCCGGTCGGGCAAAGGGTTGCACGTCGTGATCAACGCGATTCTCGACGCCCCCGGTGCCGTCATCACGACCTCCACTCGGCCCGACAACCTCACCGCGACGCTGAAGGCCCGACAGCGTGTCGGGCCGGTCGCGGTGTTCGATCCGCAGCATCTCGCTGAAGGACTCCCCGCGGGCATGAAGTGGTCACCGGTCCGCGGTTGCGAGGACCCGCTGACAGCGATGATCCGCGCCACCGGGCTCGCCACGGCCACGAACTTCGGGTCCGTGTCCGGCGGTGACTTCTGGCAGGGGAAGACCGCTGCCGCGATCCAAGGGCTCCTCCACGCCGCAGCGCTGGACGGGAGGGACGCCGCCACCTTGTACCAGTGGGCGCTGAACCCGGCCGCCGCCGCGGATGCGGTGCGCGTCCTGCAGTCCAACCCGCACGCGGCGCCCGGCTGGGCGGACTCTCTAGATGCGATGCTGCAATCGGACCCCAAGACGCGCGATTCGATCTGGCAGGGTGTCTCGCTCGCGTTCAGTGCGTTCGCCGACCCGCGGGTGCTGGCTGCGGTGACGCCGGGGCCGCGGGACCGGTTCGATCCGGAGACGTTCATCCGGGACCGCGGGACCCTCTACCTGCTCGCCACCGGCGCGGGGGCGGGGGCGTCCTCGGCGCTGGTGGCCGCGTTCATCGAAGACCTCGTGGAGACTGCCCGGAAGATCGCCGCCACCTCACCATGCACCCGGCTGGACCCGCCGATGCTCCTCGCCCTCGACGAGATCGGCAACCTCGCCCCGCTGCCGTCGCTGCCGACGCTGATGGCCGAAGGCGGTGGCACGGGGATCACCACCCTGCCGGTGCTGCAGTCCCTCGCGCAGGCGCGGGAGAAGTGGGGCGAGAACAATGCCAACGCGCTGTGGGACGCATCGATCGTGAAAGTCATCCTCGGCGGTGCATCGAACTCGCGGGACTTGCAGGACCTGTCGGCGCTGATCGGGGAAAGGGACGAGATCACCGATTCCGTCACCATCGGGGAGCAAGGACACCGCTCCGCGCAACGCTCGATCCGCCGGGTGGCGATCATGCCTCCGGACGTGATCCGCACGCTGCCGTTCGGGATCGGGGTCGTGATGCTCCGCACCGCCCGCCCCATCATCACGGACCTGCGCGCCTGGCCTGCCCGCAAGGACGCCGCGCAGCTGAAGACGGACCGGGAGGAGATCGAGGCGCTCCTGCGCACGTCCTGAAACCGGTTCTGCCCGTCGTCTGGGGTCTGACCCGCGCACCTGTCTGGTGCCGTCCGCTCAACCGCGGGGGCACCAGACAGCTCATTGTTATCAGGAAGGACCTCAGTTCTCATGACTATCAAGACCTCGCAGGCGATCAACGGCTTCATCTCCGCCGATCCCCGTCTCACCTTCTCCGAATCCGGGCAGGCGCGCTTCTACGCCCGCGTCGGCATCAACCACTACGAGCCCCAGCAGGACGGGTCCTTCCGCAAGCTCGACCCGACCTACCACGACCTGATCCAGTTCGGGAAGTCCGCCGAGATGTCCGCGGACCGTTACGTCAAGGGCGATGACATCGTCGCGCAGGGCTACACCCGCGAGTACACGCGCGACGTCAACGGCGAAGAGCGAACCGACGAGCAGTTCGTCGCCAAGCGCATCGCCCCCGACCCGAACATCACCGACTTCACGATCGACCGCCGGCTTGCTGCCGAACGCCAGGCCGAGCGCGAAGCCGACCGTGACGTCACACGCGAGGCCGAGCGTGAGGAGCCTGACCGAGCAGCCCAGCTCGGCTCGCCCACCCCCACGACGACGCGGGAGGCTGAAGCGCCCGCGATGGAAGCCGTTGCTCGATAACCCCCGCCGGAGGACAGTGACGTGGCCGATAATGACCCGACCCAGAACCCCGAACCGGGCGACCCGGACGTGGACTTCGAGCCCGAGTCTGACGAACCAGACATCGAGGAGCTCGACGAAGACGAGGGTGACGAGCTCGACGAGGGCGAGAGACGGGAGGGCAGCCGGGCGGGCACGGGCGGGAGCAATGATCTCCCGCCCGTGCCTCGCCCGATCAACTGGCGCACCCTGTCCTCGGACGACGCTGAGCACGAATGGCTCGATCTCAACGACTGGGTCAACTGGCTGCGGCACGAGTTCGCGCTTCCCGCACAGGTCGTGCCACCGATGTGGCACCGCCACCGTGAACTCGTGTGGGAGTTGTCCGCGCTCTACACCCGATGGCTGGGCTGCTACGACCCCGAACAAGATGCCGCCGGCCCCATCTCATTCATGACCGACTTCGCCGCTGCCCGGACCCGGCTACGCGAATGGGTGCAGATCGCCGGCACACGCCTCGACCGTGACCGCCCCTCCCGGCAAACCGTCTGGCCCGGCGAAGACCCCATCCCGGCAGGCGAGGAGACTCCCATCACAGACCGCGACGAGGACTTCGTGGACTTCGTCGTCGAAGACGTCACCCGCCGCGCGGAAGCGGAAGCTGCATTCCTGCGCGACGAGCCGTTGCCGGTCTGAGCTGACGGTGAACCGCAACAAGTGGGGCGGGCCTCTTCGGGCCCGCCCCACTCTTGGTCTTGCGTTTATTTCGCTGAAGGGATCTCGATGAGTAGCTTCTCTCGCAGTTCGTCCGGGTCGACGCGGATCAGCCGGCCGACCCGGTAGCCGTGCACGGTGCCATCCGAGATCCGGCGGCGCAGCGTCTTGATCGACACTCCGTAGGTGTCGGCGGCGACGGCCAGTGAGATCAGCTTGAGCGCTGGGGACTGTGAACGATCGTGAACGGCCATGGTGGTGCCTCCCTTGTTGATGAGCTCTTTCTCCTGATAGGTGTCCATGGCTGTCCCACGGCGACTCTCATACGTTCCTGGCCGCGTTGATCCGCTCCTGGACGCGATCGCTCATACGGTCCGCGAGCTCACGATCGCGGGCCATCGTGGCGTGCTGGTAGCGGAGGACGACACGGATGTCGGCGTGGCCGCCACGGCGCATCAGCTCTGCGAGAGTCGCGCCCTCCTGGGCGAAGATCGTCAGCCCGGTGTGACGCAGGTCATGGAACCGGAATCGCGGCCGGAGGTCAGCGACACCGTCTCGAGCATCTGCCCACACGTATCCCCATCGGGTGTTCGACAGCGGGACGCTGCCACGGATGTTCGTGGGGATCAGCGGCGCCTTGGCCTCGGCCGCGACGTTGTCCCGCAGGTGATCCTTGAGGCGGTCGATCATGAGCTTCGGGATGCTGAGAGTCCGTCTGCCGGCGTCGCTCTTGAGCCTCTCCGAGTAGTCGCCGGTGTTCGCGTTCAGTTGCCGACGCACATGCAAGGTCGCGGTGCCGTCGTCGTGCCACTCGATGTCCCTGCGCTGCAAGCCCAGGCATTCCCCACGGCGCAGCTGGCACCACGCCGCGAAGAGCACCATGATCGCCCAGTGCCCCGGTGTTGCCTCGTACAAGGCCTCGACCTGTTCGGGGCTCGCGACGTCGTCGTCCTCGTCGTGGTCGGCGTCGTGCCGCACCGGCTCCTGCTTCGGGATCGAGATGTTCGGCGCAGCGGGGATAACTCCTTCTCGGGCTGCCTGGCGGAGGATCATCATGAGGACGATCAGCACCGGTCGCGTGATGCCGTTGAACTTCGACTTCGGATTCAGCGGCGAGGGAATCGCGTCGAGACGATCGGTCATCTGCCGGATGCGTGCCTCGTCGATCTGACGTATCGGGGTGTCTTCGAACTCCGGGACGAGATACCCGTCGACCTTGCTCTTGTAAGAGCGGACGGTCGCGATGGCACGCTTCCTGCCACTGCGGTTCGGCTCCGCGCGGATGAACGCCACCCAGCGTTCCGCGTACTCGGAGAAGCCGATGGACCGGGCTTTCTCTGCCTCCGCTGTGGCACGGCGTCGAGCGGCGATCACCGAGGGCGGCTCCCACTGCTGGCGGGCAATCGTCGTGTGAACGCCGGCGAGCCACGCGCGGGCGTCGGTCTTCGTCATGAACGTCAGCGGCTTGTCGTCCTCTGTCCGGGCGGTGTACATCTCGCCGTCGGGCGCGGGGTAGCGAGCCTGCCATCGGCCGGAGGGGAGCTTGCGAAGGCTCCCCCAGCTCTCGCGCCTGACTGCTGCTGGTTCCCGGGTTTTGGTGGCGCTCATCGTGTCCTCCGCTGGTCTCGAGCGGACTCACGCGAACCGTCGTGCCACTGCGTGCCACTAGAGGTCATGACCTCCCAAAAGTGGCTTCCTATCAGGGTTTTCTCGCGGGTTGCGAGGCGCCCTATGGCACGCTGTGGCACGAGATCGGTGGCACGCCGGGACCGAATTTCGGTCGGCGGACCACCCCGCTCTCTCCTGGAAGGTGCGGGCGTGCCGCCCGCGTGCCATACCCAACGACTGCTGACGTTCATATCCGTCCTCCTGTGTTCTTCGGAAGGAGGCACGAAAAGAGGCCCGGATCTGCAGAAACCTGCAGATCCGGGCCTCCCGGTCGACTCTTGTCAGAGTCTGTCTAGAACGTGGACTCTAGAAGTCCCAGTCCTCGTCCTCGGTCTGCTCGTGCTTGCCGATGACGTACGACGAGCCCGACCCGCTGAAGAAGTCGTGGTTCTCGTCGGCGTTCGGCGACAGGGCCGAGAGGATCGCCGGGTTCACGGCCGTGACGCTCGAGGGGAACATCGCCTCGTAGCCCAGGTTCATGAGCGCCTTGTTGGCGTTGTAGTGCAGGAACTTCTTGACGTCCTCGGTCAGGCCGACCTGGTCGTAGAGGTCCTGCGTGTACTGCACCTCGTTGTCGTAGAGCTCGTACATCAGCGAGAACGTGTAGTCCTTGATCTCGTCGCGCTTGGCCTGGTCGACCTGCTCGAGACCCTTCTGGAACTTGTAGCCGATGTAGTAGCCGTGCACGGCCTCGTCGCGGATGATGAGGCGGATCAGGTCGGCCGTGTTCGTGAGCTTCGCCCGCGAAGACCAGTGCATCGGCAGGTAGAAACCCGAGTAGAACAGGAAGCTCTCGAGCAGGGTCGAGGCGACCTTGCGCTTGAGCGGCTCGTCGCCCCGGTAGTACTCCATGACGATCTGCGCCTTGCGCTGCAGGTTGGGGTTCTCGACCGACCAGCGGAACGCCTCGTCGATCTCCTGCGTCGAGCACAGCGTCGAGAAGATCGACGAGTAGCTCTTGGCGTGCACCGACTCCATGAACGCGATGTTCGTGTAGACGGCCTCCTCGTGCGGGGTGAGGGCGTCGGGGATCAGCGACACGGCGCCCACGGTGCCCTGGATCGTGTCGAGCAGCGTGAGGCCCGTGAACACGCGCATCGTGAGCTGCTGCTCCTCGGGCGTGAGCGTGTTCCACGACTGGATGTCGTTGGAGAGGGGGATCTTCTCGGGCAGCCAGAAGTTGCCCGTGAGGCGGTTCCACACCTCCACGTCCTTGTCGTCCTGGATGCGGTTCCAGTTGATCGCCTGGACGTGGTCCAGGAGCTTGACTGCTTCAGTCATCACACTTTCTCTCTCAGAAGAACCGGTCGGCCGCTCAGAGCGTGCAGCTGACGCAGCCCTCGACCTCGGTGCCCTCCAGCGCCATCTGACGCAGGCGGATGTAGTAGATCGTCTTGATGCCCTTGCGCCAGGCGTAGATCTGGGCCTTGTTGATGTCGCGCGTGGTCGCGGTGTCCTTGAAGAACAGCGTGAGCGACAGGCCCTGGTCGACGTGCTGGGTGGCGGCGGCGTACGTGTCGATGACCTTCTCGTAGCCGATCTCGTACGCGTCCTCGTAGTACTCCAGGTTGTCGTTCGTCATGAACGGCGCCGGGTAGTAGACGCGGCCGAGCTTGCCTTCCTTGCGGATCTCGATCTTCGACGTGATCGGGTGGATCGACGCCGTCGAGTTGTTGATGTACGAGATCGAGCCCGTCGGCGGCACGGCCTGCAGGTTCTGGTTGTAGATGCCGTGCTGCTGGATCGAGGCCTTCAGCGCGCGCCAGTCGTCCTGCGTGGGGATGTGGTGGCCGCCGAACATCTCCTTGACCTTGGCGGTCTTCGGCTCCCAGACCTGCTCGATGTACTTGTCGAAGAACTCACCCGAGGCGTAGGTCGAGTCCTCGAAGCCCTCGAACGTCACGCCGCGCTCCTTCGCGAGGTTGTTCGACGCGCGCAGCGCGTGGAACAGCACCGTGTAGAAGTAGATGTTCGTGAAGTCGATGCCCTCCTCCGAGCCGTAGAACACGCGCTCGCGGGCGAGGTAGCCGTGCAGGTTCATCTGGCCGAGGCCGATGGCGTGCGAGCGGTCGTTGCCGTCCTCGATCGAGCGGACCGAGCGGATGTGGCTCTGGTCGCTGACCGCGGTGAGGGCGCGGATGGCCGTCTCGACGGTCTGGCCGAAGTCGGGCGAGTCCATCGCGAGCGCGATGTTCAGCGACCCGAGGTTGCACGAGATGTCCTTGCCGATCTGGTCGTACGAGAGGTCCTCGTTCAGCGTGGTCGGCGTGTTCACCTGCAGGATCTCGCTGCAGAGGTTGGACATGTTGATGCGGCCCTTGATCGGGTTGGCCTTGTTCACCGTGTCCTCGAACATGATGTACGGGTAGCCCGACTCGAACTGGATCTCGGCGAGGGTCTGGAAGAACTTGCGCGCGTTGATCTTCGTCTTCTTGATGCGCGGGTCGTCCACCATCTCGCGGTACTTCTCGGTGACCGAGATGTCGCCGAACGGCACGCCGTAGACGCGCTCGACGTCGTACGGCGAGAACAGGTACATGTCCTCGTCGTTCTTGGCGAGCTCGAACGTGATGTCCGGGATCACGACGCCGAGCGACAGCGTCTTGATGCGGATCTTCTCGTCGGCGTTCTCGCGCTTGGTGTCGAGGAAGCGCATGATGTCGGGGTGGTGCGCCGAGAGGTACACGGCGCCCGCGCCCTGGCGCGCGCCGAGCTGGTTCGCGTAGCTGAACGAGTCCTCGAGCAGCTTCATGACGGGGATGATGCCGCTGGACTGGTTTTCGATCTGCTTGATCGGGGCGCCGGCCTCGCGGATGTTCGACAGCAGCAGGGCCACGCCGCCGCCGCGCTTGGACAGCTGCAGCGCCGAGTTGATGCCGCGCGCGATCGACTCCATGTTGTCCTCGATGCGCAGCAGGAAGCAGCTGACGAGCTCGCCGCGCTGCGCCTTGCCGGCGTTGAGGAACGTGGGGGTCGCGGGCTGGAAGCGGCCCGAGATGATCTCGGCCGCGAGCTTCATGGCCAGGTCCTGGTCGCCGTCGGCGAGCGCGAGCGCGGTCATGACCACGCGGTCCTCGAAGCGCTCGAGGTAGCGCTTGCCGTCGAACGTCTTGAGCGTGTAGCTCGTGTAGTACTTGAACGCGCCCAGGAACGTCTCGAAGCGGAACTTCTGCGCGTAGGTGAAGTCGTTGAGCTTCTGGATGAACTCGAACGGGTACTTCTCGATGACGGCGCCCTCGTAGTACTCCTTCTCGACGAGGTAGTCGAGACGCTCCTTGAGCGAGTGGAAGAACACCGTGTTCTGGTTGACGTGCTGCAGGAAGTACTCCCGCGCGGCGCGCTTGTCGGCGTCGAACTGGATCTTCCCGTTCTCGTCGTACAGGTTCAGCATCGCGTTGAGGGCGTGGTAGTCCATCCCCTCGAACCTGACGTCGTGCTTGAAGTCCACGTCTGAGGTCACTGCAGCTTCCACCATCGTTCCAATCCTTCGCTGACGCGATCCACGTCTTCGGGCGTGCCGAACAGTTCGAGCCGATACAAGTGGGGCACGTCGCACTTGCGGCTGATGATGTCACCGGCGAGGCAGAAGCCGTCGCCGAAGTTGGTGTTGCCCGCGGAGATGACCCCGCGGATCCCGCGTCGATTGTGTTCGTCGTTCAGGAATCGGATGACCTGCTTGGGCACCGCGCCGTTGCCGTCGCCGCCCCCGTAGGTCGGCGTGACGAGCACATACGGCTCGTCGACGCTCAGCGGCTCGTCCGAGCGGTGCAGGGGGATGCGCTCGGCCCGCAGCCCGAGCTTCTCGATGAAACGCGCGGTGTTGCCCGACACGCTCGAGAAGAAGACGAGGAGCGGCACCTCGGTCGCGGTTGCGGTTGCGGTTGCGGTTGCGGTTGCCATGATCCCTCCCCGGATTCCTGAGCTGCCTCGAAGGGCTGTTCCCGACGGCGCCGAAGCCGGCGACTCGGCCGACGCGTCGGTCAGGCCAGGCGCGCGGCGAGCTCGTCGATCTTGTCGGGGCGGAAGCCCGACCAGTGGCCCTCGTCGGTGACGACGACCGGCGCCTGCATGTAGCCGAGGGCCTTGACCTGCTCGAGAGCAGCCGGGTCCTGCGACAGATCGGTGACCTCGTACTCGATGCCCTTGGAGTCCAGAGCGCGGTACGTGGCCGTGCACTGGACGCAGGACGGCTTGGTGTAGACCGTGATCGCCATGTTGCTGTTCCCCTCAAGATCTGTGCTGCGCCGGCGTAACCTCCGCCGGGAGCTCAATACTACATATGGGTACCGACATTCAGATGCACCACAAGGGGTAGTAGTTACATCCATGTGATTTTCCACCGCTCTCCACCGCTTGCCCACAGGTCTGTGCACCGATTCGTCCACAGCTCGGAGGGCCGGAGCGCCCGCGGAATCGCCTGATCGCCGGGCATTCGGCGCCCCGTCCCCGCGGCTCTCCACAGCCCGGACGATACGGCGGACCACCGACATCCGAACTTCTGTGGAGAGGCTGCGTCGGCGTGTCGCGGCGTGTCGCGCAGGGCGGGCCGCGCAGGCGCACGCACAGCGCGCGCGGGGTAGCGTTGACACCTGTGGCGGGGTACCGGGATCTTCTGCGCACGCGGGGCGTCGCGCGCATCATCGCAGCGCAGCTGACGGCACGCTTCCCCGGCGGCATGATGTCGCTGGCCGTGCTGCTGCACATCGAGCACCTCACGCACTCCTACGGCGCGGCCGGCACCGTGCTGGCCGCCACGTCGATCGGCCAGGCCGTGGCGGGGCCGCTCACGAGCCGGTGGATGGGCGCGTGGGGCATGCGGCCCGTGCTGCTGCTCACCACGGGCGTGCAGGCCGTCGCGCTGCTGCTGCTGGCGCTCGTGCCGCTGCCCGTCGCGGCGCTCATCGCGTGCGGCCTCGTCATCGGCCTGTCGACCCCGCCCGTGCAGCCGGCCGTGCGCACGATCTATCCCAAGATGGTCAACGCCTCGCGCCTGACGCGGCTGTTCTCGCTCGACGCGTCGCTGCAGGAGATCATCTGGGTGGTCGCGCCCGTGCTCACGACGTTCGTCGCGATCCAGATCAGCACGGTCGCCGCGCTGCTGCTCATCATCGTGTTCCTGCTCGCGGGCGGCGCGTGGTTCATCTTCTCCCCCGAGGTCGGCCGGGTGCGCATCCCGCGCAGCCGCCATCCGCTCGGCCGCGTGCTGCGCAAGCCGCCCGTGATCCTGTCGACGGTGGTCGGCGTCGTCATGCTCGCCGCCATCTCGTCGCTCGAGACCGGCGTGGTCGCGGCCTACGGCGAGGGCGGGCTGGAGTCGGGGCTCATCCTCGCGGTCTTCGCGGCCGGCAGCCTCGCCGGCGGGCTCGGCTTCGGGCACCTGCCCATGGGACCGTGGTCGGCCGCCCGCCGCCTCGCCATCATGGCGTTCGGCATCGCGCTCACCCTCTTCTCGCTCAACGCCTGGTGGCTGGGCTTCTCGGTGCTCGTGGCCGGCATGGGCATCGCGCCGGTGTTCGCGCTGACGTTCTCGATCGTCTCGGCGAGCGTCAAGTTCAGCGAGACGGCCGAGGCGTACGGCTGGCTCAACACCGGCCAGCTGATCGGCGCCGCACTCGGATCGGCGATCGCCGGCTTCGTGATCGACGGCGTGGGCCCGGCTGCGGCGTTCTGGGTCGCGACGGGCTTCGCGGTGCTGTGCGTGCTCCTCGCCGCCGCGTGCGTGCGCGGCTTCCCCGACCTGCGCGGGCGCGACGCCAGTCCCCAGCCCGACACGGGCATGATCCAGACGGTCACCGGCTCGTTCCGCATACCCTGAGCCGGACCGACCCGCAGAGCTCGACCCACCTCTGGAGGACAGCATGCGCCGACTCACCGTCATCGACACGCTCATCCACGTCACCGCGACGCGGACGGCGCAGGGCGATGTTCACGTCGCGGGCGCCGTCATCGCCGCCGACGCCGGCGAGCACCCCGACGCCGATGTGATCGACGGTCGGGGCGCGGCGACCGTGCCCCTGTACGTCGAGACCGTCCTCGCGCCGCCGTTCTCCGCGGACGCCGCCACCTTCGATCTCGTCCCGGGGAACCCCGCGACCTTCGCGGTGATCGAGGGCGCGGTGCGCGCCGAGCAGATCCGGCACATGCTCGTCGTGAGCCCGCACGCGCTGCGCGCGGTGGTCGTTGACGGCACGCTCGTCGCGCGCGACGGGGAGCCCACCCGCGCCGCCGGGACCGACGCGCTCGCGGCGGAGGACCCACGCCTGGGGGCGTGGACGGACGCGGGCAGGGGCATGACGCAGTTCCTCACCCGGGACGGCCGTTACAGCGAGACCCGTGGCGGGCGCCGCGACGCGTACACGGGTCGCTTCTGGCTGGACGGGGACCGCATCACGTACCTCGACGACACCGGATTCTGGGCGTTCGGGCAGTACGTGGACGGCGTCCTGCACCACGCCGGATTCGTCCTGCGCCGTGACGCAGCGGCATCGGCTCACCCGTGAGGCAGCCGACCCAACGCCTGCTGCCCCGTCCCGCCCCTCCCGCGCCGTTCTAGGCTGGCGGCATGACCGCTTCCCGGGACGCCGCGGGCTTCGAGCCCGCCGACCACCTGCCCGACGAGCTGCTCGAGCGCATCCGCGGCCGCGCCACGCGCGTCGACGCCGACAACGTCTTCCCCGACGACGATCTCGCCGAGCTGCGGGATGCCGGGTACCTCGCGATCCTCGTGCCCGCCGACCGCGGCGGCGCCGGGCTCAGCCTCGCGCAGGCCTCCGTGCTGCAGCAGCGGCTCGCGACGGCCGCGCCCGCCACGGCGCTCGCGATCAACATGCACCTCGTCTGGACGGGCGTGGCGAAGGTGCTGCGCGACCGCGGGATCGACGACCTCGCCTTCGTGCAAGAGGGCGCCGCGGCCGGCGAGGTGTTCGCGTTCGGGATCAGCGAGGCCGGCAACGACCTCGTGCTCTTCGGCAGCGACACCGTCGCCGAGCCGCGCCCCGACGGGGCCTACGCGTTCACGGGAACGAAGATCTTCACCTCGCTCGCGCCGGTGTGGACCCAGCTCGGCCTGCACGGCCTGGACGCTTCCGATCCCGACGACCCGCGGCTCGTGTTCGCGTTCGTGCCGCGCTCCGACGCCGTGGTCACGCGCGACGACTGGGACACCCTCGGCATGCGCGGCACCCAGAGCCGCACCACCGAGCTGCACGGCGCCGTCGCGCCGGCCGAGCGCGTCGTGCGCCTCGTGCCGCCGGGGCCGTCCCCCGATCCGCTCGTCTTCGGCATCTTCGCCGTGTTCGAGCTCCTCCTCGCCTCGGTGTACACCGGCATCGCGCGCCGCGCCCTCGACCTGGCCGTCGAGACGGCCGGCCGGCGCCGCTCGAAGAAGACAGGACTCGCGTACGCGCAGGACCCGGACATCCGCTGGCGCGTGGCCGAAATGGGCCTGGCCTACGACGCGCTGCCGCCGCAGATCACCGCCCTCGCGGGCGACGTCGACGAGGTCGCCGACCACGGCGCCCGCTGGTTCACGCTGCTGTCGGGCGTGAAGCACCGCGCCACGGCCGCGGCGAAGCGGATCGTCGACGAGGCGATGCTCGTCGCGGGCGGCTCGTCGTACTTCGCGTCGAACGAGCTCTCGCGCCTGTACCGCGACGTGCTGGCGGGCGCCTTCCATCCCTCCGATCCGGAGTCGGCGCACGCGACCGCGGCGTCGTACTGGCTCGGGCCGCTCGGGTCCTGACGCGGGCGCGGCCCAGCGGCCCGGCGTCAGCGGCCGTCGAAGTCGAAGGCGCGCAGCAGCTCCTCGACGGCCTGCTCGCGGTTGTCGCCCCCCGTCTCGAACATGTGGGTGACGTGCGTGCGCAGGTGGTTCTCCAGCAGCAGCCGATTGAGCGATTCGAGGGAGCGCTGGATGGCGCGCGACTGCGTGATGATGTCCATGCAGTAGTCCTCGTTCTCGATCATCCGGCCGAGGCCGCGCAGCTGGCCCTCCAGGATCCTCGTCCGGTGCAGCGCGCGCTTCTGGATGTCTTCGATCACGCAGGTCACTGTACTCGGCACGCCCGGGTGTCGGCTCCGTTTCGGCATGCCAGGATGACCGCATGACCCGCACGCCGACCGAGTTGCTGTCCCCGGCCGATCGCGAGCGGCGCCGCGCCCTGCGGCGCATGAAGGCGGTTGCGCTCGGGGCGCTGCTGGCCACCGCGATCCTCTTCGCGGTCGGCTTCGTGTGGCAGGACGAGGTGCCGGCGCTCGCCTACGTGCGCGCCGCCGGCGAGGGCGGCATGGTCGGCGCCGTGGCCGACTGGTTCGCCGTGACGGCGCTGTTCCGCAGGCCGATGGGGCTGCCGATCCCGCACACGGCGATCATCCGCACGCGCAAGGACGAGATCGGCCGCTCGCTCGGTGAGTTCGTGGAGACGAACTTCCTCTCCTCACCCGTGGTGCGCGCCAAGCTGGAGGGCACGCCCATCTCATCCCGCCTCGGCGCGTGGCTGTCCGAGCCCGCGCACGCCGAGCGCGTCGCGTCGGAGGGCGCGGCGATGGCGTCGGGCGTGCTCTCGGCGCTGAGCGACGACGACGTGCAGGACGTGATCGAGTCGCTCGCGCGCGAGCACTTCATCGACCCCGACTGGGGCGCGCCGCTCGGCACGTGGCTGGAGCGGCTGGTCGATGCCGACGCGCACCGCGCGGCCGTGGACCTGGCCGCCGAGAGCGTCGCCGGCTGGCTCGCGGGCAACCGCGCGATCTTCGACGGGCTCGTCTCCGGGCGGCTGCCCTCGTGGGTGCCGTCGCTCGCGCACCGGTTCGTCGACGACACCGTCTACCGCGAGGCGGTGGCGTTCGTCGACGCCGTACGCGCCGATCCGCATCACCCGGCACGGCGTGCCGTGAGCGCTTACCTCGGCCGGCTGGCGCAGAGCCTGCAGCACGACGACGCGACCCGACGAAAGCTGGCCGAGGCGAAGGAGTCGGTGTTCGACAGCCCGCGGGTGCGCGAGCTCGCCGGCGCCGCGTGGGGCACGGCCAAGGCGGGCCTCGTGCGCTCGCTCGAGGACCCGGCGAGCCCGTTGCGCGAGCGGGTGCGCGATGCGCTGGTCGACGTCGGGCAGCGACTCGAGACCGACCCGGCGCTGCAGGCGAGGGTGGACGGATGGATCACCGACGCCGCGGTGTTCCTCGTCGACCGCTACCGCCACGACATCGCGTCGCTGATCACCGACACCGTGGAGCGCTGGGACGCCGAGGAGACGAGCGAGAAGATCGAGCTCATGGTCGGCCGCGACCTGCAGTACATCCGGCTCAACGGCACGGTCGTGGGCGCGCTGGCCGGAGTGGCCATCTTCACGGTCGCGCACGCCCTGCTGGGCTGATCGCCTCAGTCGACCTTCGCGATCGTGCCGCCGGTGAGGCGCACGAGCTCCTCGAACGTGAGCGGGAAGACGGAGTGCGCCGTGCCGGCGGCGGCCCACAGCTGCGGGTAGGCCGCCAGGTGCTCGTCGACGATCGTGCGGATGGGCGCCGGGTGCCCGGTGGGAGCGACGCCGCCGATCACCTGCCCCGTCGCGGCGACCACCTGGTCGGGCTTGGCCCGCCGGATCTCGGCGAGGCCCAGACGCTCGGCGAGGGCGGCGGTGTCGACTCGGTGCGCGCCGCTCGTCATCACGAGCAGCGGCGCGTCGTCGCACCAGAACACCAGGCTGTTGGCGATCGCCCCGACCTCGACCCCGAGCGCGGCCGCCGCCTGCGCGGCGGTCGCGGCGGCGTCGGGGAGGATCACGATCTCGCCCGGGATGCCGGCGGCGCGAAGCTGCTCGGACACGAGGACATTGCGCGGATGGAGGGAGGCGACCATGCCGCCGATTCTAGGGAGCGACGCTCCCCCGAGACGACTCGAGCCCCTCGCGGGAACACCGTCAGGCGTTCTCGGGAGGGGCTCGATCGTCGTGTGAACGACGGAAGGCCGCCCAGCGTTGGGCGGCCTTCCGGTGAAGTGGTGTCCGGCGGTGTCCTACTCTCCCACAGGGTCCCCCCTGCAGTACCATCGGCGCTGAGAGGCTTAGCTTCCGGGTTCGGAA
>NZ_BAAGRQ010000022.1:0-22778 GCF_054782875.1 Microbacterium petrolearium
CCCTGCACGACGAGCTGGACCGCGTCGGCCTTGAACTCCTCAGTGAACTTCCTGCGATTCGTAGACATCTCTGCCTGTCGTTCCTTCCTGGTAACGACCGTCTACAAGAAGTGTCACACCCCAAACCCCGACTTCCGGAAGGTGCTGTGGACCGGTGAACACGCCCAGATCATGGTGATGACCATCCCGCCCGGCGGCCAGATCGGCGACGAGGTCCACGAGCACACCGACCAGATCCTGACCTTCGTCTCCGGCACCGGCGAAGCCGATCTCAACGGCCACACCCACCCCATCGATGCCGGTGACCAATGCGCGGTACCCGCCGGAGCCCGGCACAACTTCCGCAACACCGGCGACGAGCCGCTGCTGCTCTACACCATCTACAGCCCACCGGAGCATGCTGCCGGCGCCGCCTTCGCGACCCGGGAGGAAGCCGACGCCGCCGAAGCCGCCGGTGAGGACGAACCCCCTCGGCTCTGACCCCCATCGTCACGTTATCTAGGGCACTAAGACACACCGCTCAGATCAGAAGGAGATCGCATTCATGTCCAAGGTCTACGTCTTCACCGACTACGGCGGACCCGAAACCCAGCAGCTGATCGACCGGCCTATTCCGGAGCCTGGACCCGGGGAACTGGCCATCGAGGTCCGGGCCGCCGGTGTGAATCCGGCCGACTGGAAGATGCGCGAGGGCCGGCTGGGTCGTGCCTGGTCGTTGCCGGCGCCGATGGGCCGTGAAGCCGCCGGCGTGGTCATCGCGGTGGGCGGCGGGACCGAAGGCTTCGCGGTGGGCGATGAGGTGCACGGCCTGGTGGCGCCCGGGCAGGGCGGACTGGCCGAGCACACGCTCTTGAGCGCCTCCACCACTGTGGCCAAGCCCGAGGAGATCTCCTTCATCGACGCCGCCACCATTCCGGTGGCCGCAGCCACCGCCTATGACGCCACCCACCAAATCGAACTGGAACCAGGCCAGACCCTGCTCTTGTTGGGCGCTGGCGGCGGGGTGGGGCTGATGGCCGCGCAGATCGGCCGGGTACACGAGTTCACGGTCCTCGGCGTGGCCGACGTGGCCAAGCGGGAACTGATCGAGTCCACCGGTGCGGCCTTCATCGGATCCGGTTCGGGCGTGGCCGATCGCGTGCGAGAAGTCGCTTCCAGCGTCGACCTGATCGTCGATCTTGTCGGCGGTGACGCGCTGCGTGCCGTCGCCGATCTGGTGGCCGATCCGGGGCGGATTATCTCCGCGGCCGATCCGGACGCCGCGGTCGAACTGGGCGGCCGGGGCTTGGCACGTACGACTGAGGCCATGGGGAAGATCACCGAGGTGATCCAGTACGGGCTGGTCGACCCCCATGCGGACACCCAGTACGACCTCAATGACGCAGGTCAGGCGATCGCAGCCGTGGAGACCGGGCACGCCGGCGGCAAGGTCGTCGTGGTTCCCGAAGGCTGATCAGCCATGCCGGGCGTGGGGGCGAGTTGCGTACTGCGGATGCCCTTACGCAACGCGTCCATCATGGCCCGATCTGCGTCGTCGCTGACGAGGGCGCGAACCTCGTCCCTGGCACGTGATGATGTCAGCCGCACTGGTGCGGACTCGCCGAACTCGGGAAGGTCGACCTGACGTGACCAGCGCCGTCGCCGTGCGTCATTGTGAAGCCGACGACCTCGTCCCCGCGGGTCGCGACGATCGTGTCGGCGATCCGCTCGCGTGACCGCCGCGCGAAGGACTCGGGCGTGCGCGCCGCGACGAGGGTTTCGGGCACATGGCCGAGGTGGGCGTCGCGCCACCCGACCCGCCAGATCGCGGCGATCGCCTCGGCATCCGCCGGCAGCGCGGGGCGGATCAGGACGTCGCTGGGCGACGGTGACCCTTCGGGGAGAGATGCCGACACCGGTCCGTTCTCGTGGCGCTGCACAGAGCCAGTACATCGCGGAGTCGCGCGCGTCGGCAAGTCGCCCGCGGGCCCGCGCGTCCGTTGCGCGCGGGCCCGCGGCCGCGGTCAGAGGGTGAGCAGCACCTTGGTGGCGCGGCGCTCGTCCATCGCGCGGTAGCCCTCGGCAGCGGCCTCCAGTGGGAGAGTGAGGTCGAACACCTTGCCGGGGTCGATCTTCCGGTCCCAGATGAGCTGGATCAGCTCGGGCAGGAAGCGGCGCACGGGGGCGGGGCCGCCGTGCAGGTGCACTCCCGTGAAGAACAGGTCGAGCCCGTCCAGCTGCACGCCGTGCGAGACGCCGACGTAGCCGACGTAGCCGCCCGCGCGGGTGGAGTGGATCGCCTGCCACATCGACTCCTGGGTGCCCACGGCCTCGACGGTGCCGTGCGCGCCGTAGCCGCCCGTCAGCTCCTTCACCTTCGCGGCGCCGGCGTCGCCGCGCTCCTCGATGATGTCGGTCGCCCCGAGCTGGCGCGCCAGCGCCTGCCGCTCCGGGTGGCGGCTGAGCACGATGATCCTCTCGGCGCCGAGGTGCTGAGCGGCGAGCACGGCCGACAGACCCACGGCGCCGTCGCCGACGATCGCGATCGTCTTGCCCGGTCCGGCCTCGGCCGCCACCGCACCGAACCAGCCCGTGCCGAGGACGTCGGAGGCGGCGAGCAGCGACGGGATGAGGTCGGCATCGGGCTGGCCCGGCGTCGCGACGAGCGTGCCGTCGGCGAGCGGGACCCGCGCGTACTCTGCCTGCGTGCCGACAGCGCCCATCATCACGTTGTGGACGCAACGGGATTGGTAGCCCGCCTGGCAGATCTCGCACGTGTTGTCGGAGGCGACGAACGAGCCGACGACGAAGTCGCCCACCTTCACGTTCTTCACGTCGGCGCCGATCTCGGTGACGACGCCGACGTACTCGTGCCCCATGGCCTGCGGCGTCGCCGCCAGCGCCTCGACACCGCGGTAGGGCCACAGGTCGGAACCGCAGATGCAGCTCGCGGCCAGCCGGATGACGGCGTCCGTCGGCTCCTGGATCGACGCGTCCTCGCGCTCCTCGACGCGGACGTCGCCGGGGGCGTACATCATGACTCCACGCATGCGTGGTCTCCTTCGTGAGATCGTTCGTGCGGAACGAGGCGCCCCGCCGATGCGGCGACTGCCTCGGAGACAAGTCAACGCCCTTCCGCGTCGGAATGAGAGGCCTCAGCAGACCCCCTCACGCAGGTGCGGGGCGCCGCGCTGACGGGTTCCATCAGGCCCTCCCTCGCATCGCGTGAGGTCGGCGATGACCGGTTCTGACGCACGCTAGCGCCGCAGGGCCGAGGGGCGGGGCAGGCCGAGGTCCTCGAGCAGGTCACCGAGGGCGCGGTCGAGCTCGGCGCCGGCCTGCGTGAGCTTGTTGATGCCGAATGCCGCCAGAGGCGCGCTCGGCAGCTCGAGGCTCAGCACCGTGCCGGGGCGGCGGGCGGCGTGCGCCTCGACGCGGATGGGGGAGTAGAGCATGGTCCCGGCGTCGTGGCGGAACAGCCGGGCCGCGATGCCGTGATGCGCGATGAGCCACACCGCGCTGCGTGCGTCGCCGCCGGCGTGCCGCAGCAGCTCGTCGGGACGGGAGGACCACACGCGCACGAATCCGCTCGGCGACTCCCACTGCACGCCGCGGACGAAGGCGGACCACTCCGCGCCATCCGCCTGCGCGGCCGCCTCCGCGTCGGGCAGCGCGGGAACGGCTCGCTCGAACGCGGCCACGAGCGCGTCGAACTGGGCGTTCGTCTCGAGCCGGATGCGTCGAGCCGCGTACTCGATCGTGCTCTCCTCTGCGGCGTAGCTCATGCGTCCATTCAACTCCGTCGCGGCCAACGTGCGGCGTATACCGCCGCGGCCCGCGGCGGGCAACCCCGTGGGGCGGGGCGCATCGCGCCCGTACTCTCGACGCGATCCCGCGGTTCACGCGGGAGCCCCGTCCGGCGACGCAGGAGCGCGCATGAGCACAGAGCAGGTCAGGCGCGAGGCCCCGCCGATGCCCGCCGCGCAGGCGCGGCTGCTCGCGAGGCGGCGCACCGAGCAGAAGGGGAACGTCCTCGTCCGGTGGATCACCTCCACCGACCACAAGACCGTCGGGTACATGTACCTCATCGCGTCGCTGATCTTCTTCCTCTTCGGCGGCGTGATGGCGCTGATCATCCGCGCCGAGCTGTTCGCGCCCGGCATGCAGATCCTGCCGACGAAGGAGCAGTACAACCAGCTGTTCACGATGCACGGCACCGTGATGCTGCTGATGTTCGCGACGCCGCTGTTCGCCGGGTTCGCGAACGCGATCATGCCCCTGCAGATCGGGGCGCCCGACGTGGCGTTCCCGCGCCTGAACGCGTTCTCGTTCTGGCTGTTCTTCTTCGGCTCGCTCATCGCACTGGGCGGCTTCCTCACCCCGCAGGGCGCGGCCTCGTTCGGGTGGACGGCGTATCAGCCGCTCGCCAACGCCACCTTCACACCCGGCGTGGGCGGCAACCTCTGGATGACTACGCCGAGGAGGACCGGTTCGGCTGGATGAACCAGCTCTCCACGGTGGGGGCCGTGCTGCTGGGAGCGTCGATGATCCCGTTCTTCCTGAACGTGTGGATCACCGCGCGCCGGGCGCCGAAGGTGACCGTGGACGACCCCTGGGGCTACGGCGGATCGCTCGAGTGGGCCACGAGCTGCCCGCCGCCGCGCCACAACTTCACGTCGATCCCGCGCATCCGCAGCGAGCGGCCCGCCTTCGACCTGCACCACTCCGAGGATCCGGTGCCCGTGGGCATCGGGCCGGCCAAGGACGCGCCCGAGGCGCCGGCGGTCGACGCGGAGGACGGCAAGACGAGATAGGTGGACCGATCGGGTGTCGGAGGCCCCCGCCAGGATCGAAGGGTGGCGGATGGAGAGCCGACGAGGATCGCGCGGGCATTGACGGCCGTCGGCTGCGCGGGGTGCGCGCTCGTCGCCGCGGCACTCGTGCTGGTGCCGGCGCTCATGTTCATCGTCGGGGGGATCGGCGGGCTGTTCCGCTGACCGGACCGGCGCCGGGGAGCGGCGACCGGGTCGTCAGAGCACGGGGCCCGACGCGTCGATGATCCGCTGCAGGCACAGCGCGGCGGTCAGCAGGCGGTCGGCGGAGGAAGGATGCGGCGCGACGCGCGCGTCCACCGTCTCGCGGAACCGGTCCAGCGCCTGCTGGGCGGAATCCAGCCGGCCGCGCTCGGACGGCTCGTCGGGCGGAGCCTCGACGAGATCTGCGGCGCGCGTGATGGCCTCGCTCAGCCGATCCCGCAGGTCGGGGTCTTCGGGCAGCGCGCGGGTCCTGGCGTCGATGAGGGTCTCGGCGAGCTCGCGTGTGGCCGCGGTGGTGCGCTCGAGTGCGCGCATCCGGCGCAGGTTCTGGTCCTGCACCTGCTGCCGCCCGCGCGCGCGGGGGTTGGCGGCGCGGCTCTCGTCGGCCTCGCGCACCTCGTCCGCGACGGCCGCGGCCGTGGTGCTCAGCTCGCGCAGGCCGCTCTCGATCTCGTCCGGCTCGGCCTCGCCGGCGGCGACGGCGTCGGCCACCGCGCGCAGCTGCGCCGCCGCGACCGAGCGCAGCGCGGAGAGCCGCTCGCTCGCGCGGCGCAGGTACAGCGGTGGGAAGACGAGCAGGTTCACGGCGACGCCGACGACCACGCCGAACGCCATGGTCACGAGGTAGGAGACGGAGAACTCCTCGATGCTGCGCCCGCCGAGCAGCAGGGTGAACAGGCCCGCCATCGCGATCCATTCGCGGCCGGCGCCGAGCGCCCGGATGCCGCCGAGCGCGACGCCGACGCCGACCACGAGCGCCACGGCGACGATGCCGGGGACATCGGCCCACACGAGCAGCAGCGCCGCGATGCCGATGCCGATGCCCAGCGCCAGGCCGAGCAGCGCGAGCGCGCCGGAGCGGAGCGAGCGCGCGAGCGTGGGATACATGCTCACGAGCACGCCGAGCGGCGCGTAGTACGAGTACTCGTCGGCGGTGAAGGGGATCAGCGGGGCGACGTACCAGGCGATCGCGGCGGCGACCGCCGTCTTGGCGGCGAGCAGAAGGCGCGGCTGGTCGCCGAGGTCGCGCGCCACGGCGACCGCCGCGCCGCGGATGTCACGAGCCATGGTCACGCCGGCCGCTCAGTCCCCGCCCTTCTCGCGCTATTCGTCCGCCTTCTTCTGGGCCTCCTCGGCGTCCTTGCGCGCCTGCTCGTCGGCCTTCTTCTGCGCCTCCTCGGCCTTCTTCTGGGCCTCCTCGGCGCGCTTGCGCTCCTCCTCGGCGGCCTTCGCCGCCTCGTCCGGCCCGCCCTGCGGTCCGTTCTGCACGGTCTCGGAGCCGGTGCCGGAGCCGGAGTGGGCGGGCTCGGTCGCGTCGTCGTCGGCCGGAGCCGGCGGCACCACGGCGGGGGCCTCGTGCTCGACGGACTCCTCGGTGACGACGGGGGCCGCGGTGGGCGTGAAGGCGTCGAGGGCGAAGGCCCCGCCGACCGCGACCGCCGCCGCGGCGAGCGCCAACCCCGCGGCGAGCCGGCGGCGGCGAGGAGGACGCGCGGCGACGACCGGCGCGGCGAGCGGCGCGGTATGCGGCAGCACGCTCGTCGCGGCGGGCGTGGTCTCGTCCTCGGGCATCGGGAGCGTGGGCTGCGTCGCGGTCGCGGTCGCGCTCGCGCGCGGGGGAGCGATGGCGCGCGCCTCGAGCGCCACCTCGATCGCCGAGGGGCGCGCGGCCGGATCGTCGGCCGTCATCCGCCGCAGCAGCGCCGCCCAACCCGACGGCAGGGCGTCGGGCAGCTCGACCGTGAGGGCGTGCCGGGCGGCGAGGGCCTCGTTGGGCGCCGAGGCCGGGAACGCACGCTCCCCGGTGAGCGCCTCGAGCAGCACGAGGCCCAGCGAGTAGATGTCGGCGGCCGGCGACGGCTCCGCGCCGCGCAGCTGCTCGGGCGCCAGGTACGACAGCGTGCCGATCACGACGCCGGGCGAGGTGAGCCGCGCCTCGCCGAGCAGGTAGGCGATCCCGAAGTCCGCGAGCTTCGCGCGGTAGACGCGCCCCGGCGTGCCGGAGGGAGCGAGCAGCACGTTCGACGGCTTGACGTCGCGATGTACCACGCCGGCGGAGTGGACGGCGTGAAGCGCCTCGGCCAGCTCGGCGCCGAGCTCCGCCACGTCGGCGGCCGGCAGGGGCCCGCGCCGGATGCGATCGCTCAGCGTGGGCCCGTCGACGTACTCCATCACGAGGTACTCGGGCCCGCCCGGCGAGAACCGGGCGTCGAAGAGGGTGACCAGGCCCGGGTGGCTGAGGGAGGCGAGGGCGATCGACTCGCTGCGCGCCGATCGGGCGCCCGCCGCCTCGAGTCCGGTGCGCATCATCTTCACGGCGACGGTGCGGCCGAGCGCCGTGTCGTGCGCGCGGTAGACGGTGGCCATGCCGCCGGCGCCGACGCATTCGCTGAGCTGGTAGCGGCCCTCGAGCAGGGGCGCGGTGCTCTCCATCGACGGTGAACTCAACTCGTCCTCCTCGGACCCGGCCGGGACGGCTTCCCTGCACCCGACGATAGAGAGGGGCGGCGAGAAGCCGCGGGGGTCTTGACGAATGCCGGAACGCGTGCAACGTCCCCGCCGGGGAGCGGCCGCCTCGCCGGCGGGACAGCGTGTGCGGGCGTCATCCGCCCATTCTCCCGCGCGGGCCGCGAGGCCAACCTCCAGCCGCCTGCGTCAGGATCGGGGGGTGGCATCCAGAAGGCGCGGGGTCGGGACGGTCGTGGGCGTGGTCGCGCTCGTCGGCGTCCTCGCCGTGTGGGGCGTGGTCACGCTCGTCGGCGCGCTGAGCGGATTCCGGCCGGCGCAGGCGTGGCGGCCGGCGACCTCGGCTCCCGCGCCGCCCGATCCGCTCTCGGCGGCCCCCGCCGAGGCGCCGGGATCCGCGGGCGAGGCGGCGGATCCGATCTGGTTGGCCGAGACCGCATGGGCCACCGGCATCCCCGAGCGCGCGCTGCGCGCGTACGTCGCCGCCGACGCCCGCGCGCGGGCCGAGGGCTGCGCGGTCGGCTGGAACACGCTGGCCGGCATCGGCTGGGTCGAGAGCCGGCACGGCACGATCCACGGCGGCGCGGTGGATGCCGACGGCGTCGCGCGCCCGGAGATCCGCGGCATCCCGCTGGACGGCACGAACCGCACGCTCGCGATCCCCGACACGGATGGCGGCGCGCTCGACGGCGACACCGAGTGGGATCGCGCCGTCGGGCCGCTGCAGTTCATCCCGGAGACGTGGGGGAGGTGGGCGGTCGACGCCGACGGCGACGGCACGGCGAGCCCGCACAGCATCGACGACGCGGCGGCCACGGCCGCCCGCTACCTGTGCCGCCTCGACAGCACGCTCGAGGATGCCGACGCGTGGATCCGCGCCGTGCGGTCGTACAACGACACGCTCGACTACCAGACGCAGGTGGCGCGCGCCGCCGTCCGATACGCGTCCGCCGACTGAGCCCGCCGGGACGCGGACCGCTACCGTTCCCGAACGCGTTGCCTGCGCGTAACCTTCGTCGGCCGATTCGTTCACCGTGGGGGCGCAGGGTGAACACATGGTGGGCGAATCGGTGCTCGCGTGGGTGGAATCGCCGCTGCAGCTCGTCGGTGCGGCGGAGTGGGCGGCCGCGCACGGTCGCACGGTCGACCTCGCCGCGCGCGTCACGCCCCAGGTGCCCGAGACGGCCGACGAGCTGATCCGGCGGGGCGCCGCCTTCGCCGACAAGCAGCCGTACTTCGGCATCCCGTGGCGCATGCTCGCCTCTCACAGCCACTGGCTCGTGGGCGACGGCTTCTCCGGCCAGTTCCGGATGGCGGCGGCCGTGCTGCGTCCCCGGCGCGTCACCTTCCTGGACGACGGGCTCAACACGCTGGCCTTCGCCGACGCCCTCGCCGGCACGCGGCCCTATCGCCGCCCCGGCGTCGCCGAGCGCGGCCTCGCGACGCGCATCGCGCCGCTGGCCCTCGATCACGTGCGCCGCCGCTCGCTCGCCGGCGACGCCGACCTGTTCACGGCCTTCCCGCTCGGCGCCGCGCGCGAGAAGGCGGTGGCCGACTACGCCCTGCGGGTGCAGCGGCACGCGTTCGAGTGGCTGCGCGCATCCGCGCCCAGCGACGCCGTCGCCTCGACGATCGACGGAGATCGGATCGTGCTCGGCACGGCGCGCTCGGTCGACGGGCACATGCGCCGCTCGGAGCACCTCGCGTGGGTCGCGCGCGAGGCATCCGCCGGACCCGTCACCTACCTGCCGCATCGGCGCGAGCCCGACGAGCTGCTCGAGGCCGTCGCCCGCATCCCGCGCGTGCGGGTCGTGCGCCTGGGACTGCCGGTGGAGGTCGCGCTGGCGGGCCTGGGGCGCCCGATCGAGGTGCGCACGCTGCTGTCGAGCACCCTGACGACGCTGCCGATCGTGCTCGCGGGCACGGGCAGCACGATCGTCGAGGCCACCAGCGCGCCATCGCGCAACCGGATGGGGTCCTCGTCGTGAGCGAGGCCGTCGCGATCATCCCCGCGCGCGGCGGTTCCAAGGGAGTCCCGGGCAAGAACCTGCGCACCGTGGGCGGTGTGCCGCTCGTGGCGCGCGCCATCGCGGCCGCGCGCGCGGCGGCCGGCATCGACCGGGTGGTCGTCACGACCGACGACGACGACATCGCGTCGCTCGCGGCCGAGTGGGGCGCCGAGATCGTGCGCCGCCCCGCCGAGCTCGCGGGCGACGGCGCCAGCTCGGAGAGCGCGCTGCTGCACGCGCTCGACGAGCTCGCATCGCGCGGCGTCGAGGTCGGCGCGCTCGCGTTCCTGCAGGCGACGTCGCCGTTCATCGACGCCGCGGCGCTCGCGGAGGCCGTGCGCCGGGTGCGCGAGGGCGAGGCCGACAGCACCCTGTCGGCCGTGGAGACCTACGGCTTCCTGTGGCGGCGCACGGCGGAGAGCGCCGAGGGCGTGAACCACGACGCGGCGCACCGCCCGCGGCGGCAGGATCGCGAGCCGCACTACCTCGAGACCGGCGCGTTCTACGTGATGGACGCCGCGGGCTTCCGGAGCGCGCGTCACCGGTTCTTCGGCCGCGTCTCGCTCGTCGAGGTGCCCGAGCGCACCGCTCTCGAGATCGACACGCTCGAGCAGCTCGAGCTGGCGCGCGCGATCGCGGTGAGCGCGGGCGAGAGCACCGGCGACCGGATCGACGTCGACGCGGTCGTCACCGACTTCGACGGCGTGCACACCGACGACACCGTGTCGGTGTCGGGCGACGGCGGCGAGCAGGTCCGCGTCAGCCGCTCCGACGGCATGGGCGTGAGCCTGCTGCGCAAGGCCGGCATCCCCATCCTGATCCTGTCGACCGAGACCCACCCCGTCGTCACGGCGCGCGCGCGCAAGCTGCGCGTCGACGTGCTGCAGGCGCAGGACGACAAGGCGGCGGCGCTGCGGCGCTGGGCCGAGGAGCGCGGCATCCCGCTGTCGCGCGTGGCGTACCTCGGCAACGACGTGAACGACCTGCCGGCGCTCGAGATCGTCGGCTGGCCCGTGGCAGTGCCGGAGGCGCATCCGCTCGTCCTCGCCGCCGCGCGCGTCGTGCTCGATCGATCGGGCGGGGGCGGCGCCGTGCGCGACCTCGCCGACCGCGTGCTGCGGGCACGCGACCACCGAACCGGGCGGCATCTCGAGGCCGCCTCAGCACCAACCAGGGAGAACACATGACCGTCCGCATCGGATCGCGCGTGATCGGCGGGGGCCACCCCGCGTACGTGATCGCCGAGATCGGCCTCAACCACAACGGCGACGTGGAGCTCGCGAAGCAGCTCATCGACGTGGCCGCCGAGGCCGGAGCCGACGCCGTCAAGTTCCAGAAGCGCACGCCCGAGATCGCCACCCCGGAGCACATGCGCGACATGCCGCGCGAGACGCCGTGGGGCACGATGACCTACCTCGAGTACCGGCACCGCGTGGAGTTCGGGCGCGAGGAGTACGTGACGATCGGCGACTACGCCACGCTGCGCGGGCTCGACTGGTTCGCGTCGCCGTGGGACGTGCCGAGCGTGGAGTTCCTCGAGGACCTCAACGTCGTGGCGCACAAGGTCGCCTCGGCCTGCCTCACCGACGGTGAGCTGCTCGAGGCGCTGCGCGCGTCGGGCAAGCCGATCATCCTCTCCACGGGGATGTCGACGATGGAGCAGATCGATCGCGCCATCGGCATCCTCGGCACGGAGAACCTCGTGCTCATGCACGCGACGTCGACCTACCCGATGGAGCCTGACGAGGCGAACCTGCGCATGATCCGCGTGCTCAGCGACCGCTACCCGGGCGTGCCGGTGGGCTACTCGGGTCACGAGCGCGGCCTGCAGATCTCGCTCGCGGCGGTCGCGATGGGCGCCCAGGCCGTGGAGCGCCACATCACGCTCGACCGCACCATGTGGGGATCGGACCACGCGGCCTCGCTCGAGCCGACGGGTCTGAAGAACCTCGTCAGGGACATCCGCATCATCGAGAGCGCCTTCGGCGACGGCGTGAAGCGCGTGTTCCCCGGCGAGGAGGCCCCGATGGCGAAGCTGCGTCGCGTCACGGCGTGACGGACGCGCAGATCCCGCGGATCATCGCGGTCGCCGACTCCGACTCCTACGTCAAGTGGGCCGCGGCCCTGCTGGCGCCGGTGCCGGGGGCCGAGCTGATCGTGCTCGAGACCGAGCTGGTCGTCAGCCCCGCGCAGCAGCGCGCGGCGCTGGCGGGCAGCGGGCTCGAGCGCGTGCGGCGCGCGACGTACGACGAGCTGCCCGCGCTGCTCGCGGGGGCGAACGCCGTGCTGCTGGCCGCGCGCGGGCCGCTCGTGCGGGTGCTCGCGCGCCTCGCGGCGCGGCTCGATCCGGCACCCGTGATCCTCACGGGGCTGCCGGGCATCTCGATCCCCGCCACCTGGCTGGCCCTGCACTTCCGCCGCGGCTGCGACCTGTTCGTGCTGCACTCGCGCCGCGAGGTGCGGGAGTTCTCGGCCCTGGCGGCCGAGCGCGGCATCCCGCAGCGCTTCGGCCTCGCGACGCTGCCGTTCGCGCGCTCCGCGGAGCGCGTGGAGCGGGAGGGCACGGATCTCGTCTTCGCGGCGCAGGCGATCGTGCCGCGCCTGCGCGAGCATCGCGAGCACGTGGCGCGCCTGCTGGTGCGCGCCGCGCGCGCGCAGCCCGATCGCCGCGTCGTGCTGAAGCTGCGCGCGCGGCCGGGCGAAGCCGAGACGCATCGCGAGCTCGTGTCGTATCCGGAGCTGCTGGCGGAGCTGGGCGAGACACCGCCGAACCTCGTCATCTCGACGGCCCCGATGCGCGAGGCGCTCGAGACGGCCGAGGGGCTCGTCACCGTCAGCTCCACGGCGGCGATCGAGGCGGCGGCGCAGGGCGTGCCCGTGATCGCGCTCGACACGTTCGGCGTGTCGCGGCGGCTCATCAACCTCGTCTTCGAGGGCAGCGGGCTGTTGGCGGGGGATGAGGACGTCGTGGCGCGCCGGTTCCACCGACCGGCGCCCGAGTGGCTGGACGAGAACTACTTCCACGATCCGGCCGAGGACGACTGGCTCGCGCGCACGGCCGAGCTCGTCGCCCGCCGTCGCGCGGGCCTGCTCGCCCCGCACCGGGCGCCGCGCCGGCTGGGCGGACGCGCGCGCGACGCGTGGGAGCGCAAGCTCGCCCTGGGCGATCGCGACCGCTCGCTCAGCGGCACCCTGGCGTACGCCGTGGGCGTGCCGGCGCGGCGCGTGCTGCGCGCGGTGCGGCGCTGGACCGGCGGGCGCCGCGCCCGCGAGAGGGGATCGGCCTCGGCGGCGATGTGAGCGCCGGTGGCCGCCGTCGCCTCGGCGTCAGAGATCGATGATGCGATCCCGATCCCACGGCTCGCCCCAGCCGAGGCGCTCCAGCATCGCGTCGAGGATGTTCGCCGTGAACCCCCAGACGAGGTGATCGCGCCCGTCGATCCGCAGCCGCCAGGCGGGCCCGGAGAAGACGAGCTCCCCACGGCGCAGGCGGGTCGTCCAGCGGTTGGCCGGATCGACGAGGTCGGCGACCGGGGCGCGGAAGACCGACGAGGACTCGCCGTCGTCGACCACGCGCACGGGCGTCGGGCGCGCCCACCAGCCCAGCACGGGCGTGACCCGGTGCGCGGAGGGCGGCAGCGGCACCTCGGGCAGGGTGCCGAGCACCTCGACCCCCGTGGGATCGAGCCCGGTCTCCTCGACGGCCTCGCGCAGGGCGGCCTCGACGGGGCCGGCGTCGCCCGGGTCGATGCGCCCGCCGGGGAAGGCGACCTCGCCCGCGTGGCTGCGCAGCGTCGTGGCGCGCGCCAGCAGCAGCACGTCGAGGTCGCGCGAGACGGCATCGGCCTCGTGCACCGAGGGCGCGGCATCGAGCACGCCGAACAGCACGAGCACGGCGGCGGGGCGGAAGTGGTCCTCGAACGCGAACTCCGCCCAGCGCTCCGCGAGGCCGGCGTCGCCGACGAGGGCGCGCAGCTGCTCGCGCGCGGAGGCCGGCCGGTGCGTCATCACCTCCGACGTTACGCCACCGGCCGGCGCCCGAGGCGGGTGCGTACCCTGAAGGGGTGAGGCGGACGGCGAGCGGCACGGATCGGGCGACGCCCGGCACCGTCACCCGCGGGGCGACGGCGCTCGCTCTCGCCGTCACGGCGGCAGCCCTCGGGGTCGCGCCCGGCGGGCCCGCTCCGGCACCGGCCTCCGCCGCGCCGCCCGCCGACGATCCGGTCGCCGTCGTCGCCGCCGCGCCGGGGGACGTCTCCGCCGCAGCCGCCGACATGGCCGCGGGCATGGACGCGCGCGAGCTGGCCGGCACCGTCGTGATGGGTCACGTGGGCACGCAGGACCCGGCCGCGGCGGCGCGCTACCTCGACGCCAACGGGATCGGCGCGTTCCTGCTGATGGGCGCCAACGTGCCGGCGGACGAGACGGCGCTGCGGGCGCTGACGGCCGCGCTGCGCGGCGAGGGCGCCGCGCCTCCGCTGCTCGCGATCGACGAGGAGGGCGGCGTGGTGACGCGGCTGCCGTGGGACGACTTCCCGGCCGGCGGCGAGCTCGCCGCCGCGGACCCGGCCGCCGCCGAGACGGCGTTCGCCGCGCGCGGTGCGCTCGTGGCGCGGGCGGGCGCGCGCGTGAACTTCGGGGTCGTGGCCGATGTGACCGGCGACGCGTCGTCGTTCATCGCGCCGCGCGTGCTCGGCTCGGAGCCGCGGGCGGCGGCCGAGCGGGTCGCGGCGGCGACGGCGGGGGAGGCGCCCTTCGCGCTCACCACGCTCAAGCACTTCCCGGGTCACGGGCAGGTCGCGGCCGACTCGCACCACACGATCCCCGTGGCCGACCAGTCGTACGCCGACTGGCGCGAATCGACCGCGCGGCCGTTCGAGGCGGGCATCGACGCGGGCGCGCCGCTCGTGATGACGGGTCACCTCGTGTACCCCGACGTCGACGACGCACCCGCGTCGCTCTCTCCCGCATGGCACCGCATCCTGCGCGAGGAGCTCGGCTTCGGCGGGGTGGTGGTCACCGACGACCTCGGTATGCTGCTGGCCGGCGGCGACCCGCGCTACGCCGACCCGGTGGCGAACGCGGTCGCGGCGGTGGCGTCCGGCGCCGATCTCGTCGTGCACGTCGTCGGATCGGGGCCCGAGACGGCGGGCAGACTCGCCGACGGCATCGCCCGCGCCGTGGCCGACGGCACGCTCTCCGAGGACAGGCTGCGCGAGGCGGCGGAGCGCGTGCTGGCGCTGCGCCTGCGGCTCGGCGCTCAGACGGTGCTGCTGCCCGCCGACTGATCCGGCCCGCCGTCGCCGAGCCAGGCGCGCAGGATCCGCGCCCGCAGGTCGTTCGCGCGATCCGCGAAGGCCCGCTGGCGCCGCACGTACTCCGCCTTGCCCTCGGGCGTCTCGATGCGCACCGGCTCGACGCCCCACTCGCGCAGGTCGTACGGCGCGGCCTCCATGTCGAGCAGGCGGATGTCGCGCGCGAGCTCGAAGGCGTCGAGCAGCAACTCGCCCGGCACGAGCGGGCCGAGCTTGACCGCCCACTTGTACACGTCCATGCCCGCGTGCAGGCACCCGGGCTGCTCGAGCGCCGTCTGCGTCTCGCGCGTGGGCGTCAGGGCGTTGCGCGGGGCCGCCTCGGGCGTGAAGAAGCGGAACGCGTCGATGTGCGTGCAGCGCAGCTCGTGCGTCTCGACGACCCGGTCGGTGCCGTCCTGCCCGAGCCGCAGGGGCTGGGGATGCCGGTGCTCGCGCTGCCGGTAGACCATGGCCCACTCGTGCAGGCCGAAGCAGCCGAACCGGCCCGGCCGCGCCGCCGTGGCGCGCAGGATCCGCTCGATGAGCGCCGCCAGGTGCGGCTTCTCGGCCGCGAACGCCGCCGCGTCGGGCACGACGGCGTCGGGCGTCGATCCCGAGCGGTACCAGCGCCATCCGGCGCGGGGTGTGTCGGCCGCGCCGGCCAGCTCGACGCCCGCGCCGGGATGCCACCGGCGCAGCAGCGCGGGCTTGTACGCGTAGTAGGTGAACAGGAAGTCCCACACGGGGTGCTTCTCGCCACGCGCCGCGCGGGCGCGATGCGCGGCCGTGAGCGCGTCGGCGCGGGCCTCGTGCGCGGCCTCCCGCTCGCACCACTCGTCGCGCTCCAGGCGGATCGCGACGGCGGGCGGGGCGGGAAGGGCGGGGGCGGTCATGGGATCAGCGGGCGAGGATCGCGCCCATCGCGCGGGAGAGGTACCAGGGGTCGACGACGGCGGTGAGCTCGCGGGCGGAGTGCATCGACAGGATCGGCGCGCCCACGTCGACCGTGCGGATGCCGATCCGCGTCGCCGAGATCGGGCCGATCGTCGATCCGCACGGCACGGTGTTGTTCGAGACGAACTCCTGTGAGGGCACGCCCGCCGCGGCGCACGCCGCCATCCACGCCGCGGCGCCGTGCGCGTCGGTGGCGTAGCGCTGGTTGGCATTGATCTTGAGGATGGGGCCGCCGCCGGCCACGGGCCGGTTCTCCGGATCGTGCTTGTCGGCGTAGTTGGGGTGGACCGAGTGCCCGACGTCGCTGGAGACGTGCAGCGACGCGGCGAACGCGCGTGCCTGCTCGTCGGCGCCCGCACCGAGGGCGGCGCCGATGCGCCGCAGCGTCTCCTCGAGGAACGGGCCGGCCGCGCCGGAGCGCGAGGAGCTGCCGATCTCCTCGTGGTCGAAGGCCGCGAACATCGCGATCGCGTCGGCCGGCCGGGCGTCGCGGATGGCGACGAGCGCGGCGTGCGTCGAGAGCAGGTTGTCGAGGCGGCCGGAGGCGAACAGCTCGCTCCCGGCGCCGAAGACGCGCGGCTCCTGCGTGTCGGCGGCGACGATGTCGTAGCCGCCGATCTCGTCGACCGCCACGCCGGCCTCGGCCGCGAGGGCGGCGAGGATGTCGGCGCTCTCGGCGTCGCCCAGCCCCCACACCGGCGCCGTGTGGCGCTGCTTGTCGAGCTCGAGCCCGCTGTTCACGCCGCGGTCGAGGTGGATGGCCAGCTGGGGGATGCGCAGCAGCGGCCCGGTGCGCACGAGGTGCTCGGTGCCGTCGAGCCTGACGAGCCGGCCCGCGAGCTCGAGCTCGCGGTCGAGCCACGAGTTCAGCAGTGGCCCGCCGTACACCTCCCAGCCGAGCTGCCACCAGCCGCCGGGCCCGATCACCGTGGGCTTCGGCTTCAGCTTGAACCCGGGGGAGTCGGTGTGCGCGCCGACGATCGCGAAGGGCGTGAGCGCGCCGGCGCCCTCCGGCACCGCGAACGCGATGACCGATCCGTCGCGCACCACGACGTAGCGACCGCCGGGCGCGATCTCCCACGCCGCGGCCTCGTCCAGCACCGTGTAGCCCGACGCCGTGAGGCGGCGGGCCGCCTCGGCGGCCGCGTGGTAGGGCGAGGGCGACGCCGCGACGAAGGCGGCGAGGTCGTCGATGTGGGCGCGGGCGTCGGCAGGCACGGTCATCCTCCGATTATCCCCGCCCGCCGCTCCCGATCCTCCCGGTGCTCCGCGAGGCGGATCGTCACCCCTCGGGGAGCAGACCGACGGCCTCGAGCCGGTCGGCCAGGCCCGCGCCGTCGTCCTCCGTCACCCAGGGCACCCCCGCGGCGGTGTGGTCGTCCACCGCCGTGCGGCCGCCGGCCAGCACCGCCTGGGCGGGGGAGAGGCGCCGGATCGCCACGCCGGCGACGGAGGAGGGGTACTCGCGCGTGAACGTCGTGTAGATCTCGTCGTCGTGCTGCCCGTCGTCGCCGATGAGCAGCCACTCCACGTGCGGGAACTCCTCGGCGAGCCGGCGCAGGTTCGTGAGCTTGTGATCCTTGCCGCTGCGGAACCAGCGGTCGTGGGTGGGGCCCCAGTCCGTGAGCAGCATGGACCCCGAGGGGAACAGGTGCCGCTCGAGGAAGCGCGTGAGCGTGGGTGCGACGTTCCAGGCGCCCGTCGACAGGTAGATGACGGGCGCGCCGGGGTGCGAGCGTGCGAGACGCTCGAGCAGCACGGCCATGCCGGGCACGGGCTGGCGCGCGTGCTCGTCGAGCACGAACGAGTTCCAGGCCGCCAGCAGCGGGCGCGGCAGCGCGGTGACCATGACGGTGTCGTCGACGTCGCACACGACGCCGAAGCCCACCTCGGGTGCGACCACGAACACGCGGGCCTCGACCGACTCGCCGCCCTCGACCGAGAGATGCAGCGTCTGCCACCCGGGCGCCAGATCCGCGTCGATGACGGTGTCGACGACGCCGCCGCGGTCGGCGACGACCTCGTGGGTGCGTCCACCGACCGTGATCGTGACGGGCGCGTACCCCACCGGGATCCCCAGGAACGCGCGCCAGCCGCGCACGCTCGCCGGCTCGCCGGAGGGCGTGTCCTTGCGGGGCGGCACGATGAGCACCCGGCCGAGCACGCGCACCCAGCCGTCACCCCCGTATCCCGCGAAGGGCACGATGGAGGGACGACGGCCGCGGCGTCGCGCGAGGCGTTCGCGCCAGCCGTGGAATCGTCCCTCGAGCTTCGCGATCCAATGGATCTTGTCGCGGGTCTGCGGATCGGGCATCGCGCCCAGTCTTTCATGCGCGGGCGACCGGCGCCCGGCTGCGCGCTCACGCGACGGGCGCGTCGCCCTCTGCCGCGTCGGCCGCGTGATCCTCGTCCATGTGGCGCCGCTCCGCGCGCTGCAGCAGGTGCTTCACGAGCCAGGCCACGAGCAGGAACACCGCGATCACGCCAACGAAGACGTACCCGGCCCAGTGCGCGCGGTCGGCCAGATCCCGATACGAGCCGGCAGCGGCCGCGGCGATGGAGATGTAGATCGCGGTCCACAGGGTGCACGCCGGCAGCGTCCAAGCGAGGAACCGGCGGTACGGGTAGCCGCTCATGCCCACCGTGAGCGGCACGAGCGAGTGCAGCACGGGCAGGAAGCGCGACAGGAAGATGGCCAGGCCGCCGCGGCGGCGCAGGTAGCGCTCCGAGCGCTCCCAGTTGCGCTCGCCGATCCGCCTTCCCAGCCACGAGTGCCGGATCCGCGGGCCGAGCCACCGCCCCAGCGCGTAGCCGACGGTCTCGCCGAGCAGGGCGCCCAGGATCACCGCGACGCCGAGCAGTATGGCCTGCGGCACGTCGGCGACGCCGGTCGCGGCGACGATCACGACCGTGTCGCCCGGCACGATGAGGCCGACGAGCACGCTCGTCTCGAGCGCGATCGCGAGCCCGGCCAGGAGGGTCCGCAGCACGGGGTCGACGCCCTGCACGGCGTCGAGGATGGCGCTCAGCGCGTCGTTCAGCCAGCCCACCCGCTCAGCCTAGGAGAGGCGGTCGTGCGAAACGCTCGGGAAAGCCGCCCGAAATGGTGGAGTAACCTGGAAACCCCCGTGATTCCGCGCGTGCACGCGCATCGGGCGTCCGCTCCCGAACCGATCCGATTGGCCTTTCGCAACGTGTCGCAGACCTCCGTCACCGAAACCGCTCACGACCCGCACGCCATCCAGGCGAAGTGGCAGGCGTACTGGGCGGAGAACGGCACGTTCCTCGCGGGCGGCGACGACGACGCGCGCCCCCGCAAGTACGTGCTGGCGATGTTCCCGTACCCGTCGGGCGACCTGCACATGGGTCACGCCGAGAACTACCTCTACAGCGACATCGTGGCGCGGTTCTGGCGGCACCGCGGCTACAACGTGCTCAACCCCATCGGCTGGGACTCGTTCGGCCTGCCCGCCGAGAACGCGGCGATCCAGCGCGGCGCCGACCCGCGGGAGTGGACGTACGACAACATCGCGCAGCAGCGCGAGAGCCTGAAGACCTACGGCGTCTCGTTCGACTGGTCGCGCGTGCTGCACACGAGCGACCCCGAGTACTACCGCTGGAACCAGTGGCTGTTCCAGCAGTTGCACGAGCGCGGGCTGGCGTACCGCAAGGAGAGCCCCGTCAACTGGTGCCCCAACGACCAGACGGTGCTCGCGAACGAGCAGGTCGTCGACGGCGCGTGCGAGCGCTGCGGCGCGACCGTGGTGAAGAAGAAGCTCACCCAGTGGTACTTCAAGATCACCGACTACGCCGACCGGCTGCTCGACGACCTGAACCAGCTCGAGGGGTTCTGGCCGCACAAGGTGCTGCAGATGCAGCGCAATTGGATCGGCCGCTCCGTCGGCGCCGACATCGACTTCGCGATCGAGGGGCGTGACGAGAAGGTCACGGTGTTCTCGACGCGCCCCGACACGCTCTACGGCGCCACGTTCATGGTGGTCGCCCCCGACAGCGACCTCGCCGCCGAGCTGGTCGCCGGGGCGCCGGCCGAGGTGCGCATGCGCTTCCAGGACTACCTGGAGCAGACGCAGAAGCAGACCGAGATCGAGCGCCAGTCGGCCGACCGCGAGAAGACCGGCGTCTTCTTGGAGCGCTACGCGATCCATCCGCTCACGGGCGAGCGCCTGCCGATCTGGGCCGCCGACTACGTGCTGGCCGACTACGGCCACGGCGCGGTCATGGCGGTGCCCGCGCACGACCAGCGCGACCTGGACTTCGCGCGGAGGTACGACCTGCCGGTGAAGGTCGTCGTCGACACGACCGCGCCGATCACGGGCGCGATCCCCGTGATCGAGGTGGACGAGGACGGCGTGCCGATCGACGTGCCGCTGCCCAGCCCCGTCGAGACGGGCGAGGCGCTGACGGGCGACGGCCGGATGATCAACTCCGGTCCGCTCGACGGCCTCAGCAAGCGCAACGCGATCGCGCGGGTCATCGAGCAGCTGCAGGCCGCCGGCACCGGCCGCGCCGCCAAGCAGTACCGGCTGCGCGACTGGCTCATCTCGCGCCAGCGCTTCTGGGGCACGCCGATCCCCATGATCCACACGCAGGACGGCCGCATCGTCCCCGTCCCCGAGGACCAGCTGCCCGTGCGACTGCCCGAGGCGAAGGACATCGACCTGAAGCCCAAGGGCTCCTCGCCGCTGGGCGCGGCGGCCGGCTGGGTGGAGACGACCGATCCCGAGACCGGCGAGCCCGCGCTGCGCGATCCGGACACGATGGACACGTTCGTCGACAGCTCGTGGTACTTCCTGCGCTTCCTCACCCCGGGGAACGACGCGGTGGCCTTCGACCCGAAGGACGCGCGGCGCTGGGCGCCCGTCGACACGTACGTCGGCGGCGTCGAGCACGCGATCCTGCACCTGCTGTACGCGCGCTTCATCACGAAGGTGCTGTTCGACCTCGGCCTGGTGGACTTCACCGAGCCGTTCTCGAGCCTCATCAACCAGGGCATGGTGATCCTGGACGGCGCGAAGATGTCGAAGTCGAAGGGCAACCTCGTGCTCTTCAGCGACGAGCTGGCCCAGCACGGCGCCGACGCGCTGCGCGTGGCGCTGGCGTTCGCCGGCCCGGTGGAGGACGACAAGGACTGGAAGGACGTCTCCACGACGGGCGCCCAGAAGTTCCTGGCGCGCGCGCTGCGCATCGCCGACGAGGTCTCGAGCGACACCGACGTCGTGTGGGCGGAGGGTGACCAGGTGCTGCGCCGCGTGACGCACCGCCTGCTGGCCGACGCGCCCTCGCTCGTGGAGCAGACGAAGTTCAACGTGGTCGTCGCGCGCCTCATGGAGCTCGTCAACGCGATCCGCAAGACGATCGACTCCGGAGCGGGCGCGGGCGACCCGGCCGTGCGCGAGGCCACCGAGGCGACCGCGATGATCCTGGATCTGTTCGCCCCGCACACCGCGGAGGAGATGTGGCAGCGCCTGGGCTACGAGCCCTCGATCGGTCTCGTGCCGTGGCGCGCCGCCGACCCGGCGCTGCTCGTGGAGGAGCAGGTGACGGCGGTCGTGCAGGTGAACGGCAAGGTGCGCGCGCAGCTGCAGGTGCCGGCGAAGATCGACACGGAGTCGCTCGAGCAGCTGGCGCGCGCCGACGAGCGCGTGCAGCGCGCCGTGGGCGACGGCCAGATCGTGAAGGCGATCGTCCGCGCACCGAAGATCGTCAGCCTCGTCGTCAAGTAAGGCGGCGCCCGGTTCGCTCACAGCGGCGGATTCGCACACCGGCGGCGAGCGGGGCTGTGGATCGCAGGGCGGCGGCGGCGCCGCGCGCATAGCGTCGCGGCATGGCCGATCTCGATGCGTACCGTGCCCCGCCGCGGGCGCGGCTGGGCATCGGCGCGGCGATCGTCCTCGTGCTCGCCGTGGCGGCCGTCGCGATCGGGTTCGCGGTGTGGCGCGGGGCCGCCGCGCCCGTGGAGCGCATCGACGAGGCGCAGGTCGCGCCCACGCCCGGCGCGACCGTGGCGACGGGGGAGCTGTACGTGCACGTGTTCGGGGCCGTGAACGCTCCGGGGCTGTACGTGCTGCCGGCGGATGCGCGGGTGGTGGACGCGATCGCCGCCGCGGGCGGGGCGACCGACGACGCGGCGATCGAGGGCGTCAATCTCGCGCGCCCGCTCTCGGACGGTGAGCAGCTGGCCGTGCCGACCCGCGATCAGCTCGCGGCGCCCGAGCAGCCCACGGGCGACGGCGCGCCAGTTGCCCCGGGTGCCGGAGGAACCGGGAGCGCGGCCGGTGGCAAGATCAACGTCAACACGGCCGACGCAGCGGCGCTCGACACCCTGCCGCGCATCGGGCCGGCGATCGCCGAGCGGATCATCGCGTGGCGCGAGGAGAACGGGCCGTTCGCGTCCGTGGACGACCTGATGGCGGTCGAGGGGATCGGTGAGAAGACCCTTGCCGCGCTGCGCGACCTGGTGACGGTGTGAGCGGCGGGTCGCGGCGCGCGGACCTGCGCCTGATCCCCGCGGCAGCGGCCGCGTGGGCGGGCGCGTTCGGCGCGGTGATGATGCCGGGGGTGGCCTGGGTGCTTGCCGTGGCGGGACTGATTGCCGCGGGCGCTCTCGTCGCGCTGGCGGTCCGCCTGCCGGTGCGGTGCACGGCGCTCATCCTCGCGGCCGTCGCCCTGGCGACCGCCGGGGGAGCGGCCGCCCACGTCGCGGTTCTCGCGCCGGCGCGGGCGGACGCGGTCGATATCTCCGCCACGGGCGAGGTGCGCGCCCGCGTGGAGATCACCACCAAGGTCGAGCCCCACGGCGCGCGCGTGTGGTTCGGCGGCGTCGCGCAGACGCTCGATGGGGTCGACGGTCGGGCGCCGGCCGTCGTGCCCGTCCGCGTCGCGATCGACCGGGCTTCGCCCGCGGCGGACCGGCTGGACCTCGGCTCCGTCGTCGACGTGCGCGGCGGGGCGGAGGCGGGCGAGGCGGGCTCGGCCGAGGCGCTCGTGATCTTCCCCCGCACCGCCGAGCCGGTGCGCGA
>NZ_BAAGRQ010000023.1:0-16295 GCF_054782875.1 Microbacterium petrolearium
CATCCGCGCTGGCCGGCGACGAATCCTGCGACGAGGAGCCGGTGGGTGGGTGGCCGAGGCCGCGGAGAATCGCGTCCATCTGCGCCGCCGTCACCACCCCGCTCAGCAGCGCCTGATCCACCGCGTCATGCCACGGCACCGCCGGCGGGACGCTCTGCTCGGCCGCAGCGGCGGGGTCCAGGCCCTCCGGTGCCGTAGCCGGTTCGGCGCCCGCGCCGTTCCCGCCCAGCGCGGACTCCACCAGCGACTGCCCCACCCGCACCTGCCGGGCGGCGTCGCCGCGGGTGCTTCCGGAGAGCTCCTGCACGAGAGCGACCGCGTTGCGATGCCCCCGACCCTGCGCCAGACCCTTGTGCCCCGCCGCCCGTGACGAGCGCGCCGATACGACTCCCGCGGCGACCGCTCGGACGCGTTCGGCGGTCTTGGCCAGGTCGGTCGCGACGGTCAGCAGGGCGAGCACGTCCTCGTCTGGAAGGGCCGCCACCACAGCGACATCCACCGGCGGCAATGACGCGACTGCGCCTGCCCGGTCCTGGAAATCGCTGAGGAATGTCATACCCGCATCGTCTCACCGACCACCGACACCGGAACCCGCGGAAGCCCCGGCCAGGACCAGAAACGGCCGTTCTGTGGATAAGCCGGTGGAAACGGCGGGTGTGGACGAACCGACACCCCCGAGCGCATGCAGGAGGAGTTGCGGTGGTCGCTTCATCTCCGGCGCTTCGCGCCTCCGTTCAGCAACCGAACCGTCCAGCAACCAACGGGGCACCAACCGGCCCGCTCAACCCGCCGGGGTGAGGGCGCACAGGCGCGTGCGGGTGCGCGCGAGCGCCGTTTGCTGTGCGTCGAGGCGTGCGGCGATCGCGTCGAGCTCGGCGCGCAGGTCGGGGCACATCTCGAGCGACATGCCGTGGTCGCCCGTCCTCGCGCAGTCGAGGTAGCGGCGAATGGTCGCCGTCGGCAGCCCGGCGTCGATCATCGTCTTGATCTGGCGCACACGCTCGACGTCCGCCTCGGAATAGAGACGGTATCCGTTGACGTCGCGATCCGGCACCAGCAGCTCGCGATCCTCGTAGTGCCGCAGCGCCCGGGCCGACACCCCGGCGCGCTCGGCGAGCTGGCCGATCAGCATGCGCATCCCTTCGACTTGACCTTCTCGCTGGCGTGAAGCCCTACGCTCCCGCGACATGACAGCGACAACTCCGCGGCGGGCCGTGATCTTCCACGGCTACGGCGCCACTCCCGAGGACCACTGGTTCGGATGGCTCGCCCGGCGGCTGCGCGAGGCGGGCGTCCCCTCACGGGTTCCCGCGCTCCCGGACCCCGGGTGCCCGGATCCGGACCGCTGGGCCGCGGCCGCCGCCCAGGCGATCGGCACACCGGGACCGGGCTCGATCGTGGTCGCCCACAGCCTCGGCTGCCTCACCGTGCTGCGCCACCTCGCGTCGCTCGCGGGGCCGTGGCGCCTGGACGCACTCGTGCTCGTCGCCGGGTTCGCGGATCGGCTGCCCGCGCTGCCCGAGCTCGACGGCTTCACCGGCGGCGGCGTCGACGTGGTGGGCCTCCCCGAGCGCATCGGATCGCTCACCGTGATCCGCTCCGACGCCGACGTCTACGTGCCCACCGGGCACACGGATCGGCTGGCCCGGGTGCTCGGCACGTCGGCGCGGATCGTCCCCGGCGCCGGTCACTTCCTCGCCGGCGACGGGATCACCGCGCTGCCGCAGGCGCTCGACGCGATCGTGTGACGGCGGAGTCGCACCGCGTGGCCTCGGGCGGCGAGCACGGATCGTCGATCACGCGCGCGGGCGGGTGGACACCCGTGCGTCACCGGGTGTTCGTCTGGGGCCGGTACAGTGACCCGCGTCGTGGCCCGTGCAGCGCGGGCGATGCGACCAGACCCACTGTGGAGAGAGCATGCCCGGCTCGATCTGGACGAACGGCGACCGCGCGGCAGCGGACGCCGCCGCGTCGCCGATGCCGCGCGCCCTCCCGCCGCAACCCGAGCGCGCAACCGCCGCCGCAACCCGCCCCACTGCCGCAACCCACACCACCCCCGCCCCCCGCCGCACCCGCCACGCGCTCGTCGGGGCGCTCGCGGTCGCCGGGGTCGTGGCGGGGCTGGCGCTCGTCGCCGGTGCCCCCACCGGGGCCGTGCGGGTGGGCGGCGGCGAGACGCTCGTGTGGGCCAGCACCGGTGCCGGAGGGGTGGGGCGCGTGAACGTGGCCGTGGGCGAGTTCGACGCCGTGCTGCCGGTGGCGGCCGCCGCGCTCGACGTGGCGCAGGCCGCCGGCACCGTGCTCGTCGTCGATCGCGAGCATGCCGCCGTCGCGTCGCTCGACCCGGCCCGCGTCGCGCTCGGCGACGCCGCCTGGCTGCCCGGCCCCGCGACGCAGATCGAGATCCTCCCCGCACCCGACACCGCACCCGATAACAACGCACCCACCGCACTCGATCCCGCCTCCGTCGCCCTGCTCGATCCGCGGTCCGGCAGCCTGTGGCGCGTGCCCGCCGGCGAGCTCGGCGCCTTCGATGCCGACGCGCCCCCGCTGCGGCGGTTCGGGGCCGGGGCCGGCATGGCGCCCGACGGATCGGGCGGCGTCGTCGTGGCGTCGCCGCGCGAGGGCCGCGCGTACCGCCTCACGCGGGGCGGGATCGAGCGGATCGGCGAGTTCGCGCCGTTCCGCGGATCGGCCACGCGGCCCGTGCAGGTCGCGGCGACGGCGGGCGGATGGGCGGTGCTCGACCCGCGCTCGGGCCGGCTGCACACGGCGGACGGCGCGGTCGACCTGAGTTCGTGGGGTGGCGCCCTCGCGCTCGAGCGATCCGCGGCCGTGTCGACGGCGGGCGCCCCGCCGGCGGACATCCTGATCGCGACGGATCGGCGGGTGCTGGCGGTGCGCGACGGCCGCGTGTCCGCGATCCCCGGCGCGACCGCCGACCCGGCCCCCGGCGCAACCGCCACCCCCGGCGCATCTGACACCCCCGCCGCCGGCCCGGCGCGCCCCGTGCGGGTGGGGGACTGCGTGCACGCTGCGTGGCCGGGCGCCGCGCTGTCGTGGTGCGGCGACGACGCGCCCCGCGCCACGGCGCTGGATCGCGCGGAGGGCGCGGCGTCGGCGGAGCTGGTGTTCCGCGTGAACGGCGCCGCCGTGGTGCTCAACGCGCCCGCGACCGGCGAGGTGTGGAACGTGGCGGAGCCCGGCGCGGCGGCGGTGCCGTGGCACGGCGGGATCGGCGAGCCGGCGGATCCTCCCCGGGAGGAGCAGCCCTCGCCCGCGGACTCCGCCGACCCCGTCGCCCCGAAGACCCCGGTGCTGCAGCCGCAGCAGCCGGGCCCGAACGCGCCGACGCTGCCGGACGATCCGGGCGCCCCGGACGCGCCGCAACCGCCCGACGCACCCCCGGCCCCGCTGCGCCCCGGATCGGTCCGCGCCTTCACCGACCCCGCCGCCGGCGCGGTGGTGGTGGAGTGGTCGCCGTTCACGGCCGGCGAGCCCGTGCGGGGCTACTTCGCGCAGCGGCTGCGCCCCGGCGAGAGCCCCGGATCGTGCCGCGCGGACGGCGGCGAGGTCACGGCGCCCGCCGGGGGCGAGGTGCTCGACGCGGGCGCGGCGCTCGCGGCGGCGTTCGGGGGAGCGGCGCCGCCCGACGGCGGCTACCGCCTCATCGTGTGGGGCTACACCGACGACGAGTGCGTGGCGAGCGAGGCCGTCACCGTGCACGCCGATCCGCTGCCGGGCGCCGTGGCGCACGACGGCGGCGCGATGGCGTGGATCGGCACGCGCTACGAGTACGTGGCGGCGCCGGCCGCGTTCGCCGGCTTCTACCAGCTGCGGGCGCCCGGGGCGGAGGACGCCGTGGCGTTCACCGGATCGGCGGTGCCGCGCGAGCTGCTGGGCGGACCGTTCGGGCAGCCCGTGGCGTACGAGCTGCGCGCCTGCACGCCATGGGGCAGCGAGGCGCGCTGCGGAGAATGGACGACGTTCGCCGCGCCCGAGCCGTCGCTCGACTTCACGCTCGCCGACCTCGCCTACGACGAGGCGACGGGAACGTGGACGTGGAGCGGGCTGCCCGACAACGGGGGGGCGTCTGTGCGCGTCTCCTGCTGGAGCTACTCACAGACCCACGGCCAGATGGTCGGGCAGCCCGGCGGGTGCAGTACCACCACGGTGGTGCCAGCGCACGACGCGGTCCTTCAAGCGCGAATCGCAGGGATCACCCTCCTCATAGCGGGCGACGCGTGGTGAGCATTGGCGTGGGTGAACGGCCTACTCGAGCCAGAGCGACCGAGCACGGTCCTTGAACGCGCCGAGGTCTGCGGAAGCGGAGATCGGCCCGAACTCCGTACCGGAGAAGTTGATCGCGTCGTAGACGTAGCTCACACACCCGTTGTAGGAGCGCAGCGACTCGAAGCGCTGATCCCAGTCATGCAAAGTCGAGAACCCGTGCGTATAGCCGTCGCAGACCTGAGGCAGGGTCGTGAAGTAGCTGACGCTCGCGCCCGCGTACCCGATCTCGTCCCATCCGGTCGCCAGCAGGTACGTCTCGGCGTCGGCCGCCACAGCAGCCGAGCGCGCGGACGCTACGCGCATCGATCCGGTCGGCACCGCGACGACGGTCGTGCCGGTGTCGGCCTCGATCTGCGCGATGGGGTCGAGCGAGGCGTCAAAGCACGCCGACTCGCCGGTGTCGACGTTGACCCAGCACGACTGCGCGTCGGCGGGGGCGGCCGCCGTGGCGGCGGTGGGGGCGAGGGCGAGGGCGGCGAGCAGGCCGGCCGTGGCGCCGAGGGACGAGAGCGAGAGGCTGTTCATGGGCCACAGTCAACCGATCCCCACCCCAGCCCGGGCAACGAGGGGGTGAATCTTGGGCGTCGGCCTGTGGTGCGACGTGTCGATGCGGCGAACATCGGGTGTCGAAGGTAAGGAAATCGAGTTTCCGCACAGCGGCGCCGGGTGTTCCGCGGGCATGGCTACACTCGGCGCGTGATGGGCGAGTGGAGCGGGCGCGGGCCGTGGCGCGAGCGCAGCGACCGCGAGCTGCTCGACGCCGCCGCCCGCGACGACGACCGGGCCTTCGCCGTGCTCTATCACCGCTATATCGAAGACGTGTTCGTCGCCGCCTTCGAGGAGCTCGGCGACGAGGACGAGGCGCAGCAGGTGGCGCAGCAGGTGTTCGCCACAGCGTGGGACAAGGCCAGGCACGTGCGGCTGGCGAACGGATCGGCGCTCTCCTGGCTGCTCGTGACGTGCCGCAACCACGCGGCGAACCGGCTGCGATCTCTGCGGCGGCGGCCCGCCTTCGAGGGACTGGACGATCGCGCGGTTACCATGCTGGAGACCCGGCAGCGGCAGCGCATCGAGGATCGCGAGCTGCTCGAGAGGGTCGAAGAGGAGATCTCGGCGATGCCGGCGCTCGACCAGCAGGCGTACCAGGCGGTCATCGTCGAGGGCCTCAGCTACGACGAGGCCGCGCGGCGACTGGGCATCTCCGTCGCGTCGGTGGGCAAACGACTGAACCGCGTGCGCAAGCGCGTCGGGCAACGATTCGGGGGAGGACGATGAGCGATCAGCCGCGTCTGAGTCCCGAGCGCCGCGCCGCCATGGCCGAGTGGCTGCAGGGCCACATCGCCAGGCGCCGCCGCCGGCGCCGCCGCCTGGCGATCGCCGGCGCGGCCGGCGCCGGCGTGCTCACGCTGGGTCTGGCCGCCGCGATCGTGCTCGCGCCGCAGGAGGTGCAGGACCGCTGGGTGGAGTGCTACCCCGAGGCCGACCTGTCGTCGCCGTACGCCACGGGCGTGCGCGACGGCGCCGAGCCGGTGGGGGACCGCGAGGCGTACGCGCTGTCGATGTGCGAGAACCTGTGGGAGCAGGGCCTGGTCGACGGCACCGCGCACGATGCGGCGCCCGAGCTCGTGCTGTGTCGCCGGGCCGACCTCTCGCTGCTCGCGTTCCCCCGTGACGACTCCGCGGCCCCGGCGGAGGAGTTCTGCCGCGACCTCGGGCTGTACACGCCCGGGGAGTGAGGCGGGGCGCACCGGCGGACGCGGGCTGCGGTGGTCGCTTCATCTTCGCGGCCTGCGGCCGCTTCGTTCAGCAACCGATGGGTGTGCGGTCTCCTGTCCCGCCCGATCGGTGTGCGGGGCGCCCCATCCGGTTGCTGAACGGAGGCGCGAAGCGCCGGAGATGAAGCGACCACCGCAACCCACCAACGGCCCCCAGAAACCGCGGTATGTCCGCCGAAACGCGGTCCTTACCCCCTTGCGAAAAGTTCATTGAACCGACCGCAGTTCGCCCTTGACTATTCGGGGAACTACCCCTTCTGCGGCCCGGCAGAGCCGGACATGCTTGTGTCCCGTGACAACCCCCCAGACGACGGACGAGGCGCTTGCTGCTCGTCCCGATTCCTCCCCGGCGGAGGACAGGCCGCGAAGCCTCCGCGCCGTGCGCGGGCTCTCGGACAACCTGTTCCGGGTCGGCTCGCACTCGGGCGGCGTGATCGTTCTCGTGATCATGACGCTCGTGGGCCTGTTCCTCGCGATCCGTGGGGCGGAGGCCTTCGGCGTCGCCGGCCCCGAGTTCCTCACGGAGCAGGACTGGGAGCCCGCGAGCGGCCGCTTCGGCATCGCGGCGGTGCTGTTCGGCACGGTGGTGATCGCGCTCATCGCGATCAGCGTCGCCCTGCCGCTGGCCCTGGGCGTCGCCACCTACATCTCCGAGTACGCGCCAGACGGGCTCAAGCGGCTGCTGACGAACATCGTCGACCTCATGGCCGCCATCCCCAGCATCGTGTACGGGCTCTGGGGCGCGTACTGGCTGCAGGAGCAGCTCATCCCGGTCGCCGAGTGGCTCAGCACCTACCTGGGCTGGATCCCGATCTTCGCGGTGTCGCAGTTCGACCCGAGCGACCCGCTCGCCACGCCCACCGTGTTCACCGCGTCGGCGTTCCTGGCTGGCCTGGTGGTGGCGCTCATGGTCGCCCCGATCGCCGCGTCGATCATGCGCGAGGTGTTCGCGCAGGCGCCGCTGGGTGAGCGCGAGGGGGCGCTCGCGCTCGGCTCGAGCAAGTGGGGCATGATCCGCAACGTGGTCTACCCGTACGGGCTGGGCGGCATCATCGGCGGCACGATGCTCGGCCTCGGCCGGGCGCTGGGCGAGACGATCGCCGTGTACATCGTGATCTCGCCGATCTTCGTCATCAACTGGCACGTGCTTTCTGCCGGCACGAACTCCATCAGCGCCCTCATCGCGCTGCGCTACGGCGAGGCCTCGGCCCTCGAGCTGTCGGGCCTGATGGCGGCCGGCCTCGTGCTCTTCCTCATCACGATGGCCGTGAACTTCATCGCCGGCTTCATCGTCAGCCGCTCCCGCTCCGGGGCATCGAGCTGAGGCCATCGACATGACCACGACAGAGATCATCACCGACCCGGTGCGGCGCCGGGCCACGCTCCCGGGCCGGGTGACGCGCACGCACGTGCCGGGGCGCGACGGGCGGCTCCACGTGAGCCGGCCCGAGACGCGGCGCGAGCTCTCCACCATCCGCCGCGAGGACGTGCTGCGCATCGTGGGCGCGCTGGCCGCCGCGCTCACCGCGACCGGCACGCTCTTCTCCCATCTGGTGCCGTTCCAGGGTCCGCTGCCGTTCGTCCTGGTCGCGTACGCGCTGTTCCTGGTGTTCTTCGTCGTGCTGATCAGCTTCGACGACGACAAGGTCACGATCCGCGACCGCGTGATGGCCGTGGTCATCCACACCACGGCGCTGCTGTTGCTGCTCGCGCTGGCGATCGTCGTGGTGTTCACGCTCATCCGCGGGGCCGAGGCCTACCTGCAGCCGAACTTCTGGGTCGAGGACCTCTCGCTCGCCGGGCCTCTCGACCCCGTGACGGTGGGCGGCATGGCGCACGCCGCCATCGGCACGCTCATCGTCATCTCCATCGCGCTCGCCGTCGCCATCCCGCTGGGCCTGCTCACGGCCGTGATGATGGCGGAGTTCCCCTCGCTCTTCACGCGGATCGTGCGCACGGTGTCCGAGGCGATGACGGCGCTGCCCTCGATCGTGTGCGGCCTGTTCATCTACGCCACCTACATCCTGCTGTTCGGGCTGCCGCAGTCGGGCTTCGCGGCGGCGCTGGCGGTGACGATCATGATCCTGCCGATCATCATCCGCTCGGCCGACGTGGTGCTGCGCCTGGTGCCGCAGACGCTGAAGGAGGCGTCGTTCGCCACGGGCGCGAGCCACTGGCGCACGGTGTGGCACGTGGTGCTGCCCACCAGCAAGTCGGGCCTCATGACGGCGATCGTGCTGGGCACGGCCCGCGGCATCGGCGAGACCAGCCCGGTGCTGCTGACGGCCGGCTGGACGACCTTCTTCAACCTCAACCCGTTCGAGGGGGCGATGGTCACGCTGCCGTTCGCCACGTTCACCCTGGTGAAGAGCCCCGAGGAGACGCAGATCGCCCGAGGGTTCGGCGCAGCCGCCGTGCTGATGGTCATGGTGTTCGTGCTCTTCGCCCTCGCCCGCATCATCGGAGGCAAGGGCGCCGGAGTGCTCTCGTCACGCCAGCTGGCCCGTGCACGCCGCGCCAGCGAGCGCGATGCCCGGCGGTTCGTCGAGCGCGGCGACTTCGCCCTCGCGGCAGCGAAGGTGGGCGCGCCCCCTGGCATCGATCCTGCCCCGGATCACGGCGACGGCATCGACCGAGAAGGAGGAAGGCGATGAGCGCTCGTCGGTCGCCGTTCCGCGTCACGTCGGCGGTTCTGGGCATGGTGCTGATCGTGATGGGCGTGCTTGGTACAGTCACGCCCGCGCAGGCGGTGGGGTCCGTCTACGTGCCGATCACCGGTTCTGGCTCCACCTGGTCGGAGAACGCGCTGGCCGCCTGGATCCGCAACGTGTGGGCGAACAACGGCTGGAAGATCGAGTACTCAGGCGGAGGGTCGACGCAGGGGCGCAGTGACTTCGCCCAGGGAATCAAGGACTTCGGCGTCAGCGAGATCCCCTACGGCATCGCCAACTCCAACGAGGCCGACCAGCGCCCGGCGCGCCAGTTCGCCTACATGCCGATCGTGGCCGGCGGCACGGCGTTCATGTACAACCTGCAGATCGGCGGCAAGCGCGTCACCAACCTGCGCCTGTCGGGCGACACCGTCGCGAAGATCTTCACGGGCGTGATCACACGCTGGAACGACCCGCAGATCGTGGCGGACAACCCGCAGCTCGCCCTGCCCGACATCCCCATCGTTCCCGTCGTGCGCTCCGATGGATCCGGTGCGACCGCACAGGTGTCGATCTGGCTGCGGCAGGAGCACACGGCGCTGTGGGACGCGTACTGCGGCAAGGTGAACCGGCCGCTGATCAACGGGCACTGCGGCGTCACCAGCAACTATCCCGTCGTGCCGGGCAGCGGTTTCATCTCGAAGAAGGGCTCGGAGGGCGTCTCGGGGTACGTGGCGCAGAGCTACGCGGTCGGTTCCATCACCTTCGTCGAGTACAGCTACGCGCTCAACTCCGGGTTCCCCGTCGCAAAGCTGCTCAACAACGCCGGCTACTACACCGAGCCGACGGCGGGGAACGTGGCCGTCGCTCTGCTGCAGGCGCACATCAACGAGGATCAGTCCTCGCCGGACTACCTGACGCAGGATCTGCGCGACGTCTACACGAACGGCGATCCTCGCACGTACCCGCTCAGCTCGTACAGCTACATCATCCTGCCCACCGCGCTGGAACAGAACTTCACCGAGAACAAGGGGCTCACGCTGGGTGCCTTCGGCTCCTACTTCCTCTGCGAGGGGCAGCAGTCGGCAGACGTGCTCGGGTACTCGCCGCTGCCCGTGAACCTCGTGCTGGGGGCGCAGCGACAGCTGCAGAAGGTCCCGGGCGGCGACCCCGCCCAGACGGGCTTCTCGGTGGCCGACTGCAACAACCCGACCCTCGACCCGAACGACCCGAACGGCAACGCGCTCGCGAAGAACGCCCCGTACCCGCAGGAGTGCGACAAGCAGGGGCCCGTGCAGTGCTCGGGTGGCACCGGCGGCGCGCAGGACACGGCGACGGACGTCACAGGCGGCGCGCAGAGTGGCGCGCAGGGCGGCGGCGGCTCCGGTGCCGCATCGCAGGATGGCGGCGCGGGTGCCGCTGGCGAGCAGGACGCCGGCGTGGCCGATGCGGAGGCGGTCGGAATCGAGGGGGCGACGGGGCCGATCGTCGTGGCCGGCAGCCCGCAGGACCTTCCCCTCTCGCAGCCCGGGTTCCTTCCGGCCCTCGCGACGCTCGTCGGCGGCGCCGGGCTTGTGCTCGCCGCGGTCGCGCCCCCGCTGCTCGGCAAGCGCCGTCGCCAGACCCTCCTGCCCACCCCGACCCGCGGCTCGCCGAGCCGCCTGAGCTGACAGGGAAGCATCCGTGACGCGCAACCTCGACCGCCTTCTCCGCACGCGGCGCATCGCCGACCGCCGACGGGTCATGGGGCGCTCGCTCGCCGCCTTCGCGGCGCTCGGCGTGGTGTTCGCCGGCGTGGGGGTCGTCGACGCCGCACCCGCGGTCGCGGCCGGCGCGGGATCAGCCGTGACGGTCGCGTGGAACGGTCAGGGCAACGACCCGTCCATCCAAGTGCTGCAGCCCGAACGCGAGCACACCTGGCTGAGTGAGCAGAAGGGCCTCGACCGCAACCCCCACTACGACGACTTCAAGGATCTCCAGGTGACGGTGTCGAAGACCGCCGGGGTACGCGACGAGGCCGTGCGCATCGAGGTCTCGGGCATGCCGGGTGGCACGGTCGGTGGGCAGTGGATGCCGGGCATCGGCGGCGATGGCTGGTACTCGGCGCATCAGCAGAGTTTCCTTCAAGTGATGCAGTGCTGGGGTGACCCGCGCGCCGACGACTTCCGCGAGACCTGCCAGTGGGGTGCGCACGCCATCCCCGAGAACAACATCAACGACACGACGGTCGCGGGCTACCGTGACACGCCGCAGCACCTCATCCCGTTCCGGTCCGTCCAGGGCGACGACTACGTCTACCCCAACTGGGTTCCCGACGGAGCCGCGTCGATGGGCGAGATCCTCAACTCATCGACGACGAACGAGCTCCTCGCCGTCCCGGTCAAGGCCGACGGATCCACCTCGTTCGCCTTCGAGGTGCAGTCGACCGCGCAGGCCCCCTGGCTGGGCTGCGGCGCGCCTGCCGAGGACGGGGAGGCTCGCCGCTGCAGCCTCGTGATCGTGCCGCGTGGCACGGTCTATGGCGGGGAACAGGCGGTCGAGAACAACCCGCGAGTCGAGTACGGACAGAAGGGCATTCAGCGCGGCGCGCCGACGAGCCTGGAACACGACTACTGGGACAACCGCATCGTGGTGCCGCTCGACGTCGAGGCCCCGCTCACGGCCTGCGGTGGCGGGAGCGCCCGGCTCGTCGGCGGTTCGGAGATGCTCGTGCATGCGATGGGCTCGTGGCAGAGCGCGCTGTGCGCGAGCGGGGGGCCGGCGTTCAATTTCACGGCGAATGCCGATGCCCAGAGTCGCGCGCAGCTCGCGCAGGGGCGCCTCGGCCTTGCCTACACGGCGCGGGGCGTCGTGCCGGAGGAGCTCGGCGAGGGCGGCGCCGAGATGCTCGAGGGCACCGACCTCGCCTACGCTCCCGTGGCCGTCTCCGGCATCACCGTGTCGTTCCAGTACATCGGCGCGGCAGGGCCGATCACCGACCTCCGGCTCACGCCACGCCTCCTCGCCAAGCTGCTGACGCAGAGCTATCAGAACGCCGTCCCATTCCAGAGTGGCAGCCTCGCCGACTCCGACCGTCGCAGCCACCTGAACGCGCGGAACCCGGTCGATGTCACGTACGATCCCGAGTTCCGCGACCTCAACCCGCAGATCGGCACCAACACCGTGAACCTCAGAATGGCCGATGTCGTCGTCGCGGGCCCGACGGGCTCGGATGGCTACCGGCTGCTGTGGGAGTACCTGCAGGCCGATGAGAAGGCGCGCGCGTTCCTCGCCGGTGAGCCCGACAATGTGCTGCCGGGCGATGGGAACAACCTCGGCATGACGATCAACCCGTACTACCTGCCGAAGGGGCACCCCGGCGCGCACGTGCCGCAGTACGAGGAGGTGCCCTGGGGTCGCAACCCGAAGCCGGGCGAGACCGAGCTGCGTTTCGTGACCGGCCCCGACGGGCAGCCCGCGCAGCGGGCGGTGGGCTTCACCGACGCGAACGGCGCGCCGCTCAGCCTCGCCGACACCCCCATCGACACCATCCCCCGCGCCGACGAGCATCTCGCTCCCGGCATCCTGAGGAACGGCGTGCCGAGCCGCTTCGACTCGGTGGCGTACAACCCGTACGCGACGAACCTCGAGAACGTGGCACGGCGGGTGTTCCGCGCCGACGTGCAGCGGCCCTCGTGGGATCCGAACGCCTGGACGGGCAGCGGGAACGGCGCGTGGAAGGCCGTGGGGCGCGACTGGCCGCCGAACGTGCGGATCCTCGGGCTCACCGACACGCCGGCCGCGGAGCAGTTCGTGCTCCCCACCGCGCGGCTGCAGCTGCCGAACCGCCCCGGCGTGTTCGCCGGGCCGACCGAGGCAGCGCTGACGGCCGCGGTCGGTGCCCAGCGTGACCAGGGCGGTGCGTCCTGGGCGGATGTGGCAGCCCTTCCCGACGACGCGTATCCGCTCACGCTCGTCTCGTACGCCGCGGTGAACCTCACCGCGAGCGACGCGGACGCGCGCGCCGACTACGCCGACCTCATCGAGTACGCGGTCACCGACGGCCAGGTGCCGGGCGAGAGCCCGGGGCAGCTGCCCGCCGGCTACGCCCCGCTCAGCGACGAGTTGCGGGCGCAGGCGCTCGAAGCGGCGCAGCGCATCCGCGACTACGTCGCGCCGAGCGACGATGCGCCGGGGGGCGTCGGTCCCGACGAGCAGGCGGCGGCGGGCGTACCCGCCTCCGGTCCCGGCGCGGGAGCGGCGGGCGCTGGGGATCCCGCGGGCGACGCGCCCGAGACGCAGGTCTCGCGCACGACGCTCGACGCGGCCGACGCCGCGGTGACGCCCGCGGCCGCGGCCCCTGCCGGGGTCGGCGGCGCGCTGCTCGCGAGCCTGGCCGCGGGCGCGGCCGCTCCCTTCCTCCTGAGACGGCGGGAGACGGGATGAACCATCACACAGACTTCCCCCGAGGGCTGCGGCCCGAGGGAGAGGGCCGGACCGGCGGTGCCCTGGAAGGACACAGCCGCCGGATCGGCAGCAGGAAGGCCCTCCCGACCGGGCGGGTCCCGTTTCGAACAGAAAGGTCATCATGACCCTCTTGAAGAAGAAGGCGGGTGCGGTCCTCGCCGTCCTCGCCGCGGCGAGCCTCGTGCTCGTCACCCCGGGCGTCGCCTCGGCCGAGCCGAGCGGCACCCCGACCTACCGTGCCCTCGTGGCGGCCGGCAGCGACACCATCCAGGATGTCGCGAACGGTCTGAGCGACGCGGCGGTCCGCGACGGCGTCAAGGTGTTCGGCTCGTACAACGCGACCAACCCCAGCACCGGGGCGACGTACGACGACATCCAGACGCGCGCGGGCGGCCCGCTCTTCGACCGGCCCAACGGGTCGACCGACGGGCTCCGTGCCGTGCGCGCCTCGGACACCGGCGTGGCCTGGCGGGGCACGGACATCACCGGCCAGGTGGACATCGCCCGTTCCTCGAGCGGCTACACGTCGACCACGCCGAGTGACCTGGCGTACATCCCGATCGGCCAGGACGCGGTCAGCTGGGCGAAGCACGCCAGCGCCACCGCCCTGCCCGAGAACATCGACCTCGGTGCGAGCGTGAACGAGGTGTGGCCGGGCACGGACCGCCTGAAGCTGACGCTGAAGAATATCTACGGCGTCAACACCGCCGGCACCACGGGCACGTTCACGGTCTACGCCGCGGCGTCGGGTGGCGCCTCCTACACGGTCGGCTCCGCCGCCTCGTCGGCGCAGATCGTGCCGTTCCAGCCGCAGGCGAACTCGGGCACGCGGCAGTACTTCGCGACGGTGATCACGGGCAGCTCGTCGGGTGCGTTCGGTGCTCACGTGGCGGACAGCTACAACGGCGAGCCCGTGCAGGAGCACGACGGCACGGTCCTCGCGGAGCTGCCGGCGCGCGCCATCGTGCCGTTCTCGATCGCGCAGTGGGTCGCGCAGACGAACTTCGTCGCGCCCGACCGCCTGCACGGTGCGGTCCTCGGCCAGGTCGGCAACACGCCGGCGACTCAGGTCGCCGGCGGCGTCTACGCGCAGAACCCGGCGTTCACCAACGCGCTCAAGCGCCTGGTGTACTTCGTTGCGCCGACCGACCGGCTCACCAGTGTGGGAGTCGCCGCCGACGAGCAGCTGCAGCGCTTCCTGCGCGGTGCCGCCGACCTCGGTGCCGCCACCAACACGGTCGACCCGTTCGACGCCGCGCCGGAGTGGATCGGCAACCTCAACGGCGTGATCACGCAGTACGGCTTCAGCGCCCTGCCCACCAGCGGCAGCGGTGACGTGATCGGCAAGATCGCGGGCTACCGCTCGTACTCGTCGTTCAGCTGAACCCTGAGAGAGCGGGGTGGGGCGTCGCGTGCCGGCGGCGTCCCACCCCGCCCTCCCTCCGAGGACAAGAGCGCCCCCCGCGGTCCCTGGAAAAGACACTCGCGGGGGGCGACAGGAAGGGCCCCGCGAAACGCGGGGGTCCAACCCGAAAAGCTTACTCGCCGAACGGGCACGGTACAAGTACCCGGGCTCACCCGTGCAAACCCGATGTAAAGGACACTCCATGACCACCGCACCCGCCCCCGGGCGCCGAACGCGCCGGATCGCGGCATTCGCCGCCGTCGTGCTCGCCGCCGCCACTGGGTCGCTCGCCGCCGCACCTGCACATGCGGCCACCGGCGATCCCGACGACCCGAACTACCTCGGCCCTCTCACCGTCAGCCCCACCTCCGGGTCGGCGACCGCCGTCCCCGGCTTCGAGGCGCTGACCACCGAAGTCGGATGCCCCGAGCCGGAACTGATCAAGTCCTCGCGCACGGTGCTGTACGTCGAGGGGCAGCCAGTGTACGGCCTCGTTGCCACTCGCTCGACCGGCTTCGACGCTCCCATGAACATCACGGGGCACAGCACCACTTCTCAGCAGCTCGCCACCCGCCTCTCGTGGCCGGCGATCCCGGACGGTGGCACCTTCAAGATCCTGGTCACCTGCGAGAAGGCGCCGTTCCTCTCGCCGAACTCGCCGCTCACGGCAACCGACAAGTACTTCGCGGCGACGCTCGTCAAGACCTCCGCCACCACCTGGGCGGTCGCCGGCGGCTCCGTGGAGGACCCGACCCCGACCGAGACGACCGTCACCGCGGCGGCGACCTCGGCCACCTCGGTGAAGCTCACCGCGAGCGTGACGCCGGCAGACGCGGCCGGGCAGGTGCAGTTCACCCAGAACGACGTCGATATCGACGGCGCCCTGGTGAATGTCGTGGGCGGCAGCGCCACGTACGACGTGACCGGGCTGGCTCCGGCCACGGAGTATGGGTTCGGTGCGCGTTTCGTCCCGGCCGACGCCGACGTTTATGCGGAGTCCTCGGCGGATCCGACCAGCGCGGTTACCCCGGCGGACGACGAGAAGCCGGAGTTGGAGGTCAGCGTGCCCGACGAGGAAGCGCCTTCTGAGCCCTCGGGCCTGACGATCCAGCTTGACCCGGCGGCTTCGAAGGTCACCCTTACCGGCGAGACGACGCGCCAGCCCGGCCAGGACTGGACCGCGACGGGCGAGCTCGGCAACGTGCATGTGAACGATGACCGTCGTGACCCGGATGGCGAGGATTGGAGCCTCACCGGCAGCGCCTCGCCGTTCGCGAAGAACGGCGGCGGCGACCCGATCGCGGCGACCCACCTCGGTTGGCAGCCCGAGAAGGTCTCCGGTGCGGGCACGGCCGGCGCCACGGTCGCTCCCGGCGCCAACGGCGGTCTCTCCCAGCCGAAGCAGTTCGCCTCGGGCGACGCATCGGCCGACGCGAACGTGACGACCGAGGTGAAGGCCGGGCTCACGCTCAAGGTGCCCGCAGGCACCCCGGGCGGCGACTACACCTCCACCCTCACCCTGACGCTCATCTGACGTCATCCGCGTCGGCATCCGCCGACGCACGCCCGCCCGCACCACACCGGATCTCGGGCGGGCGATCACCCGCCCATCACGCCGGGACCCTGCCCGGCCCACGAGAACACAGCACATGACGAAGCGAACGCCCGTGATCGGGCTCCTCGGCGCCGCGCTCCTGGCGGCGCTGCTCGCCGTTCCCGCCACCG
>NZ_BAAGRQ010000024.1:0-14321 GCF_054782875.1 Microbacterium petrolearium
GAACACGTCGCACAAAAGCTCAACAGCCGCCCACGCAAGACGCTCGGCTGGGATACCCCAGCCGAGCGTCTGCTACAACTCATTTAGTTCACTTGGCGTTGCGACGACCCCTTGAATCCGCCCATCCGGATGGGCGCCTTCTCGTCTCAGTCCCCGTAGACGCGGGGCACGAGGGGCGAGACGCGCAGCAGCAGCTCCTCCCCCACGGTGTCGATCGCCTCGGCAAGGTCGGTCGCGCTCGGCACGCCGTCGGCGGGCGCGCCGAAGATCCGCACCTCGTCGCCGACGGCCGCGCCGTCCCAGCCCTCGATCTCGATGCTCGCGGGCCCGACCGTCAGGAGCGCGCGCGGGCCGGCGGGCGTCGCGACACGCACGCGGCCGGCCAGCGTCGACAGCAGCCCATCGGTCGCGCCGACGCCCGCCGTGACCCGATCGTCGGTCACGCTCGTCACGCGGGCGACGAGCGTCGCGACGGGCTCGATGCCCTCGAGCTCGGGCCCGTCGGCCGAGCGCACGCCGTAGCAGAACGCGCCGACGCGGACGAGGTCGTAGCGGAACTCGGGGCGGTGCCAGGCGGCGGCGCTGGCGGCGAGGTGGCGCACCTCGGGCGCGAGCCCCGCCTCCCTCGCCTGCGCGACGGCGCGCTCGAACGCGGCGCGGGAGGCGTCGTCCTCCGCGTCGCTGGCCTCCGCGATGTGGGTCCACACGCCCGCGACGCGGATGCTCCCCTCGGCCTCCAGTCGCGCCGCGAGGGCGACGGCGTCGGGCCAAGCCTCGGGGCGGATGCCGTTGCGGTGCAGCCCCGTGTCGATCTTGAGGTGGACCACGGCGGGGGCACCTCGCCCGCCGGCGAGGGCCGCGACCCGCTGCAGGTAGTCGGTGTCGCCCACGCCCAGCTCGAGGCCGGCCTCCAGCGCCCGCGCGGCATCCTCGTCGGTCGCGGTCGCCCACGCGAAGACGCGCGCGGCCGGCCGCAGCCGCTTGGCGCGCAGCGCGCTCGGGATGTCGATGGCGCCGAACCACGACGCGCCCTCGTCCGCCGCGGCCGGCACGACGGCATCGACGCCCAGCCCGTAGGCGTCGTCCTTCACGATCACCATCAGCTCCGCCGGCAGCATCCGCTCGCGCACCGCGCGGACGTTGCGCCGCAGGCGGCCGAGGTCCACGCGCAGCTCGACCTCCGTGCGCGGCGCGCCCGCGCGCGGCGCCACCCCCGCCGCGAGCTCGTCCTCGGTCAGGCCCGTGGCGCGCGCCCACGCGGCCAGCGCCCCCGGGTGGCCCGGGCCGAGGAAGACCGCCTCGTCGCCCGCCTCGACCTCGGCGTCGCCGATCTCGACGACGCACACGTCCATCGCCACCCGCCCGACGATCGGCAGCTCGCGGCCGCGGATCATCACGGTCGCGTGGCCGCCGAGTGCCCGCACGACGCCCTGGGCGTAGCCGCCCGTCACGAGCGCGACGCGCGTGTCGCGGGTCGCGCGGAAGCGGTAGCCGTACGAGACGCCCTCGCCCGCGAGCAGCGGCTTCGTCTGCAGCACGCGCCCGCTCAGCCGCACACCGGCATCGGCGTGCGCGCCGGCACCCGATCCGGATCGCGACATGCGGGTCCTCTCAGCGACGCCGGGCGGCCGGCATGACCGCCTCGTGACGCGGGCGCGTGCCCTGCCGGATGCCGGTGGCCGACACGCGGTTCTCGTACAGGCCGGGCACCCAGTTGCCCTCGATGAGCACGGGTCCCTCGGGCCCCACGGCGACGTCCCATCCGACGTAGTGGACGCCGGGGACCACGCGTGCGGCCTCGTCGACGAGCGCGACGACCTGGTCCCACAGCGGCACCTGGAAGTCGACGATCGAGGCGCCCGAGTCGGGGTGCACCTCGTAACGGCTCAGCTTCTTGCCCGTGTAGCCCGGGCCGCGCGAGCGGCCGTTCTCGTCGAGCATCGTGAAGAAGCCGCCCCAGCTGAACTGGTCGCTCACGGAGCCGCGGCCGAACTTCTGCACCGCGACGAGCACGTGCACGTCGGTGCCGTCGAAGTACGTCGCGACGCGGGTGGTGTTCACGGTGTCGGCGCAGTACCCGGCCAGGTACGGGTGCTGCACGATCGGCTGCTCGATGAGCACCTGCCCCGCCTCGGTCAGGCGCCGGTGGAACGCGTCCCAGTCGTCTGTGCCCGCGGTGTCGTAGCGGAACACGCCGTGGCCCTCGCGGCTCACCGGCACCTTGGCGATGATCACGGGGTGCCGCGAGGCGAACTCGCGCAGCCCGTCGGCGCCGACCTCGCCCAGGTCGATCCACTCGCGCCCGAGGAACTTCGCGAAGCGCTTGTTGAACGCGATCTTGTTCTCGAGCTCGCGGGAGGCCTCGCGGTCGTTCAGCGCCACGGCCAGGTGGTGCTGCAGCACCGAGGTCATGAACGTCTTGCGCTCGGCCTTCGTCAGCAGCGCGAAGTCGGCCTCGTAGTAGTCGATGAACGCCGTGTCGTGGAACGCGGCCCACCACACCATGTCGACGAACACGGCCGGCATCCACTTGCCCTGCTCTTCGGCGATCTGTCGCGCGAACGTCGCCACGCGCGCCGGGCTGAAGGCCTTGATGCGCCGCGCGAAGTAGGAGGCACGTGCCTTCAGGGCGATGTCGATGGGCAAGCGGATGACCTTCCTTCGATGGTTCTCGCGGCGCCGCGAGCGGCTCGGGCGGCCGACGCGAGCAAGGGCCAACTATACCGAGGAGGTGCTCCGAAGATCCCCGAGAGCCCCGTGTTACCGTGACATCCATGAGTCAGACGGGCCTGCGGATCGGCTACCTCCTGAACCGGGCCCGCCGCCTCAAGCCGGGCAATCTGATCGAGTTCGCCCGGCAGTCGCAGAAGGTCTCGCGCGCCCCGCTGCCGGTCATCATCGCCGACATGCTGTGGTGCGCCGCGCGCTACGAGATGGGCTTCCGCGACTACGCCGTGTGGGACATCCGCACGCTCAATGCGCGCGAGCGCGCGACGTGGATGACGCACCCGAAGGGCTTCCGCCTCAACCGCACGCTCAACGGCATGCAGGCCCGCGCGCTGCTCGAGGACAAGCCGCGCTTCTACCGCGACTTCGCCGACCTCATCCGCCGGGACTGGCTCGATCTGCGCACCGCGACGCCGGACGAGGTGGCCGCGTTCCTCGACCGCCACGCGCGCGTGCTGGCGAAGCCGGCCGACGGCTTCGGCGGCGCGGGCATCACGGCGCACGACACGGCCGGAATCGCCGACGCGGGCGCCTGGCGCGACGAGCTCGTCGGGCGCGGCCAGACGCTCGTCGAGGAGTTCCTGCGCCAGGACGAGCGCATGGCCGCTCTGTACCCCGAGAGCGTCAACACCGTGCGGCTGATCACCTACCGCGACCCGCAGGACACGCTCCACGTCATCGCCTCGGTGCTGCGGATCGGCAACGGCTCGGTGATCGACAACTTCGCCGGCGGCGGCATGTTCACGATGCTCGACGACGACGGCGTGGCGCTGTACCCCGCCGTCGACAAGAACAGCAACGTCTTCGAGCGCCACCCCGTGACGGGCACCGAGATCCGCGGCTTCGCCGTGCCCCAGTACGACGAGGTGGTCCGGATGATCGACGACGCCGCCCGTCGCCTGCCGACCGTACCCTACGTCGGCTGGGACATCGCGATCACGCCGGAGGGGCCCGCGATCATCGAGGCCAACCACAATTCGAGCGTGTTCCAGATGAAGCCCTCGGTCTCTGGCGTGCGCACGGGCCTGCTGCACCGCTATCGCGACGCGATCGGGGCCGACATCGTCGACTCCCGCCGCGCCCGCTCCGACGCGAATGGCTAGCCTCGGCCGCGCCAGCGCCCTGATCGCCGTCGGGACGCTCGTCTCGCGCGTCACCGGGCTGCTGCGCGCCATGGTGCTCGTGACGGCGATCGGCGCGATCGGCGAGGCCTCCGACGCGTTCACGATCGCCAACCAGCTGCCCAACTACGTCTTCCAGGTGATCTCCGCGGGCGTGCTCACGGCGGTGATCGTGCCGCAGGTGGTGCAGTGGAGCGGTCACGAGGACGGCGGTCGCGCGCAGCTGTCGAAGCTGTTCACGCTGGCGGCGGTGCTCCTGTTCGCCGTCACGGCGCTCTCGCTCGTCGCCGCGCCGCTGCTCGTGCAGGTGTTCGGCGCGCAGTGGTCGGCCGATCAGCACGCCCTGGCCACCGCCTTCTCCTACTGGTGCCTGCCGCAGGTGTTCTTCTACGGCATGTTCGCGCTGATCGGCGAGACGCTCAACGCGCGCGGCGTCTTCGGCCCGTACGCATGGGCACCCATCGCGAACAACATCGTCTCCATCGCCGGGTTCCTCGTCTTCATCCAGATGTTCGGCGCGCGGCGCAACGACGTGGCCGACTGGGATCCGGCGATGATCGCCGTCCTCGCGGGCGTCGCCACCCTGGGCATCGTCGTGCAGACGGCCGTGCTCGTCGCGTTCTGGCGCCGCACCCGCCTGCACCTGCGGCCCGACTTCCGGTGGCGCGGCATGGGGCTCGGGCGGCTCGGCCACCTGGCCAGCTGGACGTTCCTCATGCTGCTCGTGGGTCTCGGCGTCTCGACGGTGCAGCAGATGGTGATCTCCGGCGCCTCGGGCCAGCACGCGTCGGCGACCATCTGGTACAACGGCTGGCTGCTGTACATGCTCCCGTACTCGCTCGTGATCATGTCGATCGGGACACCGTACTTCACGCGCCTCAGCGGGCATGCCGCCGCCGGTCAGGACGATCTCGTGCGCGACGACATCCGCCGCAGCACCCGCGTCCTCAGCCTCTTCGCCGTGGTGTCGGCGGCGGTCGTGATGGCGGCCTCGATCCCGGCGGTCCGGATCGTGGCGGACACGCGCGCCGACGCGGTGGCGGGCGCGCCCGTGCTCATCGCCTTCATCCTCGCCCTCGTGCCGCTCGCGGTGCAGTTCATCGTGCAGCGCACGTTCTACGCGTACGGCGACACCCGCACGCCCTTCTTCTTCACGCTCGCCCAGGCCAGCGTCGCGGTCCTGCTGACGCTCGCCGCCCAGTGGCTGCTGCCGGCCGAGCTGCTCGCGGCGGGCGTGGCGCTCGCGCAGGCGGTGTCGAGCATGGTGCAGGTCGTCCTCGCCAGCTGGCTGCTCCACCGCCGCCTCGGCACGATCGGCATGTCCGAGACCATCTGGGCCATCGTGCGGTTCAGCCTCGCGGCCGTGCCTGCCGCCGCCGCCGGAGTGGGCGTCTTCCTGCTCAGCGGCGGCACGTCCGGTTGGATGCTGGCCGGCATGCTGCAGGGCGTCCTCGGCACGTGCACGATCGGGGCCGTCGTCGGCGGCGTGTACCTCGCCATCCTCGCGCTGTTCCGCACGCCGGAGCTGACACCCGCGTTCGACATGGTGCGCAGGCTCGTCCGCCGCTAGCAGCAGGGCGCTCACCCGCCGCACGCGAAGATCACGCGTTGCGGATGATGCCCAGCGGCGTCGACTGGTGCCCCTGGCCGAGCGGGTTGTCCTTGAGGATCCGCACGAGCAGCCTCTCGCCCTCGCGGCCCAGGGTGGAGCCGAGGATGTTGCCGCCCAGGTCGTTGATGTCGACCACGGCGACGTGCGCATCGGCCTTCAGCAGCGTGCGCACGTGCGCGGCGACCTCGCGCGGACGCTCGGGCCCGAGCACGACGGCCGTGTTGTACGGCGGGATCGTGCCGGGCGTGGGCCCGTCGATCGCGCGCGCCTTGTCGCCGGCGATGCGGTAGAAGTCACCGCTGCGCCCGAACAGCTTCGTCACGGCCGACACGGCCGCGGCGAAGAGGATGCGGGGCGTGCCGACCTCGCGCAGCGCGAACTCCATCGTCTCGGGGATGCCGAGGCCGATGCCGTACGCGGTCTTGGTGACGTACTTCGACAGGAACCGCGCGAGCGGGCGCGCCTGGATCTCGCTCATCTGGTACGAGCGGCCCTGCATGATCGCGACGATCTTCTCCGTGACGAAGAGGATGTCGCCGTCCCGCACGTGATCCGCGGCGTAGCTCGCGATGACCTCGTCCAGCTCGTCGCCGGGCATGATGACCCGGGTCTTGAGCGGGATGCGCTGATACGTCGTGCCGTCGACGACGACCTCGAGGGCCTTGCCCTCGTTCGCCGCCGTGCTCACTCGAGGTAGTCCCGCAGCGACTGCGAGCGGCTCGGGTGACGCAGCTTGGCCATGGTCTTCGACTCGATCTGGCGGATCCGCTCGCGCGTGACGCCGAACGTGTCGCCGATCTGGTCGAGGGTCTTCGGCTGACCGTCGCCCAGGCCGAAGCGCATGCGGATCACGCCCGCCTCGCGCTCCGAGAGCGAGTCGAGCAGACTCTCGAGCTGACGCTGCAGCATCGTGAAGCCGACCGCGTCGGCCGGCACGACCGCCTCGGTGTCCTCGATGAGGTCGCCGAACTCGCTGTCGCCGTCCTCGCCGAGCGGGGTGTGCAGCGAGATCGGCTCGCGGCCGTACTTCTGCACCTCGACGACCTTCTCGGGCGTCATGTCGAGTTCCTTCGACAGCTCCTCGGGCGTGGGCTCGCGGCCCAGGTCCTGCAGCATCTGGCGCTGCACGCGGGCGAGCTTGTTGATGACCTCGACCATGTGCACCGGGATGCGGATCGTGCGCGCCTGATCGGCCATGGCGCGGGTGATCGCCTGGCGGATCCACCACGTCGCGTACGTCGAGAACTTGAAGCCCTTGGTGTAGTCGAACTTCTCGACCGCGCGGATGAGACCGAGGTTGCCCTCCTGGATCAGGTCGAGGAACTGCATGCCGCGGCCCGTGTAGCGCTTGGCGAGCGAGACGACCAGACGCAGGTTCGCCCCGAGCAGGTGGCTCTTGGCGCGCTGGCCGTCGCGGGCCACCCACTGCAGGTCGAGGCCGAGCTGGCTCGACTTCTCGGCCGCCGACATCTTCGACAGCTTCTCCTCGGCGAACAGGCCCGCCTCGATGCGCATGGCGAGGTCGACCTCCTCCGCCGCGTTCAGCAGCGGGACCTTGCCGATCTGCTTGAGGTAGTCCTTGACGGGGTCGGCGGTGGCGCCGGTGATCTGTGTGGAGTAGACCGGCACCTCCTCCTCGTCGGCCTGGGAGATGACGATCGCGCCCGTCGGCAGCGGCTCGGTGGTCGGCTTCGGGGCGGCGTCGTCCTCGGCGTCGTCGGCCTCGCCCTCGGCGACGACCGGAACCGCGGCGGTGTCGGGGGCGGCGACGTCGACGACGTCCTCCTCGGTCGCGACGTCGTCGACGTCCTCGGGCTCGTCCTTCTGCGCGGTCTTCTTGGCGGCGGTCTTCTTCGCCGGCGCCTTCGCCGCGGTGGTCTTCTTGGCGGCGCGCTTGGCGGGCGCCTTCTTCGGAGCGGCCTCGGCGGCGTCGGTCGTCTCGTCGGCGACGACCTCCTCGCTCGCCTTCGCCGTGGTCTTGGCCGCGCTCTTGCGCGGAGTCTTCGTGGCAGTGGTCACGTCTCGCCTTTCACCGACGGCGCTGTGCGCGACGCCCCCGGATGTTCTCGGGCACTAGTAGGACCCTTGTCAAGTGGCGTCAGGCGCCTCTCGACATCGGGTCCGTCTTGACATTATAACCCGCGCGCCCTAGAGAACATTCCCCGCTCGTCAGGAGGAGGCGCCCTTGTCGTCCTCGGCCGGACGCGAGGCGAGGTAGCGCTCCAGCTCGGCGGCCAGCTCGTCGGCGCTCGGCAGCGCCGCCTCGTCGAACGTGCCCGTGCCCGACGGCGCCGCGCCGCTCGCGAGCCGGGCGGCGTAGGCGTCGTAGCGCTCCTCGAGCCCGCGCACCATCCGCTCGAGCTCCTCGTTCGAGGTGATCTGCTCCTCGACGCGCTCCACGTAGTCGCGGTCCTCCTCGCGGAGGTCGTCGAGCGCGAACACCAGCCCCGTCGCCGACATGAGCTTCTCGAGCGCGGCCGCGGTGGCGCCCGGGTAGTCGGTGTCGGCGAGGTAGTGCGGCACGAGCAGCACGAAGCCGGTGACCGTCGCGCCGGCCTGGCTCAGCCGGATCTCGAGCAGGTGGCCCACGGTGGCGGGCACCTGCGTGTGCGGGCGCCAGATGGAGTGCGCCTCGACGAGGTCGCCGCGCGTGCCGCTCACCGTCGCGCCGAGGGTGCGCGTGTGCGGCACCGGCATCGCGATCGCGTGCACCCACGTGACCGACGACACGTCGTACTCCTCTCCGAGGTCGAGCACGGCCTCCGCGAAGGCGTCCCAGCCGAAGTCCGGCTCGTACCCGGCCAGCACGAGGAACGGCTGGCCGAGCGCGTCGCGCACGAGCGAGAGCTCCAGCCGCTGCGGCCGGTAATCCGTGAGGTGGTCCTGATCGAACGTGACGATCGGCCGCCGGGCGCGGTAGTCCAGCAGCGCGTCGTTCGAGAACGACACGAGCGGCCGCGGATCGAGCTCCTCGCGCACGTATTCGATGACGCCCGAGACGGTGCCTCCCGCGTCGGTGAAGCCCGTCATGAGCACGACCAGCGGCAGCCCGGCGGGCACCACCGGGGCATTGGCGACTCGCTCGTACAGGGGACCGAAGGGGGGCATGCGTCCATGCTACGAGGCGCGCGCGACGCCGTCGCCGCCCCGGCCCGCGCGGGAGCCGCCTTACGCCAGAGGCGAAAACCGCGACCCCCGGGGGCGACGGCCGTGGCGCACGCGGCGTACCTAGGATGGATCGCATGGCCCACCCCGAGCTCTCGCTGACGCACGCCCCCTTCCCCTCCGATGACGCCGACGCGCTGATCCTCGCGATCCCGGCGCTCGAGGAGGCCGAGCTCGGCGCCTACCCCGGCCTCGCGGACGCGCTGGAGGCCGTCGGATTCACGGGCGCGGCGCGCAGCTGGGCGCGCGCCTACGTGCCCGAGGTCGCGGCCAAGCCGCTCGCCGTCGTGGGCCTCGGCTCCTCCCCCGACCTCGAGACGATCCGGCAGGCCGTGGGCGCGGGCGCCCGCCAGCTCACCGGCTTCGACACTGTGGCCGTGGCGGTGCTGTCGGACGTCGAGGACGCGTGGCGCGCGGCCGCCGAGGGCGCAGCGCTGGGCGCCTACCGCTTCGACACCTACAAGACCGGCGACGCCGAGAAGGCGGCCGAGAAGCGCCGCGCGAAGCGGATCGTCGTGCACGCCCCCGAGGGCGCGAGCGACGGCGACCTCGCGTCGGTGCGCACCGGTGCCGACGCCGTGGCGCTCGTGAAGGACCTCGTCTCGACGCCCGCGGAGTGGCAGAGCCCCGCACAGCTGGCGGAGTCGGCCGTGGCCGCCGTCGAGGGCCTGGCCGTGGACGTCACGGTGTACGACGAGGCGGCGCTCGAGGAGGGCGGCTTCGGCGGCATCCTCGGCGTCGGCAAGGGATCGGACCGCCCGCCGCGCCTCGTGCGCCTGGAGTGGGCGCCGGAGGGCGCGCAGCGCCACGTCGCGCTCGTGGGCAAGGGCATCACGTTCGACACGGGCGGCCTCTCGCTCAAGCCCGCCGCATCGATGGTGGGCATGAACGAGGACATGACCGGCGCCGCGGAGGTGCTGGCCGCCGTCCGCGCCGCCGCGCAGCTCGAGCTGCCCGTGCGGGTGACGGGATGGATGTGCCTCGCCGACAACATGCCGTCGGGGCGCGCGATCCGCCCCGGCGACGTGCTGCGCATGCTCGACGGCCAGACGGTCGAGGTCACGAACACCGACGCCGAGGGGCGCCTCGTGCTGGCGGACGGCCTCGTCGCCGCGAGCCGTGAGCAGCCCGATGTCATCGTCGACGTCGCCACCCTGACCGGTGCCATCGTCATCGGGCTGGGCACGCGCTACACGGGCGTGATGGGCGATCAGGAGGCCGTCGACGCCTTCCTGCGCGCCTCCGACCGCACGGGCGAGCCGGTCTGGGCACTGCCGCTGCCGGAGTACCTCAACGAGCACCTCGACTCGCGCATCGCCGACATGCAGAACGCGAACGTCGGCAACCGCGAGGCGGGTTCGCTCTTCGCCGGCCTGTTCCTGCAGCGCTTCGTGGGCCGCACCGGTGAGGGCGACGACGCGCCGCGCATCCCCTGGGTGCACCTCGACATCGCCGGCTCGGCCATGTCGGCCGGCAGCGCCTACGGCTACACCGACAAGGGGCCGACGGGCGCCACCGTGCGCACGCTCATCGACTTCGTCGCCGCGGGCGGCGAGCTGCGGTGACCCCCGCGATCCTTCGGACGGAGACCGCATGACAGAGCACGCCTTCGACATCGTCGTGCTGGGCGGCGGCAGCGGCGGCTACGCCGCGGCGCTGCGGGCGGCCGAGCTGGGCAAGACCGTGGCGCTCGTGGAGCGCGACCGGCTCGGCGGCACGTGCCTGCACCGCGGCTGCATCCCGACCAAGGCCCTGCTGCACGCCGCCGAGATCGCCGATACCGTGCGCTCGGCCTCGGCGTCCGGCGTGTCCGCGAGCCTCGACGGGGTCGACGGCGCGGCGATGCTCGCGCACCGCCGCGCGATCGTCGAGAAGAAGACGAAGGGCCTCGAGGGGCTCATCGCGCGGCGCGGCATCACCGTGGTCTCGGGATCGGGCACCCTCACCGCCGACCGCGCGGTCGCCGTGGGCGACGACCTGTACCGCGGCACGGACATCGTGCTCGCGACCGGCTCGCACAGCCGCTCGGTCCCCGGGATCGAGCCGGGCGAGCGCATCCTCACGAGCGAGGGCGCCCTCGCGCTCGACCGCGTGCCGGAGCGGGCCGTCGTGCTGGGCGGCGGCGTGATCGGCGTCGAGTTCGCCAGCGCCTGGCGCTCGCTGGGCGCCGAGGTCACGATCGTCGAGGGCCTGGACCGCCTCGTCCCGAACGAGGACGCCGCGCTCAGCACCGCGCTCGGGCGCGCCTTCCGCCGCCGCGGCATCGCGTCGCGCCTCGCCGCGCGCGTGGCCTCGGCCGTCGAGTCGGCGTCCGGCGTCACCGTCACCCTGGAGGGCGGCGAGACGCTGGAGGGCGACGTGCTGCTCGTGGCCGTGGGTCGTGGGCCGTCGACGTCGGGCCTCGGTCTCGAGGAGGCAGGCGTGGCGCTCGATCGCGGCTTCGTCGCCGTCGACGCGCAGCTGCGCACCAGCGTGCCCGGTCTGTGGGCGGTGGGCGACATCACCCCGGGCCTGCAGCTGGCTCACCGCGGGTTCCAGCAGGGCATCTTCGTCGCCGAGCGGATCGCGGGCCTCGAGCCGGCGCCGATCGACGAGAACCACATCCCCCGGGTCACGTACTCGAGCCCCGAGCTCGCCTCCGTCGGCCTCACGCAGGCGGCGGCCGAGGAGCGGTACGGCGCCGAGGGCGTCGCGGTGGCCGAGTTCGACCTGGCGGGCAACGCGCGCAGCGAGATCCTCGGCACGCGCGGGCTCGTGAAGGTCGTGCGTCGCGTCGACGGCCCCGTCGTCGGCGTGCACCTCGCGGGCGATCGCGTGGGCGAGCTCATCACCGAGGGGCAGCTGGCCGTCGCGTGGGACGCGCATCCGGAGGACATCGCGCCCCTCATCCACGCGCATCCCACGCAGAGCGAGGCCCTCGGCGAGGCGTTCCTCGCCCTCGCGGGAAAGCCGCTCCACACACTCTGAACGTCCCCGATCCGCCCCGCGCCCGCGTGCGCGTGCCGCACCTGCGGGACGGATCACTAAGCTAGGCATGTCATCGACATTTACGAAGGAGACTTCGACATGAGCACTTCCGTAGTCCTCCCCGCGCTCGGCGAGAGCGTCACCGAGGGCACCATCACCCGCTGGCTGAAGCAGGTGGGCGATACCGTGCAGGCGGATGAGGCCCTGCTCGAGGTCTCGACCGACAAGGTCGACACGGAGATCCCGTCGCCCGTGAGCGGCGTGATCGAGGAGATCCTCTTCCAGGAGGACGACACCGTCGAGGTGGGCGCTGTCCTGGCCAAGATCGGCGACGGCAGCGGAGCGTCCGCCGCGCCCGAGGCCCCCGCCCAGGCCGCTCCGGCCGCCGAGGCCGCTCCCGCCCCCGCGGTCGAGGCGTCCACGGCCCCCGCCGCGGACTCCCCCGCCGCCGAGGCCGCTCCGGCTCCGGCCGCGTCGGGTGACGCGACCGACATCGTGCTGCCCGAGCTGGGCGAGTCGGTGACCGAGGGCACCGTCACCCGCTGGCTCAAGCAGGTCGGCGACACCATCGAGGTCGACGAGCCGCTGCTCGAGATCTCCACCGACAAGGTCGACACCGAGGTCCCCTCGCCCGTCGCCGGCACGATCACCGAGATCCTCGCCGCCGAGGACGAGACCGTCGAGGTCGGCGCCGTCCTGGCCCGCGTCGGCTCCGGCGCCGCCGCCCCGGCCGAGAAGCCCGCCGAGGCACCCGCCGCCCCCGCGCAGGCCGAGCAGGCTGAGGCCCCGGCCGAGCAGCCCGCCCCCGCGGCACCTGCCCAGGCCCCGGCCGAGGCGCCCGCCGCGCCGAGCCAGCCGGCGCAGCCGCAGCAGGCCGCTCCCGCCGCGGCGGAGCAGCCGAAGGCGGCCGAGCCGGCCGCCCCGAAGCTCACGCTGCCGACCGACGACGAGAAGGTCTACGTGACCCCGCTCGTGCGCCGGCTCGCCGCCCAGCAGGGCGTCGACCTCGCCACGGTGAAGGGCACGGGCGTGGGAGGCCGCATCCGCAAGGAGGACGTCCTCAAGGCCGCCGAGTCGGCGAAGGCGGCCCCGGCCGCCGCCGCGACCCCGGCGGCTCCCGCCGCGGCCCCCGCCGAGAAGCTCGAGGACTCGCCGCTGCGCGGCACCACGCAGCCGATGTCGCGCCTGCGCAAGGTGCTCGCCAAGCGCGCCGTCGAGTCGATGACGTCGACCGCTCAGCTCACGACGGTCGTCGAGGTCGACGTGACGAAGCTCTCGGCGTTCCGCGACCAGGTGAAGGGCGACTTCCAGGCGAAGACGGGCGACAAGCTGTCGTTCCTGCCGTTCTTCGCCCTCGCCGCGGCCGAGGCGCTGCGCGCGTACCCGATCATCAACTCGACGCTCGACGGCGAGAACATCGTGTACCCGCCGTCCGAGAACCTCTCGATCGCCGTCGACACCGAGCGCGGCCTGCTCACGCCGGTCGTCCGCGACGCGAGCACGAAGAACCTCGCCCAGCTGGCGCACGAGATCGCCGACCTGGCCGCGCGCACGCGCGACAACAAGCTGAAGCCCGACGAGCTCGCCGGCGGCACGTTCACGCTGACCAACACCGGTTCGCGCGGCGCGCTGTTCGACACGCCCGTCGTGTTCCTGCCCCAGTCGGCGATCCTCGGCACGGGCATCGTCTTCAAGCGCCCCGGCGTGGTGAAGACCGACGGCGGCGTCGAGGCGATCGGCATCCGCTCGTACGTCTACCTCGCGCTCTCGTACGACCACCGCACGATCGACGGCGCCGACGCGGCGCGCTACCTGTCGGCCGTGAAGGCGCGTCTCGAGGCGGCGGACTTCGCGGGCGACCTCGGCATCTGATCCGAGCGCTCCCCGAGGGGGACGGGTGACCACGCGTCATCCGTCCCCCTCGGTCGTTCCGGGCGCGGATGCGCCGTCGTGCACGTCGCGCACGATCCAGCGCTCGTCGGTCGATGCCCGCTCGATCACGAGGGACTGAGGCGCGGCGGAGCCCTCCGGCGACTCGACCCGCAGCACCGCCAGATCGCCGAAGTCGTCGAGCAGCACGACGCGGCGCTCGTCGGCCGGCAGCGATGCCGCCGCCCCGTCCGCCAGCTCGAGCGGAGCGGAACCGGGCGCGCGGACCGCGGCGCACGCGTCGTCCTCGGCGGCGCGGCAGACCGCGAGACCGTCGAGGAGCCGCTCGGCCGCGGCGACCGGATCCTCCGCGCCCGGCGCCGTTCCGCCCGCGCCGCCCGGAGCCTCCTCCTCGGGCCCGGATGGAGGCTCGAGAGGGTCGTCGTCCTCGCCCGTCTCGGGTGCGGCGCCCGTCGCGGCGGCGGGCGACGCGGGCGCTCCGGCGTCCTCGTCCGCGCGCGACCCGCCCTCCCGCGCGGCGGTCTGCGCTCCGGGCTCGGCGGCCGCGGGCGTCTCGTCGCTCGGCCACAGGAGCCCGCCGACGACGACCGCCGCCGCGGCGACGGCGCCGAGCACGAACGGCGCTCCCCGGCGATCGCGCAAGGCCCTGAGGCGCCGACGGGCCTCGGCCAGCCAGTCCGACACGCCTTCCGCCACCCGCCCGGCCAGGGCCGCGTCGATCGCCTCCCTCAGGTCGAGGCGCGCGGTGGCACCCCCGGAGCCGCGCGTGCCCGGCGTCGCGCGCCGCCGCGCCCCGCGCGCCGCGCGCAGCTCGCGCCGCGTCCGGCGGTCGGTGGCGC
>NZ_BAAGRQ010000025.1:0-12906 GCF_054782875.1 Microbacterium petrolearium
CGATCTCGCGGGCGATATCGATGAGCCGCCACCCCTTCGAGTGGAGACGGAGCGCGAGCTGCTTCTGCTCACGACTGAGATGACCATGCTTGCCCTGCAACGAATGCCTCCCGAGATCAGCGTCTGCTTCATCTCACAGCACTCATTGCGCTGACCGGTTGAATCCGCCCATCCTCCGTCAGGCGGCGAAGTATTTCGCCGGGGAGACGAACTGGTGAGCCGCTTCCAGTTCGTCAAGGACCACAAGGACGCCTACGGCGTGAAGCGGTTATGTGAGATCGTCGATGTCGCAAGGTCATCGTTCTACGCGTGGCTCGAAGCCGGCCCTGGAAGGGCTGCGCGGGCCGCGGCGGACGCGGAGCTCGCCGAACGGATCCGGGTCGTGCAGGACCCTGCCCGGGGCGGTGACCGCGCCTACGGCGCCCCGCGGGTCACCGCGGAGCTGAACGACGGCGTGCCCGCCTCACAGCGGGTCAATCACAAGCGGGTGGCGCGGGTGATGCGGGAGCACTGCCTGGCCGGGATCCGGCTGCGGCGCCGGGTGAAGACGACGGTCCCGGACCAGTCCGGACGCCGGTTCCCCGACTTGATCGGCCGGGACTTCACCGCCGAACAGCCCAACCAGCGTTACGTCGGCGACATCACCTACCTCCCGATCGCCGACGGCTCGAACCTCTACCTCGCCACGGTCATCGATCTCTGCTCACGCAAGCTCGCTGGCTGGCAGATCGCCGACCACATGCGCGTAGGGCTCGTCGAAGACGCCCTCCGCACTGCCGCGCGGGACCGCGGCTCGTTGGCCGGGTCTGTGTTTCACAGCGATCACGGATCGGTCTACACGTCCAAGGCCTACGCCAAGCTCTGCACGGACTTGAAGGTGACCCAGTCGATGGGCGCAGTCGGCACGTCCGCGGACAACGCGCTCGCGGAGTCGTTCAACGCGTCCTTGAAACGTGAGCTCCTCGAAGGACGCTCGACGTTCCCCGACCAGGCGACCGCCTACCGGGCCGTGTTCCGCTGGGTCAACCGCTACAACACGCGACGGCGGCATTCCGCGATCGGCAACATCAGCCCGAACGCCTACGAGAACACGATCTCGACTACGCTCGCGGAAGCGGCATAAACCGAAACGACACCGTGTCCAAGATCAGGGGCGAAGGCCCCGCGGTGCACGCGCCGCCCCCAGGCACTTCCCTGACCAGCAGTTGGGTGGAAACCGACGTGTTCCACGAGAATTGATCGCGATGGCGTATCCCGACGTGATGCGCCCGAGTCGGAAGGAGGAAGATGGCATCCGAGAAGTTCGAGGCACCGGAGCTTCAGAAGTTCATCGCCGCGCTGCGCCCCGACGACGATCATCTGGACGATCTCTGGCGCCGACCCGAGCCGCAGCTCCTCCCCGTCCCCTCGGTGGTGAGGGGTTTCCGCATCCGTATCGACCTGCAGCGCACGAAGCCGCCGGTGTGGCGACGTGTCGAGGTGCCGGGTGACATCCTCCTGCCGCGGTTGCATGAGGTGATCCAGGCGGCGATGGGATGGACCGACAGCCACCTGCACCGCTTCCGCACGAGCAATGACCGCAACGCTCCCGAGTTCCTCACCCAGTTCGACCTCGACGAGGGCGACGAGGGGATGCTCGAAGACGATGTTCGTCTCGATCAGGTCATCGCCGGCGAGGGTGATCGGCTCTGGTACGACTACGACTTCGGGGATGACTGGAAGCACCTCCTGCGCGTCGAGAAGGTGCTCGACGCCCCTCCTTCGGCTCCGGTGTGCGTCGGCGGGAAGCTCGCCTGCCCGCCCGAGGACTGCGGTGGCGTCTGGGGTTACGCCGAACTCGCCGACTGGGTGCGCAGCGACTACGACGATGCCCTCCGCCCCGAGGTGTTCGATAGCACGGCGGAAGGACGCGCGTGGCTGCCCCACGGCTGGCATCCCGACGCCTGCGACATCGATGAGACGAACGAGCTGATCACCTCCGTCACCGCGGAGCCGATCCCGGTCGTCGAGGAACTCGAGTCGCTGCTCGAACTGGCGCAGAACCGTGGCGCACGCGGCCTGCGCAACGCGCTCGCTAAGCCGGCTGCCTCCGGTGCGACCGATGTCAGCGCAGACGAGGCCGCTGATCTCACCGAGCCGTTCCGAGTGCTCCTCGACGTCGTCGGGGACGGCGTGACGCTCACCGGCGCCGGCTATCTGAAACCCGCCGTCGTCGAGCAGATAGCACATCGCACGGGCATCACCGAATGGTGGATCGGCAAGGCCAACCGCGAAGACCTCACCTGGCCCGTCTGGGAACTCCGCGCCACCGCGCGAGCGCTGGGGCTGGTGTCGGTGCGCAAAGGGCGCATCGCTCCGACTCGGGCAATCGCGGCACGGCGGGGCGATCCGCAGGCGATCCTGCGCCACATCACCGGCCGGCTCCCACTCGGAACGACCCCCGCCGAGCGACACGCCGGATGGATGGCGCTCGTCGTCGCCGCGAATGAGACACCCGCTGAACTCTGGGAGTCACGCATCAGTGAACTCTTGTTCGAACTCGGCTGGCGCGACCGCGAAGACCCCTACCGCGCCCCATCCCCCGACAGCCCCACGCTCGACGCATTCAACCTGCTCACCGGGGCGATGCGCGTGAACCGGCGACCCAAGAGCCTGAACACGGCCGTCGCAGCCATCGCCCGGACCGTCATACGGGCTTGACCGTCTGGTCACCAGATCAGGTGCCGCGAGGTCCGGCCGAAACCGTCACAGTTCCGCCCTACCTGTAGCCGATTCGGTCGACTCAGACGGTGCGCCGGATGCCGTGTGCCAGTTCCGTTCGACGGGGCTCCACAGGGCCTTGGCGTCGAGCCCGTCGAGCACCGGGTCGACGAAGTCAGCAACGACAGCGACGGTGTCGGAGAACCTCTCCGGCAGACTCGCGCCTGCGTCGCCGAGCCCCCTCCGGTAGGCGACATAGGTTGAGTCTCGGAGCACGGCGAGCCCCTCGGTGGCCTGCGCTAACGGAATCAACGTGGTCCCGCGGAAAGTTGCGGTCGCCGTGAGCGCGTCACGCAGTTGCCCGCACTGGAGAGCCTGTGTGCCGGTCAAGAGATGGATGTCAGCGAAGTCACGCACGCGCGTATTCGCTCGTCCCAGTTCGATCGCGGTGACGAGTTTCTCTGCGAGTACCGTCTCGATCGGGTAGCCCAGGACGCGGATCGGCGGAGCGTCCGGCCGCAGCGACGGCAGCACGACTGTTCGCGGGGCCGGCGTGACGGGGTCGCCGAAGTTGATGTCGAGCCGTAGCTTGACCTGCGCTGTCACGAGCCGTGCCGTCATCGTCACCCGCACGCCGGAATACAGCGCGTCATCACGAATCACCGCAGTGGTGGCCGTGTCGGGCAGGAACTCCACGCCGTCGTCTGGGTCTTCGATCGCGGCGATGTCAGCGACGCGGCGGGCCACGGTCTCTTCGTCAGAGGCCATGTTGCGCGCGAGGGCGTCGGCGTCGACCGTGGGACGGCGGGTGCCGAAGGAAGCCAGCAGCATCCCGCCCTTCAGGATAAAGTCCTCGGCGTACGGTGAGCGCGACATCCGCGACAGCCACCGCTCGACGATGTACATCGTGAGCAGTTCCTGGGTGCCACGGTTCTGGCGGCGAGCCTGGTTCTGCAGGTCGAGGTATGCGCGCCCTGCGGCGCTCTCTCGCGTGGGGCGACTCATCGGGCACTCGCAACATCGAGCGCAGCGCGCATCGGCCCAAAAGTCCCCAGCGCCTCCGCGTAGTCCAGCAGCAGTGCCGGTTTCGAGTTCGGCACTGCCAGGTATCGGTGAAGCGCGGCGTGCGCGATCGGCTCACCAAGGCGTCTCCGGAACCGCATGAGATCCACCACAGTCCTCGCCGCGTCGTAGATGCGCACGGGCTCCCCCGGCCCCGCCTCGAACGCGGTCAAACCGAGTTCGAACGTGGTCTCATCGAAGCGAAACACCGTCACAGGCGGGTAAGTGATCGCCGGCGTATGCGACCGGTTGGGAACCGCGATCTGCACCGACGCCGGCATCTCGTCCGTCAGCTCGTGGATCGCTGCCGCGGAGATACAGCACACAATCGCGCGAGGAGCGCGGTGCGCCACCGCGATCATGTCGGGGTACGACGCCGGGGACGCGTCTGCTCGACGGAAGACCCCACGCGAGAGCTCGATGATCTGCCCGCCATCTCGCCAGGCATACAGATCTCGCGGATGCACACCGTGCGCCCGCGCGGCCTCCGTCGTGAACGTCGACGGGAGCGAGTCATCCAACTCCTTCATGGATACAATCCTCGCACAGAACGCTCAACTATGTGTGGTTTTTATCCACCACTGGTCACTCCGTTGCGCCCAGCGTCAGGCAATCTCTCGCCGCTCCCCCTGGCTACGCCATCACGGGGATCATGTCAGTGCGCGTCGCCACCGAAAACTCGACCTCTTCCGTCTCGGTCTCTGCGTTGGCGCCCAAAGCAGTGAGCTTCGCGACTTCTCGACTGCTCAGATACCGAAAGCTCTGCGCTGGCTGGAGATGCAGCAGCCGACGCAGCTCATGAAGGGTCACCGCGTTCGCCCACCGTCTCGGCTCAGCGAGCTTAAGCACCGAGCACTCTGAAGCACCGATGAGATACTCAGCGAGCTCCGACTCTCCAATTCCGATCTCCTCGGAGTAGTCGCGCCAGATCTTGGCCGCGCTGCTGCGAATGAGCGACTCAACGCGCATAGTCCCAAGCACAGCCTTGACTGGCGACGACGAGTAAATCACTACGGTCGTATCTGCAGGAACATCGGGAAAACGGCGGCGAATCTCTGCAGTCTTGGTTCCATCGAGCAACGCCTGCGCAAAACGCGGGCGGACAGAAAGCAGAAGGGCCCGATTCATGCAGCCTGGACCTTGTCGGTCTGAAGTGCGATCACTTCGTCGAAGAACAGGGTATCGACTGATCTCATACTCTGTACCTGGCCTTTCACGTGTTGTTTGAAGATCTCGTCGTGCCGAGAAATAGTGCGCTGGAGACGTTCGGTGTCTTGGAAACGTATGACGCTGACGTTTCCATCCTTGCCAGCGGAGTCTTTAATGTCCGACTTCCGGAATACGCCGAGCTTCGCGAACCTCTCAATCGCCTCGTCAACCGGCACCCGCATAGCGTCAACCATCACAGACCATGCGATGATCTGGCTGAGTTGCGTCGTCTTATCGCTGCTCGCATACCACAGCACCCTCGCCGGCAGCTCCCGCGGTACAAAGCGCGAGCCCGAAAAATAGACAAGTTCGCGGGAAAGACCCAATCCGCGACGGCGTACCGGAAACAATCCGTCGTCAAGGCCGAAAAGCCTTGATGCCCACTTCGGCTGGATCGGGATGAGGTAAGCGGGGAGGCCCGCACCAGTGACTACAAGCGGCCACCTTTTCCTCTCAGCGCTCACGACCTCTGCGGCGGTGTTGGCCCCGAGGTCATCACAGGTTATGGTCGCCGGACCGAGGTCGGCTCCTCGCGGCATACCGTCGCTGAACCCGTCAGCGCGCAGGGCACCATCGAGCGCCTGCGAGATCGCCGGGTCGGTGATTTCGATCCGCGTCGCGCCGAAACCCCACGCGACCCGCCGGAAGTAGCGAATCAGCTGGAACGCCACTGTGCCACCGCGCTCGCCACGGAAAACTCTGAGGAGCGGAAGTCGAAGTACTCCGGAACCCACCTCGAACGCTGCGAGTGCCCACGGACGTCCGTCACCATCGTGGAGTTGCTGAACAGTGACCGACTTTGGTCTGGCCAGGAGGTCTCGAAGTCTCTGGTTGAACACGGCTGGCCTCGACTCTTCGCCGTACACGCGGAACATCGGTTCGAGCGCTGGGTCAACGCTGGTCACAACCCTCCATTCCAAGTCGCTGTCATCGATAAGTCGCGAACGGAAGTCGGACATGAAGGAGGCCGGGATGAGTGCGCGGATGAGTTCGTGTGGGCGAACAACCTTGACGCCACGCTCGTTGAGTTTCCAGACAGCAGCCGCGACATGGATGTTGCTGTCGTTCGTCACAAAGTAGTCAGCCCCCGCGTGGATGGCATCAACGAGCTGCAGGACATCTGCATTCAGACTGGGGTCTTTGGCAAGGAGCGCGACATCTACAGAAGCGAGCAATTCATCCTCGAGCGTTCGATCTGCTGGGCGGCGGGTACTGAGCCGTGTGAGGTGAGTCGTCGACTCCCGAAGGTGTTTCTTGTACGTTGGGTCGGCGATCTTGTTGATCTCGTTATTCACCTCTCCAGAAACAGCGAAGGTAACAAGTGGTTGCAGCCAGTCGGCTTTCAGCTCAGAGCTTTCCTCCCGATGGTCACGACGGACGCCTTCGGGCGAGAAGAGATCACCGACGATGTTCGTATCGAGTACTGCAAGTGGGAGGCCGGAGCCCAACGATGCGGCCTCGAGCAGATCGAGACCACCTTCGAGGTTGATCCGCTTAATCCAGTTGGTCAGGGTCGACCCGTTGAGCGCACGTCCGTTGCGCTCGGACGCTGCGTGCATCCCAAGCGACTGCCAGAACCCATCGATTCCGTAGTCAGCACGGCAGGCAGCCGTGAGGAAAGATCTACTGGGGTGAAGGCTGATCGCTTGCTCGACCAGCGACTTCGCGATCCCGCTGCCTCGCGCATCCGCACCGACGCAGAGGTGAACGAGCTTGATCAGGTTGTGCCTTGGGATGTCGTAAAGCAAGTAGGCAACAATCGTCCCGTCACGACGACCGAGTAGGAGGCCCGCATGCTTCGCCCGATCTCGGAAAGCGGCGTCGGGCATCGGGCCGAGAGTGGCGCGGTTCGCCTTGTGCAAACCAAGAACAACGGCAAACTGCGCCTCAGCGTCTGAGCCGTTCGGGTCCCAAACGACGGTGTCAACGCTCATTGCCGCCACCTCTCATACGCGTCTTCAGACTCTTAGCACGGCACAGGCCGTCCGAGCGTGCCGACGCACCTGGGGCGCGTGAACGAGGCTGCGGATGAGCAAGCGACCTGACCTCATTGCGCTACTCCGCCTCGAACTCGTTGGTGGTGAATTTCAGCGTCGTGGCGTTCTCGCGGATGGTGCGGAGCTGCTGCTCGGTGAAGCCGTCGGGGTGAACGGCATCGATGGAGAGCGAGATGGTGAGCTTCGCGCCGGACGCGGCGAGGTTGGCGAGCACTTCGGTGGCGATCTTGGCAAAGTCCGCCGAGTAGCGTTCGGCGCTGATCGGTGCGCTGCCGACGTACCGGGTCGTCGCAGCCTTCTTTGCAGGCGCGGGCGTCGTCGCTCCCCCCCGCACGGCTGCGGCTGCGGCTGCGGATGCCCCAGCGGTCGGAGAATCCGTGCCCGGCACGGGCGTGGCGCTACTCGAGGTGGCGGCCACGTCTTCGGCGCGCTGTGCTTCGGCCGGTGCGGGCTTGACGATCAGGGTCGCGTCGGTGACGGGCGCACGCCCGGTGTCGCCGGGCAGCCAGAGTCCGCTGTAGCGGTCGGTCGCCTCGTCGTAGCCGTCGGCGAGGGCGAAGCTCTCGCTCTGCCAGAGCAGCGGCTGGTTGTCGATGGCGTCGATCAGCACCTCGCGGGAGCGGAGCCGCGGCATGTACGGGTACTGCGCGTACAGGCTCCAGAGGTCGCCGACGGCGATGTGCCCGGTCGACCATGCGGCGGGCACCTTCGTGTCGAGTGCGAGCCGGATCGAGCGGGCGGCGTGCTGGGTGGAGTACGCGCCCGCGCTGCCGAGCTTCTTGGCGACGCGCTCGGCGAGCGAGCCCGCCTGCCCGTCGGCCTTGACTTCCTCCAGCTCGAATGGTGAGCCGGGGTCGGGTGCGACGGGGTTGAGTACCCACTGGTAGGTCAGTGCGAGCCGGTCGTCGACGGTGCGGCCGAACTGGTCGCGCTTGTCGGTGGCCTGTGCGAGCTGCTGCGGCGTGAGGTTCAGCTCGTTGGCCTTTTCGGCGATCTCCTTCCACGCCAGGTACGAGCGCGCGGCCTGGTCGAGTTCGGCCAGGCGCTCCTCGTCGGGCGCGAGGAACACGACCATGTTGCGGTTCGCGCGGTTCGCGGTGCCGCGCCGCTCGGTCGCGGCGCGCGCGAAGTCGTGGGCGGGCGAGTCGCCCTTCTTGCGGCGGTGCGGGTACTTCGGGTGCAGGATGACGAGCCGGGCCTGGTCGGTGTCGGGGATGTCGCCCGAGTCGGTCGGGCCAATGTGAACGCCCGCGAAGTCAGACCGAGCGCGCTCTTCGCCGCGTAGCCGCTTCACCATCTCGGCCCACACGTCCTCGGGGTGCAGCGCATCGGCCGCGTCCTTCGCACGACGCGTGATGTTGGCCTGGGTGTCGTACCAGTGCTTGCCCGCCGACGAGTAGTAGTACGTCGTGCGGTCGCCGAGCTGGGTGAGCGCGGAGTGGAAGTTGCCGACGACATCGCCGGGCACCGCAGTGCCGATGAACACCCGCTGCGTGTCGATGCCCTTGTGCGCGGTGCCGATAGTCGGTGCCGCGCCGAAGAACACGGTGCGGGCCAGCCGCTTGGTCACCGACCGCTGCCCGAGCACAGGCTTGTCGCTGTCGATGCGGGCGGGCTCGGAGTTCGTCCCGTCCACGTCGGCGTCGATGACGGCCTTCCACGAGTCCTGAAGGTACTGCGTCAGCTCCGCGTTCACGGAGGCGACCGACAGTGGGATCGAGCCGGGCAGGATGAGCGGTCCCTGGTCTTCGCCGACCCACAGCGCGTGGATGACGGCGTTCATCAGCCGCAGTACGCCGCGGGTGCGCTGGAACCGCTCCAGCGAGGACCAGTCCTCGTAGAGCCGGTCGAACAGCTCAGGATGCAGCGGGTAGGTCTGCTGGATGCGCCGCCCGTACTGCGGGTCGCGCGCCTCCTTCGGGAATTCCCCCGCATTGGCCTGGTAGAAGTCGCTGAACGCCTTCGCGGTCGCCGCGATCTGCGCGAGCGCGGCGGCGTCCTCCGACTCGAACAGGCGCTGCTTCACGATCCGGTACGCCTCGTCGCTGGAGGCCGGACGCCACTGGTCGGCCACCCGGCGCACGACGTTCTGGAGTCGCTTGAGCGCCTCCATACCGTTCGATCCGCCGACCTCCTCGGCCGCGCCCGCGACCTCGCCGCGGTCGTCGCCATCGTGCGAGGCGGGAATCGAGATGGCGAGCAGCACGCCGGGGATCGACTTCGCCGCCTCGGTCAGCGACTGCGCGAAAGTGAACTGCGTGTCGAAGGTGCCGCCCGCGAGGTCCTCGCGGCCGTAGAGCTGCCGGGCGTAGGCGACCCACTCGTCGATCAGGATCACTGCGGGCGCGTACTTCGCCAGCAGGACGTGCAGGTCGCCGCCGGGGTTGGTGCGCTTCTCGTCGTGCTCGCGCACGATCTCATACGCCTCGCGCCCGCCGAGCTGCCAGGCCAGCTCGCCCCAGAGCGTGTTCACGCGGGTGCCGTCATCCTTCGTCTCGCCCTGCGGTGCGAAGTGGTTGCCGACGAGCGCGACCCGGCTCGCGGTGATGCCCTCCGCCGGGTAGCCGTTGGCCGTCAGCAGCTCCTGCGCCTCCTGCGGGAACTTGGCGATCGGCAGACCGCCAGCCAGGTGCCACAGCGCGAGCATCGAGTGCGACTTGCCGCCACCGAAGTTCGTCTGGAGGTTCACCACGGGCGAAGCGTTCGTGTCCCCGGCCAGGCGCTTGACCGCACGACCGATCAGGTCGCGCAGACCCTCCGTGAGATAGGTGCGGGCGAAGAACTGCGCCGGGTCGGAATACTCCCCGCTCGTCGCCGCCGGGTCGCGGGCGACCTTGTAGAGGTCGGCAGCGAACTCGCTCGACTGGAAGTTGCCCGTCGCCACCTCGTCGCGCGGCTTCAGTACCTGCCGCCACGGGGCCAACCCTGACGCACCGGGCACTACGGTCGAGGACTTCAGCGCGCGCGAGTCCTGCTTGCCCGTAGCGATCCGCCGCAGGTCGAGCCGGATCGCGTCCACCTTGTCGGCCGCATACGCCTGCCCCACCGCGGCCAGCAACAGCCGCGCGTAGTCGAGCGCCCGCAGCGCCGCGTCGTCATCGAAGGAGGCGTTATGCGCCCACTGGTTGCGTGTCTCGCGCAGCAGGCTCGCATACGCCTCGTGCTCGCGCGTGACCGTGCCCTTGAACGGGTACCAGCCCTTCTTCACGCGACCCGTGAGGCCCTCGGTCAGCATCCGAAGCTGCACGGCAGGGTCTTCCCGGCTGTATGCCTTGCCGGTAATGCCCTTCTCCTCGTCGGCGAGCTTGACCACCAGCGCCCAATCGGAATCACCGATCTGCGGCTCCAGCACCTCCGCGATGAACGGGTCGAGCGCCTCCGCAAGGATCTCGAACATCCGCCCAATACGGTCACGATTTGATGTCGCCACTAGAAAGCCTCCTGACCTCCCAGGCTACCGGGGGCCTGCGACAGAGGCGTGGTCGATCACCCTTCGGGCGAGTTCGAGGGCACGTCAGCTGACGCATCGGGGAGCGAGTGACCCAACGCGGCGATGACGGGAAGCGATTCGAACGCCGACTTGAGGATGGGGTTCTCGCCCAGCGTGAAGCCGTCGATCCAGCTCCGTGCCTCGATGACGTTCCTCGGCTGGACGAGAGTCGCTGTCTTGCTGATGAACCCGAGCCAGTCCGTTCCCGCCAGCGTCACGAGCTGCTCGATGAAGTCGATCCCGACGATGCTGACCGGGACGTTGGCTTGCGTCATCTGAGCACGGATGTAGACCTCGTTGGCAAAATCAAAGTTGCCGAGCGTCACCACGAGCCCGATCAGCGGACGATCCGCAGGGATGGATGACAGCTCCGGCTGCCCATCGTCGATGAGCTGGGCGGTCTTGTTGATCTGCTCGATACCCTTGTTGAGCCGCTGATGCGCGTCGCCGAATCCGTCGAGCCCTTCGCGTACCGCCGCAGTCGGGACGGAGTTCTTGCACTCGATCAGGAGCACTGCCTCAGGGAGCACCACAAACCAGTCGATGGTCTTCTTCGCGTTGCGACCGTCCTGATAGACGATCTCAGGGATCACCTCAGCGTGCTCGATGAGGCGTAGCTGGCGTCCGACGTACTGCTCAAAGAGCTGCCCAGCGTCGTCGGTGAACCGCTGCTCCCAGCGTTCGAGACCCGAGTACAGGACTCCCTGCACGGAGGTTCGCAGCTCAATCATCTGCACGCACGGGGCAATCCACTCGCCTGGCACGATTCCGCCGACCAGCGGCCGCGCCACGAGCGGGTTATAGGCGAACGGCTCGCGGACGAACCGCTCGTTCGGGGTCCCGCCTGGCGCATCGACCGCGGCCCGCCGAGCGATCTTGAAGGCATCGATGTCCGTGAGGAACTGCGCCTCGGTCACCGCGCTGAATACCTCGATCCCGCCCATGTCATCGACAACGGAGAGCATTCGCTCATCCCACGGGAACGGGTACCGGCTTCCGCTCAGCGCCGCCGCCCAGAGACAGAACCCGATGGAAACGAAACGGGCAACCGATGCTCCCAGCAGATCCTCCTCCCACCCAGCGGCCATGACACGCGGCGTGTAGCCGTCGGGGAAGGCTGTCTCGGCGTACAACGCCACCGGCCGCGACAGCTCAGCGAGCCCAGCCCGCTGATGCGGTGCCTGCTGCGAGACGTAGCGCGACAACCCACGAACGAGGTCGTCGATGCCGTTCAGAGGCCCCGGCTGCACGAGGTGCATGAAGCGGTTGCAGATCAGCTCGACGTCGGCGTAGGTAGGTCTCCTGCCACCGCTCGTGCCTCGGCAGATGAGCACTGCGGCGACTCCCGCGACGGTCCATGGCAGCACGTTCTTCACTTGACCGCTCGGCAGAAGCGTTTCGCCATTCCAAGTCCGTGACGCCTGGTAGAGGAGCCAAAGAAGCTGGTCTCGGTCGTATCGACGGCACAGCGAAACGAACTCCTGATAGGTCACAGGGGTCGACTCGTCGCTGCGTCCGGGCATCGCGCGAGCGTTACTCGTCGAGCGCGTCGAAGTCGAGCGTCGCGACCGTGCTGACGGGCGCAGCCGTCCGCCCGGAGTCGAGCAGCTCCGACCACGACGTGGCGATGCCGTTGAACGAGATCGCGTCCTTCGTCCACCCGTTCTTCTCCGCCACCTGGAACAGCAGGTACGCCAACTCCTTCACGAGGTCGAGGTCGACCGCGCCGTCGGATCGGCGGCTCGCGTCGTGCAGGAACGCTCCCGCTGCCGGGATGCCCTTCGTCTCCTGGATGCGGATCGTGTGCTGAAGCGCCTCCCACGCCGACGTGTGCTGGTCGGAGGTCACGTCGTAGTCGGCCGGCAGATCAGTTGGACGGTAGAGCTGCACCTTGCCTGCGCGGGCGCTCAGGATGCCGCCCCGCTCCATCGCCGAGACCGCCGTTGCGCGCGCTCGTGCCAGGTTCTCGGCGTCGCCGAACGCCCCAGCCTCGTAGCCGTTGCTGCGGTACCAGGCAATCGCGAAACGTGTGGTCGGGTCGAAGTCGCCCTCCTGCTCGGTCAGCAGCTCGTCCAGCACCTCATTGATGCGCGCGAGCGCCGAACGCACCGACATTTCCGAACCGTCCGACTCGATGACCTTCGCGTATCGGGAGAACACCGCCATTCCGGGGCCGATGGCCGACTGCGGGAGGTCCACCGGCGCGATCCCGCCCTGCTGCAACTCCCTCAAGGCTGGGCCAAGCTCGCGCTTCATCGCCGCGATGAAGCCGCGGCGGTCGGTAACCGCAGCATCAATTGGACGTGGGCGCAACGCGAGCACCACGGGGCTTGACCCTTGATCTTGGACACGCTGATTCCAGCACGATGCTGGGGGGAGCGAGAATCCAAGGATGGCCAGGAAGAACTACACGGACGAGTTCCGTCGCCGAGCGGTGGACTTGTACGA
>NZ_BAAGRQ010000026.1:0-12448 GCF_054782875.1 Microbacterium petrolearium
CGGCTGCACTCCACCCTCGGCTACCGCACCCCCGCCGAGACCCGGGCCGCCTACTACGCCCAGACCGCAACCGCGGCCTGAAATCCACAAAGAGATCGTCTACGAAGCTTGACACAGCCCAGGGTATGAAGGCAATTGGATTCCATACCCCCGGTGACCCGGACGTCCTCGACGTGATCGAGCTTCCCGATCCCGTTCCCGGCGAGGGCGAGGTCTTGATTCGTGTTCACGCGGCTGCGGTGAACCCTACCGACCTCACCGGGCGCACCCGGCAGCGGCGGGCGGGGACAGCCGGGGGACCGTATGTGCTGGGCATGGATGCGGCCGGGGTCATCGAACAGATCGGCCCCGAGACCCAGACCGATCTGAGGGTCGGTGATCGCGTCATGGCCATCATCGTCCCGCGCGGCTCACACGGGGCTTATGCCGAACGCGTGGCGGTTCCGGCCGAGTCCGTGGCGCCCATGCCGTCGAACACCGGCTTCGCCGAGGCCGCCACCTTGCCGATGAACGGGCTGACCGCGCGACTGGCCCTGGACAGGCTGGGCCTGGACGCCGGTGATGTGGTGGCGGTGACCGGTGCAGCCGGGGCCATGGGCGGGTACGCGGTGCAGCTGGCTAAGGCCGACGGGCTGAGGGTCGTGGCCGACGCCGCACCGCAGGACGAGGAACTCGTCAAGAGCCTGGGAGCGGACCTGGTGCTGCCCCGCGGCGAGGGCTTCGCACAAGCGGTGCGCGAGCACTACCCCGCCGGGGTGGATGCGCTGATCGACGGTGCCGTACAGGGGAACGAGATCGCGGCCGCGATCAAGGACCGTGGAACGGTGATCACCCTGCGCGGATACGACCAACCAGGCGAGCGGGGCATCGTGTTCCAGCCGATCGTGGTGGTCGACTACGCCCGTGCCTCGGAGAAGTTACACACCCTTGGCCGCCAGGCCGAAGAAGGCCTGCTGAGCCTGCGCGTAGCCCAGGAGCTCCCGATGGACCAGGCTCCCCAGGCTCACCGGCGCCTGGAAGCAGGAGGGGTGCGCGGGCGGCTCGTCCTGGTCTTCTGAGGTGGCGACAACGGGAGCGCCGTTACCTACTACCTCACGAAGCGTGTAGGGCCGAGGACATGCCGGTATTGGAGGGGGGACCTGCGTACGCGTGTGCTCGAGTCGGATGAGGCACAGAAGGCGGTGCTGGACGAGATCTTCCGCGGTGTCGACCTGATCGACCAGTCGGACGCCGGGCGAAGCTTCTCGGGCTTCTCCGCGCTCGTCCTCGACCCCGAACGAGGGCAGGCATTGGAGGACGACATCCGGAGCGTTCTGGAGCGCGAGTTCGCGGGCGCCCTGACGCTCGCCGAGCGGCGATTCCTGCGCAGACTGCTCCGCACGCTCAAGGAGCGCAGCGCGGAGATTCACGACGTCGTGACCTCCTTCGCGCGGGGCCTGCGTCGGTACGTGCAATCCCACGAGTATCAGCGTGACCGTGTGCTCCGGCGCGAGCTGCGTGACGCTCTGGCCGCCGCCCAGCGGGCGAGTGCGCGCACCAAGCCCTACGCTGCGACCTCGCGGCGCCTCGAGCTGTCGGCGGTACCGGTGCGTAGCGCCGGAGCGCTCCGTCTTCTCGATCCGGCCGCGTACGACGCACCGGAGGATGTCGTTCTGCATGCGACGGACCCTGTGAGCATCGAGGACCTGCGGGCCCTCGCGCGCGAGACCGAGATCGATTTCGAGGAGCTGACACGCAACGTCAATGCGCTGCTCGACGAGCGTGGCGACGCGTCGATCGGTGAGGTGCTGGAGAGCTTTCCGGCGACCCAGGGCGTCGCGAGCGTCGTCGGCCTTCTCTCGCTCGCAGCTGCGCAGGGCGCATCGACGGGCGACACGGAGCACGTGCAGTGGGAGGGCGCCGACGGCGTGCCCCGGGCTGCGCGGATTCCTCGTTACCGTTTCACCGGGAGGGTGCTGTGAGCATGCAGACGACCGAGGAGATCGAGACCGCGGCCGACGAAGGGCGCTGGCCGGGGGACACCGGCACGCTCGCGCTCGATGCGCGGCGGGCGTTCCTCAGGCTGGTGAAGGGTCCGTACCTTTCGGCCGCGCGCGAGCCCGGTCCATGGGCGGCGCTACTCGCAGACGAGAGGACCGTCCGCTCGCGGCTGCACGATCTCTTCCTCGATCTCGTGATCGACCGCGATGCCGGCTTCGCCTTCGTCCGCAACGCGCAGACCGGCGAGGTCGAGGCACCCGTCGCCGTGCGCAGTGAGCAGCTGACATTCCTCGACACGGCGATGCTGCTCGTCCTCCGGCAGATGCTGCTCTCGGGTGAGGGAGAATCCCGCGTGATCGTCGGGCGGGAGGAGGTCTTCGAGCAGCTTGGGCCTCTGCGCACGGTCGATCGCGACGAGACCGACTTCGGCAAGAGGCTGAACTCCTCATGGGGAAAGATGAAGAACCGGTTGCGCGTCGTGCACACGGTCTCGGAGGACCGCGTGGAGATCTCGCCAGTGCTGCGCATGCTCGTCGATGCCGAGCAGGTTGCGGCGATCCGCGCCGAGTACGAGCGGGTCGCGCGAGGGGAGTCCGCCCCGGTGACGTCGGGGATCGACACCGGGGCGGAGGATGACGATGCTGCTTGATTTTCCCGCCGCCCAGGCGTCGGACGAGCTTCGGATCGGGCAGTGGCGACTCGCCCGCATCGAGGTCGTGAACTGGGGCACGTTCGACGGTGCGCACCGGATCGAGGTCTCCCGAAAGGGCCACCTGATCACGGGAGCCTCCGGATCCGGCAAGTCGTCGCTTCTCGATGCGATCGCCGCGGTGCTCACGCCCGAGAAATGGCTCCGATTCAACGCCGCCGCGCAGGACGCCTCCTCTCGGGGCAACGATCGTGGGCTCGTCAGCTACGTGCGCGGTGCGTGGAGCAAAGAGGCGGACGAGCATGAGGATCGCGCGGTCGCCAGCTACCTCCGCTCGCGGGCCACGTGGAGCGGCGTGCTTCTGCACTACGAGAACCTGCGTGACGCGCCGGTGACGCTGGTGCGGCTGTTCCACCTGCCCGGCACGAGCACGAGCCGCGCCGATCTCAAGGACGCGCTCGTGATGCTGCGCACGGAGATCTCGCTCACGGACCTCGCGGGGTTCGTGGCGAAGGGCATCGAGGCGAGGCGGCTCAAGGCAGCATTCCCGGAGGGTCTCGTCTCGACGAGCAGCCACGGAGGCTTCTACGCGCGCGTGCGACGCGTTTTCGGGATCGGCGGGGACAACGCCCTGCATCTGCTGCACAAGACGCAGTCCGCGAAGAACCTGGGCGATCTCGACCACCTGTTCCGCACATTCATGCTCGATCGCCCTGAGACGTTCGACCAGGCGCGCAACGCGACCGAGCAGTTCCGGGAGCTGAACACTGCGCACGAGCACGTCGTTGAGCTGCGCCGGCAGGTCGAGCATCTCGATCACCTCGCCGAGGTCGTCGCGGACTATGACCGCGCGGCACGCGAGGTCGGCGAGGCCCAGCGACTGCTCGCCGCGCAGGAGGTTTTCCAGGATCGGTTCCACCTGCAGATTTCCGAGGGGGATCGGGCCGATCAGATCGTGACGCTCGCCCGCGAAACCGAGGCGAGGGACCGAGCGCGTGCCGCCCAGCGGGAGGCGGAGGACGCGCTGCAGGCCGCACGCTTGCGCGAGGCGAACCTGGGCGGGGCGGACGCCGCGTTGCTGCGGAGCCGGATCGAGGACGCCCGGCGCTGGGCGGACCGCATCCGGAAGAACGTCGAGAACTTCGCCGCCGAGCTGTCGGGCGCCGGGATCGAGAGCGTTCCCGGCAGCGCCGCCGATTTCGCCGAGCTGCAGGAGTCGGCGCGTGAGGCGCTCGGCCAGAGGCGAGAGGGCGGCGACGACCACGCAGCGTACGCACGTCACGCCGCGGCCAAGCGCGAGATGACGCGAATCGACGAGGAGCTGACGGCGCTGAAGAACCGCCGAAGCAACATCGAACCGCGCCTGCTCGGCGTACGGGAGCGGCTGTGCGCCGAACTGGGCGTGAGCGAGAAGGCGCTGCCGTTCGGCGGGGAGCTCATCGACGTCCTGCCCGAGTATGCGGAGTGGACGGGTGCTCTCGAGCGCGTGCTGCGTCCGATCGCATCCGCGCTTCTCGTGCGCGACGTCGATCTGCCGCGCGTGCGCCGGTACATCGACGGTTGGCACCTCGGCACGCGGCTCGTCATCGAAGCCGTCCCGGCCGAGGCGGAGGCGCCCCGCCCGGCGGCCGCGCCGCAATCGCTGCTGTACCGCATCCGCGTCACCGACGGCCCCTTCGCGTCCTGGCTGCAGCGCCGACTCTCGGATGCCTACGACATCTCGTGCGTCGACAGTCCCGACGACCTCGATGCAGTCGAGCGCGGCGTCACGATCGCCGGGCAGGTCAAGCTCGCTGCCCGGCGCTACGAGAAGAACGACCGGCATGAAATCGGGGATCGTCGGCACTGGATCCTCGGATCCGACAACCAGGCGAAGATCGACCATCTCTTGGAGCGCCGCCGCGAGATGGAGCGTGAGGAGGGCCTCGCGCTCGCTGTGCTTGAGGAGAGACGCGCGGCCGCCGAGGCCGATGCCGCTCGGCGCGGGGTGCTGCGTCGCCTCCTGACCCAGGACTGGTCCGAGTTCGACGTCGCCGCGGCCCACGCGGCGCTCGAGGCCCGCGAAGGCGAGCTCACCCTTCTGACGGAGCGCAGCAGAGAACTGGAGGAGGCCTCGCGGGAGGTCGCGTCCGCCGAGGCTCTCAAGAAGGAGCGCGACGACGAGGCGGAGACCGCGAGCAGAGCGGCGGCGATCGCCGAGAATGCGCTGCAGCAGACAGACGAGCTCATCGAGCGCCTGACCGATCGGCTCGCCGGGCGCACCCTCGACGACACGGACGCGACCGACCTCGAGGCGCGCTATCGCGCCGTCCAGCGCCGCATCGACGGCACGAACATCGCGCAGGTCGGGGCGGCGGTTGTCAAGCACCTCCACGCGGTCGTTGACGAGAGCGCGAGGAGCCGGTCCCGCGCGGAGGCGGAGTTCGTCCGCCTCGCCGCGGAGTTCCGCACGAGGTGGGAGGCTGCCGCGGCCGACCTCGCGCCCCATATCGACGACCGCGGGGGCTTCCTGGCGTTGCGGGAGGCGATCCGCTCTCGCGGCCTGCCCGATCACGAAGAGAACTTCCGGCGGCTGCTCCGCGAGAAGTCACGCGACCTCATCGGTCATCTGCTCAAGGAGATCCGCGATGCACCGAAGGAGATCGAGGAGCGGATCGATCCGGTCAACGCCTCGCTCGGCCGCTCCCTGTTCGATGTCGACCGGTTCTTGAGGATCCGGGTGAAGGTGAAGAGGCCCCCGGAGGCGATCGAGTTCATCGGGCAGCTCAAGAGCATCGTCGACGGCTCCTTCGACCAGGACGACGCCAGGGCCGAGGAGCGGTTCACCGTGCTGAAGAGCGTGATGGACCGACTCGAATCAGCCGACAACGGTGACCGTATCGATGCCCTGTGGCGGCAGCGCTGCCTCGACACCCGCGAGCACGTGACCTTTCAGGCTCAGGAGGTCGACCGGGCGGGGCGTGTGCTGAACGTCCACGACTCGAGTGCCGGGCTGTCCGGCGGGCAGAGGCAAAAGCTCGTGATCTTCTGCCTCGCGGCCGCCTTGCGGTACCAGCTCACGGACGACGACCAGGACGTGCCCACCTACGGCACGATCGTGCTCGATGAGGCGTTCGACAAGGCGGACAGCCAGTACACGCGCATGGCTATGGATGTCTTCCGCGAGTTCGGGTTCCACATGATCCTCGCCACGCCGCAGAAGCTGCTGCAGACGATCGAGCGGTACATCGGCGCCGTCACCAGCGTCTCGAATCCCACGCGCCGGCAGTCGCTTCTGGCGAACGTCCCCTTCGAGGAGGCGGCCACCGGCGTGATCGGAGGAGCGGACTGATGCCGGCGCCCGTCACCGTCGACGAGGCGCGCGCCCGGGCGGCCAAGCTCGTCGAACGGGATCGGCGGGGCTGGGCGGCCGCAGGCGATGGCGCCGGCGCTGCCTGCGAGATCCCGCTGCGTCCGCCGAATGAGCGGGCCGCGTTGGCCGACCCCCGTGCCGCGGCAGAGTGGGCGGCAGCCTGGCGTGCCGTGGGCGGCGACGGGGTCGTCGTGCGATGGAGCTCGCGGAGCTGGCCGAGCATGGGGCGGCAGGAGATCCCGGAGAGGGTGATCCTGACCGGCGCTGACGCGATCGCGCGCTTCGCTGGCCGCGATGTGGCAGGCGACTGGGCGCGGCTGCGGGACCGCGCGCAGGCGCTTCGGGAGCGTCTCGGAACCCCTGGCGGGCGCGGCGGCGAGCTCGGCCGCGCGCGGGACGGCGCGGAACCCGAGTCCGCGTTGGTCGATGCGATCCGACGCCACGGCACCGCCATCGATCGCCTCGATGATCCCGACTTCGCCCTCCTGCTGCACGTGCTCTGCTGGTTGCGTGAGAACCCGTCCTCGGGATACCGGCTGCGACAGGTGCCGATCCCGGGTATGCACACCAAGTGGCTCGGGGCCCGGCGGGCTCTCGTCGAGGGGCTTCATGCGGCGGTCACGGGCAGCGTTTCCCTTGGGCTCGTGGGCGCCCCCGAGACGGTTCGTGTGCGCTTCCTCGACCCGTCATCGCGCCCGGGCGGGCTGACGGATGTGACCGCGCCGATCCAGGAACTCGCGGCCATGACGATCGCGCCGGACACGGTGCTCGTCTTCGAGAACCTCGAGTCGGTGCTCGCCCTGCCGGACTGGCCCGGAGCGGTCGCGATCCATGGGGCAGGCTACGCCGTCCCGGTCCATGCGATCCCGTGGGCGCGGCGCGGGCGAGTCGTGTACTGGGGAGACCTCGATGCCGACGGCTTCGCGATCCTGCACCGCCTGCGCGCCCACGGAGTCGAGGCCCGCAGCGTCCTGATGGATGAGGAGACTCTGCTCGCCTACCGCGACCTGTGGGTGCCGGACCCCGGGGGTGTCGCCCGTCGTGCGCTGCCGACCCTGACCCCGGCAGAGCAGCGAACCCTCGATCGGATCGCGGACGAAGGCGGTGTGCGCCTGGAACAGGAGCGCATTCCATGGCCGGCCGCGCTCGACGCGCTCCGCGCGGCGGCCATTCGTTCCTGACCGCCCCCGCGCCCGTGCCACCCTCGACGTCGCCACGGGCTGAGTTTGTTCGCGAGCTCAGTCGGTGCCGGAGTCGAAGGCCGCGGCCTCGCCGACCTCGTCCATCGCCGAGGCGGCCTGCTCGCCCGCCGGGCTGAGAGGCACGGCCGACTCCACGATCGCGCCGGCCTCGCCGCGCTCGAGCGCGCCGATCAGCTCGCCCGTGGCGCCGCCGATGATGCCGCGGGCCACGTAGCCCTCCAGCCGCGCGCGCGAGTCGGCGATGTCGAGGTTGCGCATGGTGAGCTGGCCGATGCGGTCGGTCGGCCCGAAGGCGGCGTCGCCCACGCGCTCCATCGACAGCTTCTCGCCCGCGTACGACAGGGCCGGGCCGCTCGTGTCGAGGATCGTGTAGTCCTCGCCGCGGCGCAGGCGGATCGTCACGCTGCCCGAGATGGTGGATCCGACCCACTTCTGGATCGACTCGCGCAGCATGAGCGACTGCGGCTCGAGCCAGCGGCCCTCGTACATGAGCCGGCCGAGGCGGCGGCCCTGCTCGTGGTAGGTGGCGAGGGTGTCCTCGTTCACGATCGCGTTCACGAGGCGCTCGTACGCGATGAACAGCAGCGCCATGCCGGGCGCCTCGTAGATGCCGCGCGACTTGGCCTCGATGATCCGGTTCTCGATCTGGTCGCTCATGCCCAGGCCGTGGCGGCCGCCGATCGCGTTGGCCTCCTGCACGAGCGCGACGGCGTCGGGGAACTCGCGGCCGTTGATGGCGACGGGGCGGCCGGCCTCGAAGGTCACGGTGACGTCCTCGGTCGCGATCTGCACCTCCGGGTCCCAGAACCGCACGCCCATGATGGGCTCGACGGTCTCGAGCGAGACGTCGAGGTCCTCGAGGGTCTTGGCCTCGTGCGTGGCGCCCCAGATGTTCGCGTCGGTCGAGTACGCCTTCTCCGCCGAGTCGCGGTACGGGTAGCCGTGCGCGACGAGCCACTCGCTCATCTCGGTGCGGCCGCCGAGCTGCGTCACGAAGTCGGCGTCGAGCCACGGCTTGTAGATGCGCAGGCGGGGGTTGGCCAGCAGGCCGTAGCGGTAGAACCGCTCGATGTCGTTGCCCTTGTAGGTGGAGCCGTCGCCCCAGATGTCGACGCCGTCCTCCTTCATGGCGCGCACGAGGAGCGTGCCGGTCACGGCCCGGCCGATCGGGGTGGTGTTGAAGTACGTGCGCCCGGCGGAGCGGATGTGGAACGCGCCGCACGCGAGCGCCGACAGGCCTTCCTCGACGAGCAGCGGCTTGCAGTCGATGAGCCGCGACCTCTCCGCGCCGTACTGCAGCGCGCGCTCCGGGATCGACGCGATGTCGTCCTCGTCGTACTGGCCGAGGTCGCCCGTGTACGTGTAGGGGACCGCGCCGGCGTCCTTCATCCAGGCGACGGCGCAGGAGGTGTCGAGACCTCCCGAGAAGGCGATGCCGACGCGCTCGCCGACGGGCAGGGACTGAAGGACGTTCGACATGGCCTCAATCCTAGGCGGCGCGCGACGGTGCGCCCCGTCTCGGGAGGCGCCGCCGCAGGCCGGCCCCGCCGCGGGGCGGTCGCGGCCGACCGCGGTCACGGCACGGGGCTCTCCTCGAGGCGCTGCTCGAACTCCTCCACGTCGCCCTCGCTGAGCAGCTGGCGGCCGAGGAAGTACAGCTGCAGCCCCTCCAGCGGCGCGCCGCTGCGGGCCTGGTCGGCCTCGGCGCGCTGGCGGAACACGCCGGTGTCATCGTGCGTGAGGTCGGTGAGTGTGGCGTACATGAGGTTCGGATCGGGGGCGCCGCCCGATCCGTACGGATCGTCGTCCGAGATCTCCGTGTAGTACTCCCACACGGTCTGCGTCTCCGGATCGGCGGATCCGTACAGCTTCTCGAGGGTCTCCTCGCTGATCCCCTGCGACTCGTTCAGCGGATACAGCGTCCAGTAGTTGCCCGCGTCGAGCAGCACCTCGTCGATGGCGGCCATGACGGCGCGCTTCTGCGACAGCGAGCGGATCGGCTGCTCGGTGGCCCAGACGGGCGCGCTGTACTCCACGAGCATCGACTCGCCGCCGTAGCCGTTGCGCTCGGGGCGGGTGCTCTCGTCCGAGATGCGCACCCACGTGAACCCGAACTGCGCCGACAGCTCCTCGCGCACGAGCCGCGACAGCTCCTCGAAGCGCGCGCTCACCTGCTCGAGCGAGTCGGCCTCCAGCACGAGATCCGGATCGACGTCGCGGATGCCGGGGTACGCGCGCTCGCCCTGCTCCTCGACCGTGGTGCCGTCGTAGGCGCCGGCCGCCGACGAGCGCAGCGCGCTGGCCGCGCCGATCGTGCCGACGTTCAGGACGACGGTCGTCGCGAGGGCGATCGCGGCGATCGTGCGGGCGCTCGGAACGAAGAGCGCCGCCCCCACCACGGCGACGACGACCAGCTGGAGGGCGAGCATGGTCGTGCCGTAGATCGCGTCGGTCGCGCCTTGCGCGAGCATCACGAGCAGCGCGAGCGCGAAGAGCGCGGCCGCCCCGAGCGCCGCCCAGCCCATCCAGTGCCGCCGCACGCGCTCGCGCGTCGCCTGTGGCGGCAGCGGCGCGCCGAGCGGCGCCAGCTCGGGCGCGAACGGCGAGGAGGGGAACCGGCGCGGGCGCTCGTAGCCGCCCGGCGGCGGCGTGGGCGGAGCGCCGTCGTGGTTCGAGACGAAGCGCGCGCGGTTCACCATGGCTTGTCCGTTCCGCCGCCCGACCCCTCGCCGTCGTCGCCGCCCTGCTCGCGCTCCTCGGCGCCGTCCTCGAGCTTCTGCTCGATCTCGTCGAGCTTGTCCTGCTGCTCCTGCTGCTCCTGCTCGCCCGGCTGCTCCTGCTCGTCGCCCTCGGATCCGTCGTCCGGCGGCGGCTGCTCCTGCTGCTTCCGCTGCAGACGATCCTGCTGGTCGTCCTGCGTCTGGGAGTTGTCGCGCTCCGGATCGGGCGACTGCTCGTTCGCCTCGGGGGTGCGGCACTCCTCGGGCAGCGACGCGTTGAGCGCGAGGGCCTCGGCGTAGAACTCCTGTGCCTCGGCCGGGTCGGCCGCGTCGCCCTGGCGCTCGATCACGAGCGCCAGGTTGAGCTGCACCGCGCACACCTCCAGGCCGTGCGCGAGCGGCAGCGCCCGCTCGAACTGCGCCCGCGCCTCGGGCAGCCGCTCCATGCCGGCGAGCCCGACGCCCTGGTTGTACGGCGCTTTGTACGGCTCGAACCAGTTGAGCGGCTCCTGGCCCTGGGCGGCCGCGACGGTGCGTGCCGGGTCGCCCTGCACGTGGGCGGTGACGGACTGGTGCGCGAAGGCGTACATGCTGAGGATCTTCACCACCACGACGAGGCCGACGAGGGCGAACGGCGCGACGCCGAGCAGCAGCCAGAGGCGCAGGCGCGAGCGCGTCATCGGGTTCCTCCCTTCGCGGGGGCGGCCAGCCGCAGCGTGCGGCCGACCCGGGCGGACGCGATGAGCACCTCGGTGAGGAGGAGCCCCGCGACCACGAGACCCAGGATCCACGACAGCTCGGTGCGCGCGCCGGGGGTCTCCTGATCCGCCACCGTCGTCGTCTCGGCGGGCGCCTCGGGCAGCTGCGGCTCCTCACCCGGCAGCCGGTGCTGATACGGCACGCCCAGCTGCTCGGCGATCGTGCCGAGCGCGGCCTCGTCGATGCGCGAGAGCGCCGGCTCGCCGGTGGCGGGGTCCTCGAGGTACTCGCCCGTCGGCCCCTCGACGCCCGGCTCGACGCGCGGGATCCGCCCGCCCTCCTCGGTGCCGTAGCCGAGCACGGCCCCGCCGTCGACGAGCTCGGCGCTCGCCGCGAACGACTCCGGCTCGCCGGTCGCCGTCTGCTCCCCGTCGCCCAGGTAGAACACCATGCGGGCGCGCTCGGCCTGTGACTCCTGCGCGTTGTGCAGGGTCTGCTCGAGCACGTCGGCGGCGATGCCGATCGAGCTGCCGGAGGCCCGGTCGGCCGGCGGCGGCGCCATCACCTCGAGGGAGGCCATGAGCGCGCTCGTGTCGGTCGTGAGCGGCAGCCGCAGCTGCGCGCTGTCGTCGAAGGCGATGAGGGCGAACCGCGCGCCCGGGTACTCCTCGACGATCGCGCGCACGTCCTCGGTGACGCCGTCCATCCGCCGCTCGCCGCTCTCGCCGCCCCAGTCCTCCGCGAGCATGCTCGCGGTGTTGTCGAGCGCGATGACGATGTCGACGTCGGTGGCGACCGAGCGCGCCGCGCCGTCCGGGATGCCGGGGCGGAACGCGAGCGCCGTGCACGCGAGCACGAGCAGGACGCGCAGGATCCACGTCGCACGGTCGGCGCCGGTGCGCGCCCTCGCGAGCGCCCACACGGCCACAGCGAGCACGGGAAGGCACAGCGCCAGCAGCAGCAGCGGATGCAGGACGGGCAGGAAGGTCACAGTCTCACCCTCCATGCGACGAGGATCAGCACGAGGACGAGCATGAGCGTCACGACGATCCAGAGCGTGGGCTCATCGGTCCACACCACCTCGATCTCGCCCCGCAGCGCCGTGGCCTCCTCCTGCTGCACCTGGTCGACGATCTCGGCGACGGTCGTCGTGCCGCGCAGGCCGTACGCCTCGCCGCCCGTCGACCGCGCCGCCGAGATGAGCTGCTGCGAGACCTCGTCCTCGTCCTGGATGGGGTTGAGCGAGAACACCCGCACGCCCACCGAGGCGGAGTAGGCCGCCGCCTCCTCGAGGGTCAGCACGCTCGCGCCGGCGACCTCGTTGTCGGTGGCGAGGATGATGGAGCGCGAGCGGTCCTCGTCGGAGTGGTCGAACCGCATCGCGCACGCGGCCAGGCCGTCGCCGATGAGCGAGGCGCCCGGGCCGTCGAGCGTGCCCAGCCAGTGCTCGGGCGTGACGTCGCCGTACTCGAAGCTCTCGCGCATCGACTCGAGGTGCTCGCGCACGAACGCGTAGTCGTCGGTGAGCGGGAAGACCTGCACGGGCGAGGCGTTGAAGATCGTCAGGCCGATGCGCTCGCCCTCGAAGCCGTCGACGAGCTCGAGGAAGACGTCGAGCACCTCCTTGTCGACCTCCGTCATCGATCCGGAGACGTCGAGGCACAGCATGATGTCGCGGCTCGTGTTCTCGGGCACGATCGTCTGCGCCGCCATGGGACGCGCCACGACGACGCCGCCGGCGACCGCCGCCGTGCCGGCGAGCAGCGCGATGGCGGCCAGGCCCAGGGCGCGGCGCCGCGTGGCCCGCCGCACGGCGGGGAGCTCGCGCAGCCGCTCGGCGCGCGCC
>NZ_BAAGRQ010000027.1:0-12089 GCF_054782875.1 Microbacterium petrolearium
CCCGCCCATCACGCCGGGACCCTGCCCGGCCCACGAGAACACAGCACATGACGAAGCGAACGCCCGTGATCGGGCTCCTCGGCGCCGCGCTCCTGGCGGCGCTGCTCGCCGTTCCCGCCACCGGCCCCGCGTCGGCGGCCGACGGCGCACTCGCGTGGGGCGTGCAGCCCTCGACGCCCGACGGCCCCGACGGGCGCACGTCCTTCGAGTACGAGGTCGCGCCCGGCAGCGTGATCGAGGACTGGGTGGCCGTCACCAACCGCGGCAGCGCCCCCGTGACCGTGCGGGTCTACGGCGCCGACGCGACCGCCGACTACGCCTCGGGCGCCTTCACGCTCGTCGGCGCCGACATCGCCTCCACCGACCTGGGCGCGTGGACGTCGGTCGACGGCGCTCCCGCCGCGTGTGACGACACGAACGACGCCGCGGAGGCCGCGTGCGCCATCGCGGTGGGCACCTCGATCACCCTCGAGCCGGGCACGCGCGCCGACCTGCCCTTCACCATCACCGTGCCGCACGACGCGGCCCCGGGCGACCACGCCGCCGGTATCGTCGCCGGCTACGTGACCGAGGGCGCGGGGGAGGGGCAGACCGTGCGGCGCGAGGACCGCGTGGGGGCGCGCATCTACCTGCGCGTGGACGGCCCGCTCTCGCCGGGCATGGGCATCACCGGCGCGACCGGTGGCTTCGACGCCTCGTGGGTGCCGTTCGCCCCCGGCACCGCGTACGCGGGGTTCGACGTCGTGAACGTGGGGAACACCCGCGTCGACGTGATCCCGGAGGCGCGGCTGACCGGCCCGTTCGGGATCGACCTGGGCACGGTCGTGCTCGACGAGATCGAGAACCTCGTGCCCGGCGCCACCACGCACGTGACCGCCGAGCTGCCCGGGGTGCCGCCGCTGCTGCTGCTCACCGCCGAGCTCACGCTCACGGCGGCGCCGGCCGGCGGCAGCGCGGCCGACGATCCCCTGCCCGCCGCGGTGAGCGCGTCGCTGACCGCGTGGGCGGTGCCATGGACCGGGCTCGCCGTGATCCTCGTCGTCGCCGCGCTCGTGGCGCTGACGATCTGGCGGCGGCGTCGCATCCGCGCCCGGCTGGCGGCCGAGCTCGCCGAGTACACCGACCAGCTCCTCGCCGGGCAGGCGGCCCCGCAACCCGAACCCGCCGGCGCGGGCTTCGTACCCCGCAGCGACACGGCAGGACGAGCATGAGCGACCAGCGCACGACCCCCACGTGGAGAGCAGACCGAGACATGAAGACCATCACTGCCCGCACCCGCACGCTGGGCCTCGCGGCGATGCTGCTCGCCGGCCTGGCGTGGTTCGCCGGCCCGCCGTCCGCGCACGCCCAGGTCGAGGACACGAGCGACGGCGACCTCACCGTGTCGGTGCCGGACGTGCCGCCCAGCAGCCCGCCCGCATCGCCGCCGCCGAGCAACCCGCCGGCGTCCCCGCCGCCGACGGGGGGTGACGCCCCGAACGGCACACCGGCGGGCGGCGGCGCACCCGCGGGCGGAGGCGCGCGCGGCGGTTCGGGCGGCGGCGCGGCCGCACCGGCGCCCGAGGCCGACGGCGAGCCGGCGGCCTCGTGCACGCCGGCCGAGCCCGAGGTGCCCACGAAGCCGGCCACGAGCGGCGAGGAGGCGACGGTCGACAAGGGCGTGTACCACGCCGGCGAGAACGTCACCGCGACCGCGGCGGGCTTCGGCGCCGGCGAGCAGGTGCAGCTGGTGATCTTCAGCGAGCCGGTGCTGATCGGCTCGTTCACGGCGGATGACACCGGCACGGTGCGGGCGGTGTTCCCCGTCTCCGACAAGACGCTTCCCGGTGCGCACACCCTGCAGTTCACGGGCTGGTGCGAGGGGACGGCCCTGGCGGATGTCATCATCGCCTCCGACAAGGCATCCGCCGGGGACGACGCACCCACGATCCCCGTGTGGGCGTGGTGGGCCGGCGGCGGCATCGGCGCCGCCGGGCTGCTGTGGGGCGGCTGGTACGTCGTCGGCCTGATGCGCGGGCCCGGCCTCGGGGCGGTCGCCTCGTGACCGTCGACACCACCGGGCCCCGCGCCGACCAGGCCGAAGCCGACGCCCGGCACGCACCGCCCGCGCGGCACGACCCGCAGCCCGGCGAGACGAGCGCGTGGCCCGGCGCCGACGCCGTCACCGCCGTGCTCCCGAAGCGCCGTGCCCGGCGCACGCCGCGCCGGGCGGGAGGAGCGGCCGGTGCGCCGCCGCGGCGTCGCGCCCCGAAGGGCCGGTCGCTGCTGCCCCAGCCCGCCGCGCGCCCGCCGGCACCCCGCGATGCGCGGTGGTGGTCGGGAGCCGCGCTGCTCGTGATCGCCGCGCTGCTGTTCGGGTTCGTCGTGCACGCGACGCTCATCTCGGCGTTCCAGCACCATCGCTCGCAGGAGATCGCCTACGACGCGCTGCGCGATTCGCTCGCCAAGGCCGAGACCCCGGTAGGGCAGCTCGATCTGAACGAGGATCTCGTCGTCCCCGGCACCCCCGTCGCGCACCTGGAATCGCCGGCGATCGGGCTGTCGGAGGTCGTCGTCGAGGGCACCGACGCGCAGCGCCTGCGCGCCGGCATCGGCCACCGGCGCGACAGCGTCATGCCGGGGCAGGTGGGCACGTCGGTGATCCTCGGCCGGCAGACCACCTACGGCGGACCGTTCTCGCAGCTGCACCGCCTCGAGCCGGGCGACGAGATCACCATCACCACCGGTCAGGGCACGCACACGTACCGCGTCTTCGGCCTGCGCCGGGCCGGCGATCCACTGCCCGCGCCCCTGCGCGCGGGCGAGGGTCGGCTGGAGCTGCAGACCGCCGACGGCCTGCCGCTGTTCCCCTCGGGCGTGCTGTACGTCGACGCCGAGCTCGTGACCGAGACACAGGAGACCCCGGCGCGCGTGCTCGCGTTCAAGGCGCTGCCGCCGGCGGAGCACGAGATGGGGCAGGACCAGGGCGCGTGGTTCATCGCGTTCTTCTACCTCGTCTTCTTCGTCGCCGCCGGCATCGGCACCTGGTGGCTGTGGACCACGTGGGGCCGCTGGCACGCATGGGCGGTCGGCGTGCCGGTGCTCGTGTTCCTGGGCCTCGCCACCGCCGACCAGGTGATGAACGCCCTCCCCAACCTGACCTGATCCCTCCACCCGAAGGACATCCGATACCCATGACCTCCCGACACGACCCGCTGGCCGACGACCTCACCGAGGTCCTGCCCGCGGCCACCCGCAGCGCCCGCCGCGCGGAGGCGAGCACGGCACCCGCTCTCGAGCCCGAGGCCGCGCCCGCTCTCGAGCCCGAGGCCGAGATCGTCGCGCCGCCCGCCCCGCGCGTCGACGAGCCGGCGCCCGCGGTCGCCGCGCCGGCGACCGACGACATGACGTACGTCCTGCCGAGTGCCACATCCGCCGCGGACCTCGACGCGCCGCCGCGCCCGTTCGGCGTCGCCGACGCGCCGCTGTCGACGCTCGAGGCGCGCGACATCAGCGCGTGGTTCGGCACCCACAAGGTGCTCGAGCGCGTCTCGCTCACCATGCCCGCCGGCCAGGTGACGGCGCTCATCGGCCCCTCGGGCTGCGGCAAGTCCACGTTCCTGCGCATCCTCAACCGCATGCACGAGCTCGTGCCGTCGGCCGCGCTCGCGGGCGAGGTGCGGCTGGACGGCGAGGACATCTACGACCGCCAGAAGAAGCTGCAGGACGCCCGTAAGCACATCGGCATGGTCTTCCAGAAGCCGAACCCGTTCCCCGCGATGTCGATCTACGACAACGTGATCGCGGGCCTGAAACTCACCGGCATCCGGGCCTCGCGCGACGAGAGGGACGAGCTCGTGGAGCGGTCGCTCACGGCCGCGGGCCTGTGGAAGGAGGTCAAGGACCGCCTGCGCCAGCCCGGCGGCGGTCTTTCGGGCGGTCAGCAGCAGCGCCTGTGCATCGCGCGCTCGCTCGCGGTGAAGCCGAAGGTGCTGCTGATGGACGAGCCGTGCTCCGCCCTCGACCCCACCTCGACCCGCGTGATCGAGGAGACGATGGTCGAGCTGCAGAAGGAGGTCACGATCGTCATCGTGACCCACAACATGCAGCAGGCACAGCGCGTCAGCCAGCAGTGCGCGTTCTTCCTCGCCGCCCAGGGCACGCCGGGCCACATCGTCGAGCACGGCGACACCGAGGCGATGTTCAGCGAGCCCCAGGACGAGCGCACCTACGACTACGTCAACGGGCGGTTCGGATAGTCGTGTCGCTGGACGCCGCGGGGGAGCGGATCGGCGGGCGATACGCGCTCGGCGACCTGCTCGGGGTGGGCGGAACCGGCTCGGTGTTCGCGGCCGCCGATCCCACCGGGGCCGAGGTGGCGGTCAAGCTGTTGCACCCGCACCTGTGCGCCGACGACGCGGCGCGGGAGGCGTTCCTGCGCGAGGCCCGCCTGGCGATGCGGCTGGATCATCCGAACATCGTGCGGGTGCACGACGCGGGCCTGCACGATGCCGGGGGTGTCACCATGCCCTGGATCGCGCTCGAGCTGCTCACCGGGCCGACGCTGCGCGAGCACGTCGACGCCGTCGGGCCGCTGGGCGCGGCCGACGCGGTCGCGGTCGTCGACGGGCTGCTCGCCGGCCTCGGCGCCGCGCACCAGGCCGGTCTCGTGCATCGCGACATCTCGCCGCAGAACGTCATCCTGCACGGTGCCCGCGACCGCGCGCCGGGCGCGGGGCTGAGCGCGGGCATGGTGCGGATCCTCGACTTCGGGCTCGCCGACGTGACCGGGCGTGCCACGGTCGGCTCCGACGTGCTCCTGGCGGGGGCGGAGGACGGCGGGCACGTGGTCGGCAACGCCCACTTCATGTCGCCCGAGCAGGCGCAGGGGCTGCCCGTGCGCTCGGTCAGCGACCTGTACCAGGCGGGCGCGGTGCTCGTCTACGCCCTCACCGGTCGCCCGCCGTTCCCCCGCACGACCGTCGAGCAGGTGATGCGGGCGCACGTCTCGGCCCCTCCTCCCGTGCCCTCGGCCATCGCGCCCGCCGCGCGGCCGTTCGACCGGGTCGTCACGCGCGCGCTGAGCAAGACGCCGGCGCACCGGTTCCGCACGGCGGCGGAGTTCCGGGCCGCGCTCGCCGAGGCCGGCGCGGCCGCCGTGGCCGCGGCTTCCGTAGTCGAGACCCCGGACGCCCCGGCGGAGGGCACGGGCCCCACGTCGGTGCTGCGCCCCGACGGCGGCGGCGACCTGGACTACCTGCGCCCCGCGGACGACGACATCGCCGAGCCGGTGCGTGATGCGAGGGCGCGGGCCGGCGGCGCGGGCGTGCTGCTGGGCCTGGGGGCGGTCGCGATCCTCGCCGTCGCCGCGCTCGGCGCCACCTTCCTCGCCGGCTCGCCGGGCGCCGAGGCCGAGGGGCCGCGCCCCCAGCCCACGACCGCGCCGAGCACGCCGCAGACGCCGCCACCCGGATCCGCCTCGCCGACGCCGTCGTCGTCGCCGTCGCCCACCCCCGAGCCCTCGACGTCCGCCCCGCCCGCGCCCGCCCAGGTCGAGATCCCCACCCTGTTCGGCACCCTCGCCGATGCGGAGGCGGCGCTCGCCCAGGCCGGGCTCCGCCTGGGCGCGGTCAACAGGGTCGAGGCCGCCGAGGCCGCCGACCGGGTCCTCGGCCAGCGCCCCGAGCCGGGTTCGCGGGCGGAGCCCGGCACGGCGGTGGACGTGACGGTCGCGAGCGGGCGCAACACCGTGCCCGATGTGCGGGGGATGAGCGTGCCCGCCGCCATCGCGGTGCTGCTCTCGGCGGGCTTCGAGGCCGTGGCCGACCAGCAGCCGGCGTCTGCCGCCGCCACGGTCGCCGGCAGCGAGCCGGCCGCGGGCGCGGTGCTGAGGGTGGGTGTCACGGTGAGCCTCCGCGTCGAGGCGCAGCCGACGCCCGGGCCGACGCAGACGCCCGTGCCGCAGGACCCCGGGGAGGCGGCCGGATGACCCGCGCATCGAGCATGCTGCGCGTCGCGGTCTCGCGCGTGCTCACGGTGCTCGCCATCGTGTTCATCGCGGCCGTCGCCGTGGCGCTGCTCAACCTCGTGCGCCAGTCGCCGCCCGCCGCGTCGAGCGCCGAGTACGTGCCCCCGCCGGCGGGAACGCTGCCGGACGTCACGGTGACCGGACCCGACGGCACCGTGCCCTCCGGCGACGCGCCGGTCTCGGGTTCGGCGGCCGACGCCGGCCCCGCCGCGCGCATCGACGCCGCCTGGCTCGCGCAGACGTCTGCCGCCACCGGCATCCCGGCCCGCGCGCTGGCCGCCTACGCGTCGGCGCACCTCACGGTCGAGGCCGAGGACCCTTCGTGCGGCATCGGGTGGAACACGCTCGCCGGGATCGGGGCGATCGAGTCGGATCACGGGCGCCACGGCGGGTCGTCCGTGGGTGCGGACGGCTGGGTGACCCCGCGGATCCTGGGCGTGCCGCTGAACGGCGACGGCGTGATGGCGATCCACGACACCGACGGCGGCGCGTGGGACGGCGACACCGTGTGGGACCGCGCCGTGGGGCCGATGCAGTTCATCCCCGAGACGTGGTCGTACTGGGGTGCCGACGGCAACGGCGATGGCGTGGCCGATCCGAATCACATCGACGACGCCGCGCTCGGCGCCGCCCGGTACCTGTGCGCGTCGGGCCCGATGACCACCACGGAGGGCTGGCGCGCGGCCGTGTTCTCGTACAACCACCTCGAGGTGTACGTGGACGACGTCGCCGCCATGGCCAACGAGTACGCCGCGCGCGCCGCGCGCGCGGGCTGAGCAGAGAGGGGGAGCGGATGCTCCGTGACATCACCGCGCGGATCGACGACGACCCGGCGACGGACTCACGCTCACGCGCGAAGGATGAGCTGGTGCGTCACCGCAACCGCGCGTACAGCCGGTCTCGCGCCTCGGGCCAGGTGCTCTCGGCGCCCGGGTTGTCGCGCATGTCGCGCAGTCGCTCGTCGAGAAGCTCGCGCACCTCGTCCGTGAGCTCCGGGTCGCGGTACGAGGCGGATTCCCACAGCGCGTCGGCGAGCTCGAGCTGCTCCTCGCGCGGCAGCCGAAGCGCCTGCTCCAGAAGCGACTTCTCCATCATGCCGCCGATTGTAGACCTCGCCGCCGACACCGGCCCGGGGTGGCCGGATGCGCGATCCGCCGTCGGGTGCGCAGAGCCAACGAGTACGCCGCGCGCGCCGAGCGCGCGGGCTGAGCAGAGAGGGGGAGCGGATGCTCCGTGACATCACCGCCCGGATCGACGACGATCCGGCGACGGACGACCCGGTTGATCCGATGGACGATCCGGCGAGCGTGGAGGAGGACTCCGGTGGGCTGCGGCTGGTCGTGCTCGATCCGGCCCAGGACGGGCCGCTGCACGCCGGCCGGGCGTCGGTGCGGCGCGCGGCGCTCGCGATGACGCCCGTCGACGGGGTCACGCCGGTGCCCGACGAGCCGGGCGCCGCGCGGTTCCTGTGGACCCTCGTCTCGCCCGACGACCTCACCCTCGCGATCAGCGCGCGCAGCTTCGCGTCGGCCGCGCGCGCCAGAAGCCACGCGCGCGGCGTGATCGACGGGTCGCGCCCGTGGCGGCTGTGCCCGGTGCGGAACGAGGCGACCGGGCATCGATCCATGTGGATCGCGGTGGGCGGCACGGTCGAGATCCTCGCCGGGCAGGCGTGGGCCGAGCGCTCGGCCGAGCGCAACGGGCAGACCTGGCTGCGCCGCATGGGCCTGGGCCGCGACGAGGCGACCGGCCGCGTCGCGCGCGACCGCGACCGGATCGTGCTGCCCTGAGGCGGGGGTTGCGGTGGTCGCTTCATCTTCGCGGCTTCGCCGCTTCGTTCAGCAACCGGTGGGTGTGACTCCTCGGTTGCTGAACGGAGTGAGCGGAGCGAACGGAGATGAAGCGACCTCAGCAAGTCGACGTTGGCGCGGTTGCGGTGGTCGCTTCATCTTCGCGGCTTCGCCGCTTCGTTCAGCAACCGGTGGGTGGGACCCCTCGGGATGACCTCTCGGTTGCTGAACGTAGTGAGCGGAGCGAACGGAGATGAAGCGACCTCAGCAAGCTGACGTTGCGATCCGGCCCGTCCGTTCGGCTAAGGGGTGGCGCCGGGGTTGCGGGCGGTGGGGGCGGAGATGGCGGGGCGCGACCGGAATGTCGCGGGGTGGGCGGCCCCGACTTTCGGCGGGGCCGGGCCGTTGCGCCGGTGCGGGGCGCTGGTTTGATACTCCCGGGGAAGGGGAACTCCCCGAGACGCCCGCTGCCCCCGGTCGATGCGAACCCGACGCGAGACCGGGGCGGCGGGCAGTCCGACGGGGCGGATCGCGCCCGGATCAGCGAGGAGACGGCGGCTGTGGACGAATCGGCGGGGGAGGCCGCTCGCGCGCGCCTCGTGCTGTTCCGCGCCGGCGACCCGCACTACGCCCCGCGCGTCGCGCGGCGGCGGCGCGTGATGTCCATGGCGCCCGTCGATCCCACCGAGGCCGAGACGGCCGAGCGCGCCCGCCGATCCCTCTCGCTGCCCGCCGGCGTGCACTGGGAGTACCTGCAGGCCGACGACATCCCGCTGATGCTGCGATCCCGCGACCTGCGCGACGCCGACGACGCGCGCTGGGACGCCGAGCGGGTGTTCGAGGACGCCCTGCGGCTGCGGGTGGTGTTCGTGCAGGATCGCCTGACGCGGCAGGTGTCGTGGTGGCTCGCGTCGGGCCGTGAGGTGCTGCTCGTCGCGCCCACGGCGTGGGCCGTGACCAACCGGGCGGGCGCCGCGGCCCACGCGCGCCGCGCGCTGCGAGCCCTGCGCGCGCAGCCGCCGTGGGGCGAGTACGCGTTCTAAGACGCGTTCAGCCCGCGCGACATCGCCCACGCCGCCAGCTGCGCGCGGTTGGACGCGCCGGTCTTGTCGAGCATGTTCGTCAGGTGCCACTTGACGGTCGACTCGCCCATGTTCAGCCGCGCCGCGATCTGCTTGTTCGACAGGCCCTCGGGCAGCAGCACGATGATCTCCAGCTCGCGCTCGGTGAGCTGCTCGGTGAAGTTCTGCTCGGCGGTGCCCGGCGTGGTGGTCTGCGGCGTGCGGGTGCCGCGCGCGTACCCGGCCATCAGGCGCTTGCGCACGGCGGGGGAGTGCAGCGCGCCGGCGTTCACGGCGGCGCGGATCGCGTCGGGGATCGATCCGGGGTTCTTCTTCAGCAGGAAGCCGACCGCGCCGCGCTCGAGCGCGCCGTAGACGTACTCGTCGAGGTGGAAGCTCGTGTACGCGATGACCGCGATGCGCTCGCCGGGCGGCACGCCCACGCCGCTGAGCGCCTCGATGGCGTCGAACCCGCCGCCGCCGGGCATGCGCAGGTCCATGAGCACGACGTCGGGCCGCAGCTCGCGCGCGAGGCTGACGGCGTCGACGCCGTTGGAGGCCTCGCCGATCATCTCGATGTCGGGCGTGGCGTCGAGCAGCGTGCGCACGCTCTTGCGCACGGCCCCGGAGTCGTCGACGACGAGCACTTCGATCACGCGAGCATCTCCTCTCTGTGCACGGGTTCGACCTCGTGGTCGGCAGGCCTCGGCTCGGGCTCGTCGGCCGGGCGCGGTTCCCCGGTCGTCGCCGAACTCGCGCGGCGGTGGGGCGGGTGGGGGAGAAGGGCGTTCACGCTCCAGCCGCCGTTGCGGCGCGGGCCGGTGCGCAGCGATCCGCCCGCGGCCACGAGCCGGTCGCGCATGCCGTCGAGGCCATAGCCCAGGCTCACGGGCGTCGACGCGTGCGCGGTCGCGGATCCGGCGGCCGACGCGTCGTTCTCGATCCGGATGAGCAGGGCGTCGCCGTCGTCCTCCACCGTGACGGCGGCATCGGCGCCGGGCGAGTGCTTGCGGGCGTTGCTGAGCGCCTCCTGCACCACGCGGTACGCGGTGTGGCTGCGCATGGGGCCGAGGCGATGGTCGATCTCCTCGAGCGACGGATCGACGTGCAGCGACACCGCCACGCCCGTGATCGCCCGGTGCTCGGCCACGAGCTCCTCGATCTCCACGACCACGCGCTGGCCGGGCCGGTGCCCGGTGACCTGCTCGGCGGTGGTGCGGTCCTCCTGGCGCAGCGAGTTGAGCATGCGCTCGAACGACGCGAACAGCGCCTGCCCCTCGGCGCCCATCTGCGCGATGAGCGTGCGCAGCGCCGGGTCGGATGTGCCGGCGGCCGCCTTGGCCGCCTCGGCGAGCGCGAGCAGCGCGGTGAGATGGGCGGATGAGGTGTCGTGGATCTCGCCCGCCAGGCTGCGGCGCTCGGCCATGACGGCCTCGGCCGTGCGCGCCGTCTCGCCCACGGCGGCGCGGTGCGCGAGGTCGGCGATCCGCTCGGCCCGGTCGCGCAGCGACCCGTACCAGCCGCCGGCGATGCGGGCAGGCCGATGGTCGCGGTCGCCTCGAACGCGCTCCAGACGAGGATCGGCCAGGCGTGCCATGGGGGGACGTACCACCGGGCGCGGGCGCGTCGGGCGGCCGCGCGGGCGGCCGCGCGGGCGGCGGTGGCGCTGGCGCTGGCGATCGGCGCGACGGCGGGCGTGGTCGCGTGGGGCGCGGCGGTGCCGGATCGGGGGCCGACCGTCACACCGCAGCCGGTGGCGGCGGGGGATGGTGCCGCGGCGGGGATGGTGCCGCGGCGGAGACGGAGGCCGGGGCGGGGCAGGGTGAGGCGCTGCCCGCGGCGGTGGCGCCAGCCGCGCCGGGTTCCGCGCCGGAGTCCGCGCCCGTTTCGGATCCGGCTCCTGCCGATCCGGATCCGGTGCTCGCCGATCCGGATCCGTCGCTCGCCGAGACGGGACCCCTGGAGATCCGGATCGACGCGGCGGGGCATCAGGCCGAGATCGATCAGTGGCTGTGGGTGCGCATGGACTTCTCGGCGGTGGACGCGCCGGTCGTCGGCGCGCACAACTACTGCGGGGGCGGCGTGGTGCTGGATCTGCGGACGGGCGACGCGGTGACGCTGAGCGGCTTCGAGCTGGACGGCGAGTACGTGGTCACGGGCGACCGCGCCGTGCCCACGGGCGAGAACGCGGCGGTCGCGACGGAGGGGCTGGTGGCCGACGTCATCCTGCAGACGTGCTTCTGGGGCGACGACACCACGCGCCTCGTCACGCTCGCGCGCGTCGTGGCGTAGGGGGTTGCTGTCGGCGGTGGTTGCGGCGCGGTGGATCGGTTGCTGCGCGGGCGGCCGGATCGGTTGCTGAACGCAGGCGCGAAGCGCCGAAGATGAAGCGACCAGCGCAACTCTCCCCGGTTGCTGCGCGGCGTGCCCGATCGGTTGCTGCACGGAGCGCCCGATCCGCTTGCGCCCGTGGCGCCCACCCGATCGGTTGCTGCACGGAGCGCCGAAGGCGCGGAGATGAAGCGACCACCGCAACTCTCTGTGCCGGGCCGATCGGGGGTGCCGGTTCGTCCACACCCGTCGTTTCCACCGGGTTATCCACAGAACGGGCGTTTCGGGTCCTGGCCGGGCCTTCCGCGGGTTCGGGTGTCGGTGGTGGGTGGGACGATGCGGGTATGACGTTCCTCAGCGATTTCCAGGACCGGGCGGGCGCAGTCGCGTCGCTGCCGCCGGTGGATGTCGCTGTCGTGGCGGCTCTTCCGGATGAGGATGTGCTGGCGCTGTTGACCGTGGCGACGGGCCTGGCGAAGACGGCCGAACGCGTCCGCGCGGTCGCGGCCGGGGTGGTCTCGGCACGGTCGTCGCGGGCGGCGGGGCACAAGGGTCTCGCGCAGGGTCGGGGGCATCGCAACGCGGTCGCGCTCGTGCAGGAGCTGTCCGGAAGCACCCGCGGCGGCGCCGCCCGGCAGGTGCGGGTGGGGCAGTCGCTGGTGGAGTCCGCGCTGGGCGGGAACGGCGCGGGCGCCGAACCGGGTGCGGCACCGGAGGGCCTGGACCCCGCCGCTGCGGCCGAGCAGAGCGTCCCGCCGGCGGTGCCGTGGCATGACCCGGTGGATCAGGCGCTGCTGAGCGGGGTGGTGACGGCGGCGCAGATGGACGCGATTCTCCGCGGCCTCGGCCACCCACCCACCGGCTCCTCGTCGCAGGATTCGTCGCCGGCCAGCGCGGATG
>NZ_BAAGRQ010000028.1:0-12082 GCF_054782875.1 Microbacterium petrolearium
AAGCAACGAGAACACCAACGGACTGCTACGCCAGTACCTGCCGAAGAGCACCGATCTGAGCATCGTCACCCGCGCTGAGCTGACCGCGATCCAGGACTCGCTCAACGGACGACCACGCAAAACGCTCGGCTATCTGACACCATCGGAGAAGTTCACAGAACTCGTTGCGACCACCGGTTGAATCCGCCATGTCTCGCTCCGTCTCGAGCTTGACCCGCTCCGCCTGCGAAGCCGCGAGTTCCGCCTCCAACCGTACGATCCGCGCCGCTTGCGACTCCGGCCGCCCAGCCGACGAGGACCGCCTCTGCGAGCCCGCCGTCGTGGTCCCGGAGCCCAGCCGCTCGACCCACTCCTTCAACGCATCGCGGGAGATCCCGAGATCGCCCGCGATGCCCTTCAGCGTCGCGCCCGGCGTCGATTCGAACAGGTCGACAGCCCGCCGCCGGAACTCGTCCGTGTAGTTCTTCCTTGCCATCCCTCGGATTCTCGCTTCCCCAGCATCGTGCTGGAATCAGCGTGTCCAAGATCAGGGGTCAAGTCCCGCGGCCCCACCAGGAGGGAGTCGGCACGATAGAATGAAGTCGATCCTGCTCTCCCGGAGGTGAGCATATGAAGCGCAAGGACGTCACTCGCGAGGCGCTTCATCGTGCCGCTCTGCGTTCCACGCGGGCGTCGGCAGCGTTGGAGAACAGGTCGGTGCCGGTCGGTGTCACTCGCTCTGAACGGGTCGAGCGCTTCCTCGCCGCGCGCAAGCAGCGCGTTTGATGGGTGTCGATCCCGGCTACGGCGAAACGCCGTGGGACCCGGAAGAAGCAGACGCTCTCACCCCACAGGCTCGTGAGATCCTCGGCGATGAGCCGAAGAAAATCGACCTCTACGAGGCCGAGCAGGCGATCAACGATGAGGTCAGCATCGCGTTGCTCGATGACATCGCCGACGGGCGACTCGTGCTCGCCGATATCCTCACGGACGCGTTCCTCCGTTACCTGCATCAGAAGCTCTACGGAGACCTGTGGACGTGGGCAGGCCGATACCGAAGGCGTGATCTCAACATCGGCGTCGAACCCGAGCACATCGCCGTCGAGTTCCGCGGATCGCTCGACAACATCCGGTACCGGTGGGAGCACACCGACGGCTGGACAGCACGCGAACTCGGCATCGCCGTGCATGCCGAGACCGTCCGCATCCACGGCTTCGTCGACGGGAACGGGCGAACGACGCGACTGCTCGCCGACCTGGTGTTCCTCGCCGCGCAAGACGCGGAGGCGATCGCAGAGACGTACGACTGGGACATCGACAAGCGCCGATACATCGCCTTGCTGCGCGAGTACGACCTCACCAGAGATCCGAAACCGCTCGCCGCGTTCGTGCCCGTCCAACGGCTCGATGACATCGAGAACCGGTGACCAGATTGGTGACCAGAAACCCTCCTGAGCGGCGCGAATCAGCCCGAACCACTGCGTAGCTGTCCGTAGCTCGCGGTAGACTCGACCCCATGAGATCCCTGAAATTACGGGGAACTCCACCGATTCGGGGCTTCGCCCAGACGTGCCAGGCGGCTCTCAGTTGTTCTTGGTTCGAGTCCAGGTACCCCAGCTTTGAGAAAACCCCCGCTCCGGCGGGGGTTTTCTTGTTCCCCGGGAGCGCTCGCGGGTTCGTAGGCCCGCCCGCCATGTCAGCCCGCGATGAAGCGGCGCAGCGTCTCGAGCGGAAGCTTCGGCGTGCGGTCGGCGTGGAGCAGTCCGTTCGCCTCCTGCAGCGTGTCGGTCAGCTGCGTATAGCAGAAGCCCGCGAGACGGCTGCTGGATCGCAGTGCTCGGAACAGATCGCCGACGAGGCGCTCGTAGTCCTCGGCGTTGTCGACGGTGGCGTATCCCCAGGTGTCGTCGGTGGCGTACGAGATGCCGCCGAACTCGCTCACCATGAGCGGCGCGTGCCCAGGCACGGCATCCGGGGCCAGGAGCAGGCGTCGGCCGTTCGGCGCCATCGTGCGGATGAGCTCGTCTGTTCGCGCGTCGTCTCCCCAGTTCGCCGCGAGCGAGTCTGCGTCGGTGGTGTAGTCGTGGACCGTGAGGATGTCGCTGTCGACGTGCTCCCAGCCGTCGTTGCTGATGACGGGACGATCCGGGTCGAGCGCGCGGGTCAGTGCGGTCAGCGCCGCGACGAACGACCGCTGCTGCGGCGAGTGGGCCAGATCCTGCACGCCCCAGCTCTCGTTGACCGGCACCCACGTGACGATCGACGGGTGCCCGCGATACTGCCTGACGATCTCGCTCCATTCGGCGGCCAGCGCCGCGGCTCCGCGGTCGCTGTAGGCGTACGGCGCGGCGGTCTCGCCCCAGACGAGCAGTCCCAGCCGGTCTGCCCAGTAGTGGAAGCGGGGATCCTCGGTCTTCTGGTGGATGCGCACGGCGTTGAAGCCGAGGTCTCGAATGAGCTCCACCTCGTCGCGGTACGCCGCGACGCTCGGCGCGGTGAGGTGGCTCTCGGGCCAATAGCCCTGCTCGAGGACGGAGCGCACGTAGTACGGGCGATCGTTCAGCAGGAACCGGCCGCGGTCGACACCGACCGTCCGCAGCCCGCAGTACGTCGCCGCCTCGTCGATCGACGTCCCGGCGGCCGTCACCAGCACGAGCGACACGTCGAGGAGCCGCGGATTCTCCGGGCTCCACAGGTACTTCTCTCGGTGCTGTGCGTTGCGCAGGGTCGGCAGATCGATCGTGCCGCGGACGAGATCGCCGGAGGCGGGAGCGGTCAGCTCGCCGAGGGTCTCGTCGCCGAACCGCAGCGAGATCCGCAGCGCGGTGCTCTCGAGCGGTGCCCGGTTCAGCTCGACGCTGAACTCGACGCGCCCGTGCACCGGGTCGTAGGTCCACGTCGAGCCGATGATGTGGGTGTCAGGGACCTCCTCGATCCAGACGCTCCGCCAGATCCCGCTGCTGCGCTCGTACCAGATGTCGTGCGGCCGCGGCATCCAATCCTGCTTGCCACGCGGGTACTCGCTCTGGGTGGGGTCGTCCTCGGCCCGGATGACGAGCGAGTGCGTCGCTCCCTCCCGCAGGGCATCGGTGATGTCGATCGTGAACGAGGTCTGGCCGCCGCGATGCGAACCGACGTGCGTCTCGTCGACCCACACCTCCGCGGTGTCGTCGACGGCGCCGACGTGCAGCAGCACGCGGCGGCCGGCACCGGGCGTCGCGGGGAACTCGCGGCGGTACCACACGACGGGGTGGAAGGCGGTGTCGCCGATGCCGGAGGCGGCCGACTCCGGAACGAACGGCACCACGATGTCGCGTTCGAACACGGCGGCAGCGGAGTCGGAGTGCCAGCGTTCCCGGCGGCCGGCGTCGGCGTCGTCATAGGCGAAGCGCCACGTGCCGTCGAGAGAGGTCCATTCCTCGCGCAGAAGGAGCGGACGCGGGTAGGTGCCGTCCTGTGCGGAGGCGCGCAGCGATGTCATCGGGAGGTGTCCGTCCTTTCGCGTGGTCGAGGGGCGTTCTGTTCACTCGTCGGGGAGCCCGGGCTGCTCCCAGCCGACGAACTCGCCGGCACGCGCACCGCGGCGATTCGGCGGCTCCACCTCGGCCGCGTCGATGAACGCCCGTGCGCGCACCGCCCCCGAGATGTCGACGAAGTACAGGCCCAGCCGCCCCGGTCCGGGATGTGCAGGTACGTGCACGGTCGTCTCGGGGGAGAGTCGGAACGGCTCCGCCGTCACGAGCGGGGAGCGCGCAGCCTCGGGGCGGGGCGCTGCGGGGAGCGGCCGGTTCGCCGCGATCCAGCACGCGTGCACGGTGCCCCGGATCGCATCTGCGCCGTGGTGGGAGATCGCCACGGCGAGGGGGAACGCGGCGTGGGGCGGTCGGATGTCCGCTCCCGCCGCGAGAGGGACGAGATCGATCACGAGCGTCGTCTCGGCGTTGATGTCGGCGGGATCAGCGCCGCCGATGTCCTTGCGGTGCCGGTGAGCGGTCAGGAGGCCGGCCATCTCGTGCTCGACGTCGGCGAGCTCGGTGTACACGTACCCGGCGATCTTGTCGTGACGGCGCAGCTCCTGCGTCTCCCAGCGCAGGTGCCAGCCGCGCTCCAAGCTGGTGAAGCCTTCGCCGTACTCGCTGTTCAGCAGGGGCAGTGACGGGTCCGCGAGTTCCGGGCGGGCCCAGAGATCCTTGTCGACGATGAAGTCGGGACCGAGGCGCACCGGGAAGCTCGTGCGCTCGCCGCCGGCGAGTCCGGCGACCGCATCGCGCCAGGTGCCGAGGTCGGGCTCGTAGTAGTGCCAGTCGGCGATGTCGGTCCTCACATGGGACCAGCCCGAGTTGTCGACGATGGGGCGCGAGTCGTCGAGCGCGCGGAGCGCCTCGTAGGCGTCCTTCGCCGCCGCGGCCCGGGCGGAGCTGCCCGGGATGTCCCAGTCGAGGCCCCATTCCTCGTTGTACAGCCCCCAGATGACGATGCTGGGATGGTTGCCGTCGCGCTCCACCATGGCCGGCAGCTGGGCGGCGAAGGACGCCGCGGCGGCGGGGGAGTATCGGCTCGGGCATGCAGGCTCGGCCCATACCAGCATCCCGCGCCGGTCGGCCTCGTGCAGCCAGAGCGGCTCCTCGAACTTCAGGTGCTTTCGGACGAGGTTGTACCCGAGGTTCGCGGCCAGGTCGAGGTCGTGAAGCAGCGCCTCGGCCGTCGGCGCCGTCGGACCGGTGTCGGGCCAGTAGCCCTGATCGAGCACTCCGCGCACGTACAGGCGCTCCCCGTTGAGGAACAGCGCTCCGTCTCTGGCCTCGATTCGCCGCAGGCCCGCGGTCACGACGACGGTGTCGGTCGTGCGCTCGGTCCTCGTGATCACCTGGAGGCGGTACAAGTGGGGCTGCGCGGGCGACCACGGCCGCGGTTCGCGCAGGTCCAGGCGCGCCGAGGCGCGACCGAGCGCGTCCGAGCGGACGGTGACCTCGTCGTCGGTTCCCAGCACGGTGACCGTGACGGTGGCGTGCCCCGGGGCGTCGCCCGCGACGCCGAGATCGATGTCGAACCCGTGCAGGCTGTCGCCGCGCACCGCCATACGAGAGGCGTACGTGCGACCTCGCCCCTCCAGCCAGACGCTCTGCCAGATGCCCGAAGTCGGCGTGAAGGACACGCCGTCGTAGTCGTCGCGGGGAATCGAGCGCTGCTTCCCATGCGGGATCGCGCGCTTGTCTGCCGGCGCGAACACCTCGACGCTGAGCGTCGCCTCCGCCCTGCCCGCGAGGGCGTCGGTGATGTCGATCTCGAACGACTCGTAGCCGCCGACGTGCTCGCCGACGAGCTGGTCGTCGATGCGGACGATCGCGCGGTGGTGGACGGCGCCGAAACACAGGATCAGCCGTGCGTCGCCCCATCCCTCCGGGACGGCGATGCGGCGGCGGTAGGTGCCATGCTCGAGCCACGCGCGCTTGACGCCGGAGGCGGCCGACTCCCAGGCGAACGGGACCGTGATCGTGTCCGGGGCGTCGTCGGCCTCGAACTGCCAGACGCCGTTGAGGGGAAGCCACCGCGCGGAGCGGTCCAGGTCGGGCCGCGGGTACTCCGCGCGCGGGATCGGGACGCTGGAGGGCGCCGGGAGAGCGGTCGCCCGCGGGGAGGTCAGTGTCATGGATCAGCCCTTTACGCTGCCGGCGAGGATGCCGTTGATGAAGTGCCGCTGCAGCACGATGAACAGGATGAGAAGCGGGATGAGCGCGACCGAGCTGGCCGCCAGGAGCTCGCCTGTCACGGTCGCGTAGTCGGCGCCCACACGGTTGCCGGTGATGTTCTGCGCGAGGGTGGACAGCACGACCTGGAGCGTGGCCATCCGATCGGTGCTGGCCGCGACGACGGGCCAGACGAAGTCGTTGTAGATGTTCATGATCGTCAGGACCGCGAGGCCGGCCAGGCCCGGACGGATGACAGGCAGGATGACGCGCCAGAAGATCCCGAACTCCGTGCAGCCGTCCACGCGGGCGGCGTCCAGCAGCTCATCGGGGACCGCGGCGATCACTTGGCGCATCCAGAAGATCGCGAAGGCGTCGATCGCCCCCGGCAGGATCAGCGCCTGGTAGGTGTTCACCCAGCCCAGCTCCTTCATCTCCAGCAGCAGCGGGATGATGAGCACGATCACGGGGAGCATGAGCGTGATCAGCACGGCGCCGAAGATGAGGTTCTTGCCGGGGAACCGGTACTTCGCGAACGCATATGCCGCGAGCGGCGCGAAGAAGAGGGTGATCCCGCCCTTGATCACCAGCACGATGCCCGTGTTCAGGAAGCCCTGCGCCAGCGGGACGTCATGGAACATCCGGACGAAGTTGTCGAGCGTGAACGTCGTCGGATCGAAGAGCAGCGGGTGGCGGATGATGTCGTTGGCGGGCTTGAACGCCGACAGGATCGCCCACACGACGGGCGCCAGGAACAGCACGAGCACGAGGATGAGGAATGCCTGCGCGAGGATCTGCTTGCCCAGGTCGCGAGGTCGCTGCCTCTCGCGGACGGCGACGGGCGAGGTCGGCGGAGGGGCAGGGGCGCCGGTGCGGGGCAGGGTCATGGTGGCGTGCATCTCAGTCCTTCGCCCTCAGCAGTCGCACGAACAGCAGCGACAGCGCCATCACGATGATCACGAGCAGGAACGAGTTCGCGGCTCCGGTGCCGAGGTCTGCCCGAGTGATGTTGTTGTAGAGGTAGTAGCCGGCGGTGGTCGTCGAGTTGTACGGGCCGCCCTGCGTGACCACGAACGGCTCCGCGAACATCTGGAAGACCGCGAGCGTCTGCAGCACGACGGCGAACATGATCGTGCGTCGCAGCAGCGGCACCGTGATGCTCCAGAGCTGACGCGGGGGCCGTGCCCCGTCGATCGAGGCCGCCTCGTAGAGCGAGGCGTCGATGGACTGCAGCCCTGACAGCAGGATGATCACGATGAAGCCTGTCGTCTTCCACAGGAACAGGAGCGCGAGGGTGGGCTTGGCCCATTCGCTCGTCGTCAGCCACCCGATCGGGGGCAGGCCGACGCTGCCGAGCACCGTGTTGACGGCGCCGTAGTTCTGATCGAAGATCACGACCCAGATCTGCGCGACGGCGACCAGCGGCGTCACGAACGGCACGATGTACGCGATCCGGTAGATGCCGCGCGCCCGGATCATCGCGGAGTTGAGGAGCACCGCGAGGAGGACCGAGACGACGATCTGGACGGGGACGATGAGCAGCCAGAGCGCCGCGGAGTTCCCGAGCGAACTCCAGAATCCTGGGCTGGTGAGCAGATACGTGTAGTTGCCCCACCCGACCCACTCCGCCGCGCCCGACCCGCGCCAGTTCGTGAAGCTGAGCCGGAGCGTGTAGACGAGGGGATAGACACTGAACGCCAGGAACAGCGCCACGAAGGGCAGCACGAACAGGTACGGCGCGCTGAGCCTGCGCCATCGCGCCGATGCGCGGCCCGGTCGTCTCGATGTGGAGGGGGGAGCGGGTGGGGCAACGGCGGTCATCGGCGGTCGACCAGGTTCGTCTGGATCTGCTCCGTCGACTGCGACAGGACCTCTTCGGGTGAGAGGTCGCCGTCCAGCATCCGCTGGAGGTTGGTGCCGAGGTAGTCGGCGGCTCCCGTCCACCAGGTGGGGATGGGCCCCGCCGCCGGGATGTTGCTGCCTGCCTCGGTTGCGACCGACCACAGGTCCTGCCCGCCGAGCGCCGATGACGGCTCGAACAGCGGAGCGTCCGGATCGGCTGCCGGCAGGTAGCTCGGGATCGAGGTCGTCAGACCCTCCGGGTAGAGGTCGTTCGGACCCCAGACCGCGGTGTAGCCGCGCTCGTCGAACATGAGGAACTCGTAGAACAGCCACGCGAGCTCCGAGTTCTCGCCCGCCTTGGGGAGCACGAACGAGGAGCCTCCCATGGCGCCGCTTCGGGCGCCGCCCTCGTCCCACGCGGGAAGCTGCATCGCGCGCCAGTCGCCCATGGTCTCGGTGAGAAGCTGCTGGGGTGCGAAGCTGAACCAGATCGACCACGGATAGAACACCTGGTTGCCGTTCTCCAGCTCGGCCACGTCCGTCGCGTCCAGGTACTCCGCGCGGGTGCCGAGGCCCTCCTGGCTCACAGTGTCGAGGAAGGTGAGGATCCGGTTGTATTCCGGGGAGTCCAGCCGCAGCTCGCCGTTCTCGTCGCCGAGCGACGTGTCGAGCTGGTTTGCGTACATCTCCAGCTGCAGCTGGCCGAGGAACGTCGACTGCTCCAGGTGGATCGGGCCGGCCTCGGGCTTGTACGCTTTGTAGGCGCGCGCGGCGTCGAGCAGATCGTCGTATGTCTCGATCGCCGCAGCGTCGACACCGGCGGCCTCGAGCGCCGTCGCGTTGTACCAGAGCAGTCCGGGATCCAGGTCGAACGGCACGCCGTAGAGGCCGTCCTGGCTCGTGTTCACCGTGAGCTTCTGCGGCGCGATGTCGTCCGCGTACGGCTCGAGCACGTCGCTGAGGTTCCAGAGGAAGTCGGTGTAGCTGGAGACCTTCGCGTCGTCGAGGAACACGCCATCGGGAACGTCCGTGCCGGTGATCAGCGTGTTCTGCAGCTTGGCGTCGATGTCCACGGCCTCGTGATGGACGGTGATGTCGGGATAGACCTCGTTGAATCGAGCGATGGCGCCCTCGAACACCTCGAAGAGATCACCGGAGCGATCCCAGATCGTGATCTCGCCGCTCGGGCTTTCCTCCGTGGGAGCCTGCAGCAGGTCGCTGTCCGTCGCGCTCGGTGACACGGTCTCCGGGCCGCAGCCGGTCAGGGCGAGCGTCGAGGCGGCTGCGACGGCGATCGCGGCGGCGCGTACCGCGTATCGGGTGTTGCGGTCGTTCATGGGGACACACTCCTTTGTGTTTGCCAACGTCTGCAAACATAGCGCCGAGTTTGCACACGTTGCAAGAACTATGCTGTCGGCATGCCAGTCACTCTCCGTGATGTCGCAGAGCACGCCGGTGTCGCGATCCGAACGGTGTCGAACGTGGTCAGCGGCTACGCCCACGTGAGCGACCAGATGCGCGAACGCGTCACGCGCGCGATCGAGGAGCTCGGCTACCGCCCCAATCCGGTGGCGCGGACGCTGCGAACCGGACGCAGCGGCGTGCTCGCGCTCGTCGTGCCCGAGATCGAGGTGCCGTTCTTCAGCGAGCTGGCCGCGGAGGTCATCACCGCCGCCTCTGATGAGGGCTTCCACGTCATCATCGAGCAGACCGGGAACGATCACGCCCGTGAACGCGAACTGCTCCTCGGGGAGGACCGCACCATGCTGGCGGACGGTCTGATCTTCAGCCCTCTGGTCACCCGCGAGGAACTGCTTGAGATGAAGCAGCCGCGCTCGACGCCCTTGGTCCTGCTGGGAGAGCACGAGTTCGACGGCCGCTTCGACCACGTCGCCATCGACAACCTGCGCGCCGCTCGCGATGCGGTCGCGCATCTCATCGCGCTCGGTCGGCGCCGGATCGCCGCAATCGGGGCGCAACCCGACGAGGAGTACGAGACTCCGCGGCAGCGAACGGCGGGCTATGTCCTCGCGCACGACGAAGCCGGCCTCGCCGTGGACCCGAGCCTGTTGCGCCCGTCTGCGCATTACAGCCGAGCAGACGGCTACGCCATCGCGACTCGACTCGTCGCCGGTCAGGGGCGCCCTGACGCGATCTTCTGCTACTCCGATCTGCTGGCGATCGGCGCCATGCGGGCAGTGTTCGATGCCGGGCTCCGTGTTCCGGAGGACATCGCGATCATCGGCATCGACGACATCGAAGAGGGGCGGTACGCGCGCCCCTCGCTCAGCACCGTCTCGCTCGATCTGCCCTTCATCGCCCGAGAGGCGATCGCCCGCATCACGGCCCGCATCGAAGCGCCCGATGCGGCACCCCAGCAGATCGTGGCGCGCCATGCGGTGATCGCTCGTGAGAGCACGGGGCGGGCATAAGCCCGGCCCGCCCCGTGCCTCTCACGGCATCGTGACCGGTCACCTGCTCCCGGCTCGAACCCTGCACGTGCAGGATCAGCCGGGTTCGGGGCGTCGTGTGGGGCCGCGTTGTCGTGTTCGTGCACGTGCCGGGGTGCGGGTGGTGCGGTGGGGTGGTCGTGTGGCCCGGTAGGTGCGGTGCCGGTCGATCCAGGCCGGGGCGCTGACTTCGGGGACGCCGTTTCTCATGCGGATGCGCCAGCCGGAGCGGTCGAGGTTGTGGTGGTGCCACCAGCACAGCAGGACCCCGTTGTCGGTGTGGGTGGGGCCGCCGTGGGAGTGCTCGGTGACGTGGTGGATCTCGCACCACCCGGCGGGGATGGAGCAGCCGGGGATGATGCACCCGCCGTCTCGGGCGGTGATCGCCCGGCGTTGGTGGGCGTTGAACACCCGTTCCGGGGTGCCGAGGCGGATGATCCGCCCTTCGGGGTTGAGGAACACCTTCTGGATGGCCCCGGTGCACGCGATCCGGTGCGCGACCGACACCGGCACCGGCACGTCGGCGCCCTCGAGGCGAGCGGTGCCGCCGTGTGTGAGCGCCTCATCCGTGACGGTGACGAGCAGCGTCGGTGCTGCACCTCCGAGCTTCGGCGCGTCGGAGTCCTTTGCCGCCGTGTGGATGACGGCGGTGAGCACGTCGTGACGCTTCTGCGCCGCTGTGCGGGGGTCGTGGACGATCTCATCCCCGGCCCACGGGTCGTCCGAGCCTCGGGACTCGGGATCCGCACCGAGACCGTCACCGAGCGACCCGGTGGGGGTGAAGTGGACGGCGGGGTTCAGGTACGCGTCGAACATCCGCTGCAACCCCGCGGCGGTCTCGGGCATCAGCTCACCCCGGATCGGGACCAGCCCATCCCGTGGGGTGCCGAGCGTGAGGGACCTGTTCCGGCAGGCGCGTTCCGCGTCGGGTTCGGCACCGTCCGGGTCCAACCGTGCCGCCCAGGCGTCGGCCTGGATCCGCAGCTGCGCGAACGTCACCGGCACCGGAGTCTCACCCTCGGGGAGGTCCTCGGCGGTGGGGCGGCCGGTGGCGGCGGCGACGAGCTGCTGCTCCGCCACGGCCACATGCTCGGCAGGGGCCGCACCGTGCCGCCGCACCCGGTGAAGGGTGTCCGTGATCACTCGGGCCGTCTCCACCCCCAGCACCCCGTTGCGGAGGGCCACCGCTACCACGGGGAACGCCGCCGGCAGCACCTCACCCAACAGCGACACCCTCGGGCGGGTGTGGGAGTCCAGACGGATCCGCTGGTTCACGGCCCCCGGCGACGCACCCGTGGCCCGTTCGAGCAGCTCCACCGCGGAACGGCACCCGAACCTCGCCGAGAGCCGGTCGTCCCCGGACCGGTCCGAGCGGGCATCGACCTCACCGGCCACCCGCACCCGGAGCGCATCCACCACACGACCCAGGTCCTCTGCCTCCCGGGCCAGGGCCACCAGGTCCGCGTCGGAGGCGTGCGCCACCCGGGACCGCAGGCCCGCCACCAGCGCCCGCGCGTCCGCGACCACGGCGCGTGCGTCGCGGTCACGGGACTCGAGCGGAGGAGTGGTTTCCATGACTCGAGACTAGAACAAACGTACGACACTCGCGGAAAGTTGTCCACAGGAGAGGAGAAGGGATTCAGCCGGTGGGCGAGGCTTGCGGTGGTCGCTTCATCTCCGGCCGCTCCGCGGCCTCCGTTCAGCAACCGATGGGGTGCGAGCGACTGGTCCGGCCGTGCCACGGAGCGTTGCGGTGGTCGCTTCATCTCCGCGGCCCCCGGCCGCTCCGTTCAGCAACCGATGGGGTGGGAGCGACTGGTCCGGCCGTGCCATGGAGCGTTGCAGCGGTCGCTTCATCTCCGCGCCTGCGGCGCTCCGTTCAGCAACCGATGGGGTGGGAAAATCGATCCTGCCGCCGCAGCGTTGCGGTGGTCGCTTCATCTCCGCGGCCTCCGGCCGCTTCGTTCAGCAACCAGTCGATGCCGCAGTGGCTCCACTCAAGCAAGCTCGCGGGGGTCAGCAGCCGGGGCCGGTGGGGTTCTCGTGGCAGGTGTACTTCACGAGGCCGGTGTGGGCGGTGACGGCCTGGATGGTGCGGGATGCGGGCGGCGAGGCGACGAGGCC
>NZ_BAAGRQ010000029.1:0-11254 GCF_054782875.1 Microbacterium petrolearium
CCCGGTGACAACACCCCCCGGATCATCAAAGACAGGGGGCAGCAATCATGCCGGGCCCGGCAGGCCGTCACCGCCTAGCATCCTCCGCCAGACGGTCACGAAGAAAGTAACGGGTCAGCGCGGGGGGAAGCGCGCGTCGAGCCAGGCGCGCAGGTCGGCGCGCACCTGCGGCCAGCTGGCGTCGTTGACGATCTCGTGGCGGGCGTCGGGGTAGACGAGGGTCGTGACGTCCTCGAAGCCGCCGCGGGTGCGGTAGGCGTCGGCCAGGCGGTGCACGGAGCGCGGGCCGCCCACCGGGTCGTCGCGGCCCACGAGCAGCAGGATCGGCACGTCGCGCCCGGCGGCCTCGCGCAGCCCTCGGCGGGGGCGGCCGAACAGGCGCGCACCGTCGACGAGACCGAAGAGCTTGCGCAGCGGCGTGGCGGTCGTCAGCGGGTCGGCGTGGAACGCGCTCGCGACGGCCGGATCGGTCGAGAGCCACTCGAGGCCGTTCGCCTGCGGTCCCCGCCAGCGCGCGTTCAGGTCGCCCGCGTTGAGGGAGCCCGGCCAGCGCAGCGCCGAGCCGCTCAGGACGACGGCGTCGTAGCCCGCGGGATCGGCATCGAAGAGCATCTGCGCGAGGAACGACCCCCACGAGTGCCCCAGCAGGACGAGCGGCAGGCCGGGACGCTCATCCCGGATGATGCCGCTGAGCCGACGCACCGCGGCGAGCGCGGCGGGGTGCCCGCCCACGCCGAGCCTGCCGAGCAGGCGCGCGTCGCCGTGCTGCTTCATGCCGGTGCGGCCGTGGCCGCGGTGGTCGTCCGCATACACGACGAAGCCGGCGCCCGTGAGCGCCTCGATGACGTGCGCGTAGCGTCCCGCGTGCTCGCCCACACCGTGCAGCAGCTGCACGACCCCGCGCGGCGCGCCCTCGGGCTCGTGGACGTCGTAGACGATCGCGACGCCGTGCGCGTCGATGAACTCGGGCATGAGTGGCACCCTATCGCCCCCGAACCGGCACGGCGATATCCGGGTTCCGTTAGCAAATCTAATGAGCTAGGCTAATGATTCGAATGGCTAACGAATCACTCTCCTCCGACGCCTCCGAGATCCGCGCGGCGACCTTCCGCCTCTCGCGCCGCATGCGCCAGCAGCGCGCGGTCGCCGAGATGACCGACGGCCAGTTCGCGGTCCTCGCCCATCTCAACACCCTCGGATCGCACACGCTCTCAGCCCTCGCCGCGCGCGAGGGCATCACCGCGCCGTCGATGAACCGCACGGTGAACGGGCTCGAGGAGCTCGGCTACCTCACGCGCACCGAGGATCCGGCCGACCGGCGCCGCGTCGTCATCGCCATCACCGAAGCCGGCCGCACCGTCGTGGCCGAGACCACGCGCCGCCGCGACGAATGGCTCGGCCGCGTGCTCGCCGGGCTCCCGCCCGAGGACCGCGCCGTGATGCGCCGCGCCGCCGAGATCATCCTGCGCGAGGTCGAGCGCGACCCCCGCCTCGCCGCCGAGCCGCAGGCCGCGCCCGATCCGGCGGATCCGGGTCGCGAGGCCGCGCAGGACGGAGGCCGGCCGTGAACGCGATGTTCCGCTCCTTCGCCTCGTTCAACTACCGGGTCTGGTTCCTCGGCGCCCTCGTGTCGAACATCGGGTCGTGGATGCAGTCGACGGCGCAGAGCTGGGTGGTGCTCACCTACCTCACCGACAACGACGCGGGCGCGATGGGCCTGACCATGGCGCTGCAGTTCGCGCCGCCGCTGCTGCTCGTGGGCGTCACCGGCTGGGTCGTCGACCGCTTCGACCGGCGCCTGCTGCTCATCGTCACGCAGCTGCTGCTGGGCGTGCTCTCGGTCGCGACCGCCGTGCTGCTGCTGAGCGGCCTCATGACGCTCGGGATGATGTACGCCTTCGCGTTCGCGATGGGCATCGTCGCCGCCTTCGACAACCCGGCTCGGCAGACCTTCGTGACCGACATCGTGCGGCACGAGCTCGCCTCGAACGCCGTGGCGCTCAACTCGGCCTCGTTCAACAGCGCGCGCATGCTGGGCCCGGCCGTGGCCGGCGTGCTCATCGTCGCGATCGGATCGGGCTGGGTGTTCCTGCTGAACGCCGCGACGTACCTCGCGATGATCACCGCCCTCCTGCTGATGCGCACGCACGAGCTGCAGCCGCGCGCCGAGCAGAAGAACCGCTCGCGCCTCAGCGACGGGTTCCGCTACGTGCGCACCCGGCCCGACCTCATCGTCATCTTCGTGATGATCTTCCTGATGGGGGCGCTCGCGATGAACTTCCCCATCTACGCCTCGACGATGGCGCTCGAGTTCGGCCGGGAGGCCGACGGCTTCGGCCTGCTCAGCTCGATCATCGCGATCGGATCGCTGGCCGGCGCCCTCATGGCGGCGCGCCGCGATCGCGCCCGGATGCGGGTGGTCATCGCCGCGACGGGGGGCTTCGCCGCGATCGCGTTCCTGTCGTCGCTCATGCCCACCTACTCGCTCTACGCCATCGTCATCGTCGGCATCGGCTTCGCCACCGTGACCATGCTCACCACCGCGAACGGCTACGTGCAGACGACCACACCGCCCGCCGTGCGCGGGCGCGTGATGGCCATCTACATGGCCATCCTCATGGGCGGCACGCCCGTGGGCGCGCCGATAGTCGGCTGGATCGCGGCGGAGTGGGGCCCGCGCGCGGCGATCAACACCGGCGCCCTCGGCGGCCTCATCTCGTGCCTCATCGGGCTGACGTGGCTCATCGCGTCGGGGCGCATGCACCGCCACGAGCACCGCCGCCTCGGCTTCTCGATCGACGAGACCGTGTCGATCCCCGTCATCACGAAGCCGGGACCCGGGCCCGAGGAGTTCAGCGAGGAGATCGCGAGCACGACGCCCATCTCGATCGCCGACGACGATCCGGACGCCGAGCCGGCCCCGCGCCGCGCCTGACCCGCGTCAGCGGGCGAGGACCACCTGCAGCTGCTCCACGGCCCAGTCGAGCTCGGTGGCGCGGATGACCAGAGGCGGGGCGATGCGGATCGTCTGGCCGTGCGTGTCCTTCACGAGCACGCCGCGGGCCAGCAGCGACTCGGCGACCTCGCGGCCCGTGCCGTACGCGGGGTCGATGTCGACGCCCGCCCACAGCCCGGCGCGGCGGTAGCCCGCCACCCCGTGCCCGATGAGCGCGTCGAGACGCGTGCCGAGGTGCTCGCCGAGGGCCCGCGCGCGCTCCTGCACGGCGCCCTCGCGCAGCAGCTCGACGACCGCCAGGCCCACGGCCGCCGCGAGCGGGTTGCCGCCGAAGGTCGAGCCGTGCTCGCCCGGGCGGATCACGCCCAGCACGTCCTCGTCGGCCACGACCGCCGAGACGGGCAGGATGCCGCCGCCCAGCGCCTTGCCGAGCAGGTAGACGTCGGGCACGACGCCCTCGCGGTCGCACGCGAACGTCTCGCCCGTGCGCCCGAGGCCCGACTGGATCTCGTCGGCGATGAACAGCACGTTGCGCTCGCGCGTGAGCGCGCGCACCTCGCGCAGGTAGCCCTCGGGCGGGATCACGACGCCGCCCTCGCCCTGGATCGGCTCCAGCAGCACCGCGACGGTGTCGTCGTCGATCGCCGCCGCCAGCGCCGCGGCGTCGCCGAACGGCACGGCGGCGAATCCCGGCGCGTAGGGACCGAAGTCGTCGCGCGCGTCCGGGTCGTCGCTGAAGCCGACGATCGTCGTCGTGCGGCCGTGGAAGTTGCCGTGCGCGACGACGATCTTCGCGCGGTCGGCGGGCACGCCCTTCACGCGGTAGCCCCACGCGCGGGCCACCTTGATGCCGGTCTCCACGGCCTCGGCGCCCGTGTTCATCGGCAGCACGAGGTCCTTGCCGCACAGCTCGGCCAGCGCGGCCGCGAACGGCTCGAGGCGATCCGAGCGGAACGCGCGGCTCGTGAGCGTGACGCGCCCCAGCTGCTCCGTCGCCGCGGCGACGAGGCCGGGGTGGCCGTGCCCGAAGTTGAGGGCGGAGTAGCCCGCGAGCAGGTCGAGGTAGCGGCGCCCCTCGACGTCGGTCACCCACGCGCCCTCGCCCGAGGCGATCGTGACGGGCAGGGGCTTGTAGTTGCGCGCGACGTGCGGCTCGGCCGTCATCGGGCGCCGCCCCGCAGCTCGAGCGTGCAGCACTTGATGCCGCCGCCGCCGAGCAGCAGCTCGGACAGATCGATCAGCACCGGGTTGTAGCCGCGCTCGCGCAGCTGCGCCTCGAAGCCGGTGGCACGCGGGGAGATGAACACGTTGCGGCCGTCGCTGGCCGAGTTCAGGCCGAACACCGCGCCGTCGGCGTCGGCGACGCGGATCGCGTCGGGGAAGCGGCGCTCCAGCTCGGCGCGGCTGGCGTCGTCGAAGGCGCCGGGCAGGTAGGCGATCGTGGGCGTCTGGCCCGGCGCGACGACGGGGTCGAGCACGCTCAGCGCGGTGTCGAGGTGGTAGAAGCGCGGGTCGACGAGCGTGAGCGAGACGACCTCGCGGTCGAACACGCGCGCGATCTCGGCGTGGCTGTCGTCGGTCGAGCGGAAGCCGCGCCCCGCCAGGACGACGTCGCCGGCGAGCAGGAAGTCGCCCTCGCCCTCGTTCGTGAACTCCGGCAGCACGACCTCGAAGCCGTGCGAGCTCGCCCATTCGATGAAGGCGGGCTCCTCGCCCTGACGCTCCTCGAAGCGGAAGCGCGGCGCGTAGAAGACGCCGTCGATCACGAAGCCGCCGTTGGCGGTGTAGACCATGTCGGGCAGGCCGGGGACCGGATCGATCAGCTCGACCTCGTGGCCGAGCTCGACGTACGTGTCGTACAGCTTCTGCCACTGCCGCACGGCGAGCGCCGTGTCGGTCGGGTTGGCCGGCTCCATCCACGGGTTGATCGAGTACGACACCGTGAAGTGCTCGGGCCGGCACATCAGGTACCGGCGCGGGTGCTGCGTGCGCTCGGAGGCGGGCGCGACGGCGACGGACATCTGGGACATGGATCGCTCCTCGTCGTGAAAACGGGCGGCGGACGCTGTCCTCGGGCACTGCGGAGTGACTCAACACCTACGCGAATGCACGCCGCACACATTCTGCCACGCGCCCGCTGCGAACCCCCGTCTCACACGGTGGGCGGCGAGTACGCCAGCTGCAGCACGAGGTTGCCGCGGTCGCGCGAGATGTACTGCGCGCGGCCCGGCACCGCGGGACGCGGCTTGACGTTGCCGATCAGCGCGCCCTCCTCGGTGGGGCCCGAGAGCATGATGCCGGGCGCCGCCAGGTCGCGCAGCGTCTGCGTCACCGGCTCGTAGAGGCTGCGCGAGGCGCCGCCGATGCGACGCGCGAACATCACGTGCAGGCCCACGTCGGCGGCCTGCGCCAGCAGCGGCTGCAGCGCGGCGAGCGGGTTGCCGCTCGCCGTGGCGACGAGGTCGTAGTCGTCGACGAGCACGAACGCCTCGGCGCCCGACCACCACGAGCGGTCGCGCAGCTGCTGGGGCGTCACATCCGGGCCGGGCAGGCGGTTGCGCAGGTACTGCGCGAGGCCCGCGATCTCCTGGGTCGCCTGATCCGCGGTCGTGTAGTAGCCGGCGAGGTAGTCCTCCGGCACCTCGGCCAGCAGCGCGCGGCGGTAGTCCACAATGAAGATCTGCGCCTGGGCGGGCGTGTAGAGCCGGCGCACCTCGCCGGCGATGCCGCGCAGGAACGACGTCTTGCCCGATCCGGAATCGCCGAACAGGTACAGGTGCGAGTCGGCGCGCGGATCGAAGCCGACGGGGCCGAGCGCGGCCTCGTCGATGCCCAGGAGGATCGAGCGCTGCAGCCGCTCGTCGGTGGCCGCGGCGCGCAGGTCGTCGAGCCGCAGCATCTCGGGCAGCAGGCGCAGCTTCGGGCCGGGGCGACCCTTCCACGCGGCGCCGACGCGGGCGACGAGGTCCTCGACGCCCTCCGCGAGCGAGTCGTCGTCGGCCACGCCGTCGACACGCGGCAGCGCGCCGATCATGTGGTGACCGCTCATCGTGAGGCCGCGGCCGGGGCGCTCGCTGGGCACGTTCTTGGCGATGTTGCGGTTGATCTCCGAGTCCATCGGGTCGCCCAGGCGCAGCTCGAGCTTGCTTCCGAACGTGTCGCGGATCTGCGTGCGGAAGTCCATCCAGCGCGCGGTCGTCGCGACGATGTGCAGCCCGAAGGTGAGGCCGCGCGCCGCCAGCGCCTGGATCTCGAACTCCATCTCGTCGAACTCGGCCCGCAGGGTCGGCCAGCCGTCGACGATGAGGAAGATGTCGCCGTAGCCGTCGTCGACGCGCCCCTCGGCGCGCCAGCGCCGATAGGTCTCGATCGAGTCGATGCTGTGCGCCTTGAAGAACTGCTCGCGCGCGTTCAGGATCCCGAGGATCTCGGAGTACATGCGGCGGAGCACGTCGGGCTCGTTGCGTCCGGCGACTCCGGCCACGTGCGCGAGCCGCGACAGCGGCGTGAACGTGCCGCCGCCGAAGTCCATGACGTAGAACTGCACCTCGGCCGGGGTGTGGGTGAGCGCGAGGCCCGCGACGATCGAGCGCGCCATCGTGGACTTTCCGCTGCGCGCGGAGCCGACGATGGCGACGTGCCCGCCCGCACCCGACAGGTCGAGCTCCAGCACCTCGCGGCGCTGCTCGAGCGGGCGGTCGACGATGCCCAGCGGCAGCCGAAGGCGGCCGCGGCGCCGCCACGACGGCGACACGAGCCCGAGCGCGGGGTCCTCGACGAGGTCGCCGAACAGCTCGTCGAACGTGGGCGGCGTCTCGAGCGGCGGCAGCCACACCTGGTGGGCGGGCGGACCCTGCCCCTTCATGCGCTCGACGGCGATGTCGAAGGTGACGCGCGTCTCGGCCGGCTCGCTCGGGTCCACGTACGCCTCGGCGTCGTCCGCGGCTTGCGTGGGCGCGATGACGGGGGCGGCGGTGAACTGCTGCACCTTGACGTCGCGCACCGGCTGATCGGCGCTGCGCTGCGTGCGCCGCCGGGCCTTGGGGGGCGCCGACACGTAGGCGGCGCGGAACTGCGTGAGCGTGGACGCGTCGGACTTCAGGATGCCGTGACCGCCGCCGCCGGGCAGCTCGAAGGCGTCGGGCACACCGATGACGGCCCGCGAGTCGGCCCCCGAGAACGTCTTCAGACCGATCCGGTACGACAGGTGCGAGTCGAGGCCGCGCAGCTTGCCCTCCTCGAGCCGCTGCGTCGACAGCAGCAGGTGCATCTGCAGCGATCGGCCGAGGCGGCCGATCGCGACGAACAGCTCGGTGAAGTCCGGCTTGGCGGCGAGCAGCTCCGAGAACTCGTCGGCGACGATGAACAGCGCCGGCAGCGGCGCGAGGTCGGTGCGGCCGCCCTTGCGCGCCTTCTCGTAGTCGGCCACGTTGGCGAAGTTGCCCGCGTCGCGCAGCAGCTCCTGGCGGCGCACCATCTCGCCCGTGATGGCGTCCTGCATGCGGTCGACGAGGGTGAGGTCGTCGCCGAGGTTGGTGATGACCGCCGCCACGTGCGGCATGTCGGCCATGCCCGCGAACGTCGCGCCGCCCTTGAAGTCGACGAGCACGAAGTTGAGGTCCTCGGACGAGTGCGTCATGGCCAGCGCGAGCACGAGGGTGCGCAGCACCTCGGATTTTCCCGATCCGGTCGCGCCGATGAGCATGCCGTGCGGGCCCATGCCCTGCTGGGCCGATTCCTTGATGTCGAGGATCATCGGCTGGCCGTCCACCGTGAGGCCGATCGGCACCCGCAGGCGGTCGCGCGCCCGGCGCGGGCGCCACGCGACGGCGGGGTCGAAGTCGCGCACGTCCGGCAGGCCGAGCAGGTCGGTCAGCTCGGCCGAGACGGCCTTCTTCGGGCCGGCCCCCGTCTCCTCGGCGACCTCGAGCAGCGGGGTGAGCCGGCGCGCGGTGGCCTCGGCGACGCTCACGCTGATGCGGTCGGGCACGGCCGGGTGGGGTGAGACGCCGCGGCGCGCGATGTGCATGATCTCGTGCCCTGATGCCTCGGCGAGCAGCAGGCGCAGCGTGTGCGGATCGGTCAGCTCGCCCCACGTCTGCGGCAGGTCGAGCACGGTCACCCCGTGCACGCCGTCCTCCGAGGCGATCGGGTGGCCGGCCGGCAGGTGCCCGCCGTCGACGACGAGCAGGAGGTGGTGGCCCGAGACGGTGGTGCCTGGCGCGAAGCGCGGGCGCTCCGAGATGCCGGCGTCGACGAGCCCCTCGATGTCGGCCCACGTGGCGCCGACGAGGCGGGCGGGGCCGACGGCGTCGCGCTCGCGCGCCGAGTGGGCGTGCGGCAGCCACTTCGTCCACTCCCAGTAGGGGAGCGCGTCGGGCGCGGCGAGCACGGCGACCTGCAGCTGCGACGGGTGCACGAACGTCGTCAGGTGCGCGATCATCGCGCGGGCGAGACCGCGGGCGCGCGCCTCCGATCCGGCGATCTCGATGCGGCAGGTGGAGAGGAGGTCGACGGCGTGCGGCAGCCCGGGCTGCACCTCGTGTGTGAGCACGAAGCTGTGCGCGGCGGAGGCGCTGACCGGGTCGAGCTGCGCGAGGGCGGGCACCGGCGCCTCCTCGAGGTCGAGCGACAGCGGCTGCACCGACGTGCCGATCCGCACGATGTACTGATCCGCCTGGTCCGCGCGCCGCTCCCACACGCGCGAGCCCTCCTCCGCGATGAAGGGCAGCGCCTCGGGATCGGGCAGCACGTACTCGGAGAACTCGCGCTGGCGGCGCGCCGTCTCGCGCACCACCTCGCGCGTCTCGGAGAGGTATGCGAGGTACTCGCGCCGCGTGTTCAGCACGTTCTCGGCGTGCGTCGCCTTCTGGCGCCAGATGTTGCCGCCGACCATCGCGAGCGCCATGAACAGGAACATGCCGCCCATGAGGTAGGTGCGCATCGGGTCGCCGCCCTGATTGAACGACATCAGGGCGATGGCGCCCATGCTGCCCACCATGGGCAGCGCCATCATGAGGGTGTTCGACATGCCCTCGGGCTTGGGCAGCTCGGGCGGTGGCTGGATGATCAGCTGGCCACCCGGCGGTGCCTGCGGCGGACGCTTGGTCGGCGCCGGCATGCTCACGTGTGGTTCCCCCTCCTGCCCGGACGACCCTGCCATAGTATGGCCCCAGGCGGGTCGCGGTTGCACACGCCTTCGAGGATCGGATCGAGAGCGTGGCGGGAACGAGCGTGAATCTCGTGCTCGCGGGGTCGGGCCGGAGGCGCGACCTCGCCGTGCCGAGCGACGTCACGGTCCGGGAGCTGCTGCGCGCGTCGGGACTGGACCCGCTGCGCATGGGCGTGATCGGCCCGGCCGGCGATCCGCTGCCCCTCGACGAGCCCGTCGGCGAGGGCCTGTCCGACGGCTCGCTGCTGTGGGTGTTCGACACGGCCGCCGCGGCCGACGCCTCGCGGGCCGCCGACGAGGCGCAGCGCCGCAGGGCGCGGGCCGGCGGGCACCCGGCAGTGCGCGTGGCCGTGCTCGTCACGCTGGCGGTGGCGCTCACGATCGCGGCGGTCCTCCAGCCGCAGACGCCGTGGGCGGCCGTCTCCGCGGCGGCACTCGCGCTCGGCGCGGGCGCGCTCGCCTTCCACCCCGAGGCGGCGGAGAACGATGTGCGCGCCATGCTCGTGCCGATCGTCGCGTTCGCCGCGGGCGCCGTCGCGAGCTCGGGCACCGCGTCGCCGCAGGCGGTGCTCACCGTCGGGGCCGTGTGCGCCGCCACCGCCGCGTGCCTGCGCCACGGCTACGGCCTGCTGCGACGGCAGCCGGTGCTGCCGGTGACGGGCATCTCGGCCGTCATCTGGACGGCGACCGCCGCCGTGCTGGCCGTCTGCTTCCTCTTCGCGCTGCCCGCCCACACGCCCGCCGCGCTGCTGCTCGGCGCCGTGCCGCTCGCGTTCCGCGCCCTCACGCCCGCATCGGTGCCGATCGACGAGGAGGATCTGCTCGACATGCCGTTCCTCATCCGCGATGCGCCCGGCGTCCGCGAGACCATGCCGCGGCCGCCGCGGCGCGTGGCGCGCGACGACATCGCCGGCACGATCCGCGAGGCCGGAAGGCGCCGCGACTCGGGCGCGATCCTGCTCGCGGCGATCTCCGCCGTCTCGGCGTGGGCGCTGCTCGACGCCGTGCCGGCCGGCACGGTCGCCGCGTGGTGCGCCCTCGGGGGCGTGGCCGGCGTCGCGGCCTTCCTCGGCCTGACGTCGCGCACCGCGCACCGCGGCATCACCAAGGTCGCCACCGGGGTGGGCGCCACGGCGGCCCTCGTGCCGCTCGTGCTGCACGCTGCGCCGCTGTGGCCGCTGCTGCCGTTGCTCATGGCGCTCGCCCTGGTCGTGTGCGGCCTGATCGCCGTGCTGCTGATCCGCCCCGCGCAGGCCGGATGGCGCTCGCTCGGCTGGTCGCGCACGGGCGACATGCTCGAGGTCGCGTTCGTCGCCCTCACGCCCGCCGTGCTGCTCTACGCTTCCGGAATCATCGACGAGATCGGCAGGAGGATCGCATGACGATCGGCTCCGCACCCCCTCAGGGCCCCTCGCGTCGGCAGGTGCGCGGCGCCCAGCCGCCCGCTCCGCCGCGCCCGCCCGCGGGGCTGACCCCTGCGGCGCCGCCGCGCTACCCCACGTTCGACACCCCGCGGTCGCTCGTGCAGGTCCCCGCGGCGGCGGGGCTGGGGCCCCGCATCGCCGCCTGGCTGATCGATCTCGCCGTCGTCGCCGTCGTCACGGTCGGCGCCTGGCTGCTGACGGGGTCGGTGCTCGTCACGGTGATCGTGGCCGTCGAGATCCTCGTCGGCCTCGCCGTGTGGGAGGGGCACACGGGGTCCACCTTCGGCCAGCTCGCCCTCGGGCTGCGCACCGTGCGCGCCGGCACGGCGGTGTCGGCCGGGGCGCCGCGCGCCTTCCCGCGCGCGCTCGTCTTCGGCGCCTCGCACCTCGTCGTGGTGGGTCCTCTCGTGCTGCTGCTCACCGCCACGGCCGATCGCTCCCGCAGGCGGCAGGCGTGGCACGACCGGATCGGCGACCTGCAGGTGATCGACGTGCGCCGCACCGAGTTCGTGCCCGCCGAGCAGGAGCCGCCCTCGCGCGCGGCCGCCCCATACGGCGCGGTGCCGCCGGGAGCCGCGCCGTACGGCGGCACGTAGGCGAGCGCCGGCACCTCGTCCTGCCACACGAAGCCGACCGCGAAGAGGATCGCGGTGGCCAGCAGCGCCCCGAGCGCAACCGCCTTCATGCGCCGCAGGGCGCGGC
>NZ_BAAGRQ010000030.1:0-10106 GCF_054782875.1 Microbacterium petrolearium
CCTGTGCAGGTTCCACCACATGAACCTCCACCACCACCGCTACCGCATCACCCGCGACCGCCACGGCCCCTTCCTGCTCCACCCACCCGACAGCAGCGAACCCACCGAACTCCCCACCCGCTCCCCCCTCCGCTGGGCCTTGGGGCCGCCGCCACGCGCCGCCTGACCCCGCCCCGGGGATCGCGCGCATGAGCCACCCCGGGCCCAGCGGACCGGACCGAGCCGTCCCCCGCTCCTACAGAAACCGCGCGGCACAGTCGACCGGTCGCTGAACAGAACCGCCCAGCAGCCGATCGGCCGCCGAACGAGCCGCACACCCCCACCGGCTGACGAACGAAGCCGCGCACGTCCCGGTCTGTCGCCGAACGGATCCGCGCACCACCTAATCGGCTGCCGAACGAGCCGCGCACAACCCAATCGGCTGCCGAACGGATCCTCGCACCACCCCCATCGGTTGCTGAGCGGAGGCGCGAAGCGCCGTAGATGAAGCGACCACCGCGACCCGCCCGACACCGACAACCCTCTGGCAAGCCACCACCGCACCGCTCGATACCGTGGACACATGCAGGTCTGCCTCGCCTCCACGTCGCCCGCCCGCCTCATGCTCATGCGCCAGGTCGGCATCGAGCCGCGCCTCGAGGCGCCCGGCGTGGACGAGGAGGCCGAGATCGCCGCCATCGAGGCCGCCGAGGGGCGCACGCTCCCGCCCGCCGAGCACGTGCTCGTCCTCGCCCGCCTCAAGGCGCAGGACGTCGCGACGCGCCTCGCCCGCGAGGCCTTCGACGGCATCGTCATCGGCGGCGACTCCATGTTCGAGCTCGACGGGGTCGTCTACGGCAAGCCGTACACCGCCGAGAACGCCACCGCCCGCTGGCGCGAGATGCGCGGCCGCACGGGCGTGCTGCACTCCGGCCACAGCGTCATCCGCGTCGCCCCCGGCACCGAGCCGCGCGAGGTGCACAACGTCGCCGAGGCGTCCGTCTCGTTCGCAGCCGACGTGGACGACGCCGAGATCGCGACCTACGTCGCCACCGGCGAACCGCTGCACGTCGCCGGCGCCTTCACCGTCGACAGCCTGGGCGGCGCGTTCATCGAGCGCGTCGAGGGCGACCCCTCCACGGTCATCGGCATGTCGCTCTCCACGATCCGCCGCCTCGTCCGCGACCTCGGCATCACCTGGCCCGACCTCTGGAACCGCACGTCGTAGACATCACGACACGAATCCCGCGCTTTGTTGTCGGGGGCGCTCAAAGGAGCGGGGGCGGCCGTTACTAGGCTGAAATCCATGTCCGTCCCCCGTGCGCTCAGCAAGGTCCTCATCGCCAACCGCGGCGAGATCGCCGTCCGCATCATCCGGGCAGCCCGCGACGCCGGGCTCGGGTCCGTCGCCGTGTACGCCGACCAGGACCGCGACGCCCTTCACGCCAAGCTCGCGGACGAGGCCTACGCGCTGGGCGGCGAGACGAGCGCCGACACCTACCTGAAGATCGACAAGATCCTCGCCGTCGCCCGCCGATCCGGCGCCGACGCCGTGCACCCCGGGTACGGATTCCTCGCCGAGAACGCCGAGTTCGCCCGCGCCGTCATCGGCGCCGGGCTCGTCTGGATCGGCCCCTCGCCCGAGGCCATCGAGGCCCTCGGCGACAAGGTCACCGCGCGCCACGTGGCCGAGAAGGTCGGCGCGCCCCTCGCCCCCGGCACGCCCGGCCCCGTCGACACCGCCGACGAGGTCGTCGCCTTCGCCGAGCAGGTCGGCCTGCCCATCGCGATCAAGGCCGCATACGGCGGCGGCGGCCGCGGCCTCAAGGTCGCCCGCACCCTCGAGGAGATCCCCGAGCTGTTCGAGTCGGCCACCCGCGAGGCGATCGCCGCCTTCGGCCGCGGCGAGTGCTTCGTCGAGAAGTACCTCGACAAGCCGCGCCACGTCGAGACCCAGTGCCTCGCCGACGCGGAGGGCAACGTCGTCGTCATCTCCACGCGCGACTGCTCGCTGCAGCGCCGCCACCAGAAGCTCGTCGAGGAGGCGCCCGCGCCCTTCCTCACCGACGTGCAGAACCGCATCCTCTACGACGCCTCCAAGGCGATCCTGCGCGAGGTCGGCTACACCGGCGCCGGCACGTGCGAGTTCCTCATCGGCGCCGACGGCACCATCTCGTTCCTCGAGGTCAACACGCGCCTCCAGGTCGAGCACCCCGTCTCCGAGGAGGTCACCGGGATCGACCTCGTCCGCGAGCAGTTCCGGATCGCGGCGGGCGGCACGATCGACTACGACGACCCCGCGCCGCAGGGCCACTCGATCGAGTTCCGCATCAACGGCGAGGACCCGGGCCGCGGATTCCTGCCCCAGCCCGGCCCGATCCACGTCTTCAAGACCTTCGGCGGCCCCGGCATCCGCCTCGACTCGGGTGTCACGGCCGGCGACAGCGTGAGCGGCGCCTTCGACTCGCTGCTCGCGAAGATCATCGTCACGGGCAAGGACCGCGCCGAGGCTCTCGAGCGCTCCCGCCGCGCCCTCGACGAGTTCGAGGTCGCCGGACTCCCCACGGTGCTGCCCTTCCACCGCAAGGTCGTTCGCGAGCCCGCCTTCACGGCGGAGGACGGATCGTTCGGCGTCTACACGCGCTGGATCGAGACCGAGTTCCACAACGACATCCCCGCATGGGACGGCGAGCTCGAGCCGCCCGCCGCACCCGAGCCGCGCCACACCGTGGTCGTCGAGGTCGCGGGCAAGCGCCTCGAGGTGAGCCTGCCGGATCGGATCACCGCATCGGTCGCGTCCGCCGGCCGCCCGGCCGCCGCTCCCCCGTCGCGCCGCTCGCACAGCGGCGGAGCGGTCTCGACCGGCGCCTCGGGCGACGCACTGAAGTCGCCGATGCAGGCGACGGTCGTCAAGGTCGCCGTCGAGGAGGGCCAGGAGGTCGTCAAGGGCGACCTGGTGGTCGTGCTCGAGGCGATGAAGATGGAGCAGCCGCTGCAGGCGCACAAGGACGGCGTCATCGCCGCCGTCGACGCCACCCCGGGCACCACGGTCCCCGCCGGCCACCAGCTGCTGCAGATCGTCTGACGTTCCGCGCGCCCGGGAGTTGCGGAGGTCGCTTCATCTGCCCTCGCTCCGTTCAGCAACCGTGGGGTTCATCCGACCGGTTGCTGAACGGAGCGGCCGGAGGCCGCGGAGATGAAGCGACCACCGCAACCGCTTGTCAACGGCACGTTGACTCGCTCCGCGTGATCAACGCTCAAGGTCGAGCGCCGTGGGTCGGTGTCGAGAAGATCGACCCTCGGCCCGCTCGCACCACCCCTGCGGCACTCCCCAGGGTCTCGGGTCAGATCCCGAGGTCCGTGGCCACCTCTTCGAGGGATCGTGTGCGCGCCTCGCCCCGGCGAATCGCTTCGGCCTCGGCGCGCCGGGTGTACGCGTACTCGATCTCATCGAGGTGGTCGGTCACGGCCTCGCGCACGTAGTAGGCCGCTGGATGCCCCGTGGATGCGGCGCGTGCATCGAGCCGGGCCTTGATGTCGTCCGGCAGGCGCACGCTGAGAACGCTCGTAGACATGTTTGCATGTGTCGCACACGAGGGCGGGATCATCATGGACGGCGGCTGCCTCCCCGCCGTCAGCCACTGATCCCTCCGCTCCGCACAACGAGCGGGACTTGCTGAGGTCGCTTCATCTGCGCTCGCTTCGCTCGCTCCGTTCAGCAACCGAGGGGTTGCCGCATCGGCCGCACCGCGCCACCTCAGCGGATCTCGATCAGTCGTTCGCCCGCTGCAAGAAGCTGCACGACGTCATCCATTCGGGGCGCGAGCCATTCCAGCAGCGCCCGGCGGCTCGTATTGCCCACGCGGATCCACACGACAGCGGGCACCGCACCCGCTGCCGAGCGACGAAGCACGGCGAAGTCCTCATCCTTCGTGACGATGACGGCGTCACGGGAGGTGGCATACGCGATGATCTCCGCATCCGTGGCGGCGAGCATCCCGATGTCGGCGACATGCTCGGCGTCCCAGCCGGCCAAGCTCAGCATGCGCGCGAGCGCGGGCGGAAGTTGGGCGTCGACGAGGAAGCGCGTCACCGTCAGCCCGCGAGGAGCACGGGATGGTCGGCTTCCGCAGCAGCGAACGCGAGCACGGCCGACACATCAGCAGGCTCGAGGTACGGGTAGTCCTCGACGATCTCATCGGCCGTCACGCCCGCCGCGAGCAGGGCGAGCACGTCCGAGACACGCACGCGCGTACCCCGGATCGTGGCGCGGCCATGGGCGACATCGCGATCGAAGGTGATCCGCTCCAGGCCGTCCATGCCGTCGATGATAGCGAGCGTCAGGCGCGGCCGCGGAGGTCGACGCCGTGCATCGCGCGGGCCGCGTCGGTGATCGAGGTCGTCAGCGACGGGTACGCGGCGAAGACGCGGCCCAGCTGATCCACCGTCAGGCGGCGCTCGACCGCGATCGCGATCGGGAAGATCAGCTCGCTCGCCTTGGGGGCGACGACGACGCCGCCGATGATCGTGCCCGATGCCTCGCGCGCGAACAGCTTCACGAAGCCGTCCTTCACGCCCATCATCTTGGCGCGCGCGTTGGCCTCGAGCGGCAGCTTGTAGACGGCCGCGCCCTCCTCCTGCGTCCAGCCGACCGTCGCGATCTCGGGGCTCGTGAAGATGTTCGACGCGATCCGGCGCTCCGAGAACGGGATGACCGCATCGCCCATCGCGTGGAACACCGCGGTGCGGCCGAGCATGCCGGCGACCGAGGCCAGCGGCACGAGGTTCGTGCAGTCGCCCACCGCGTAGATGTTCGGCACCGACGTGCGCCCCACCTTGTTGACCATGATGTGACCGGAGTCGGCCAGCTGCACGCCCGCCGTCTCGAGCCCCAGATCCTTCGTGTTCGGCACCGCGCCGACCGCCATGAGGCAGTGCGAGCCCTCGACGGTGGATCCGTCGGAGAGCGTCACGACCACGCCGTCGCCCGTGTTCACGACCTTCTCGGCGCGCGACTTGGCGAGCAGCTTCATGCCGCCGCGGCGGAACACCTTCTCGAGCACCTTCGCGGCGTCGGGGTCCTCGCCCGGCAGCACCTGCTCGCGGCTGGAGACGAGGGTCACCTGCGAGCCGAGGTTCATGTACGCCGACGCGAACTCGGCCCCCGTCACGCCCGATCCGACGACGATGAGATGCTCGGGCACCGACTCGAGGTCGTACAGCTGCTTCCACGTGAGGATGCGGTCCCCGTCCGGCTTGGCGCCCGGCAGCTCGCGCGGCGAGGCGCCCACCGAGATGACGAACGTGTCGGCCTCGATCCGGTCGAAGTCGGTGCCCTTCGGCCCCGTCGACACGACGACGGCCTCGTCGCCCTCGAGCCGGCCGTGGCCCGAGATGACCTTGACGCCCGCCTCGAGCAGCTGCTCGCGGATGTCCTCGGACTGCTGCCCGGCCAGCGCGAGGATGCGCTTGTTCACGGCGAGCAGGTTGATGGCGACCTCGGGCTTGAGGGGCTTGCCGTTCTCGCCCTTGGCGTAGAACTGCACGCCCAGGTCGCCCGCGTCGCCGATCGAGCGCGCGGCGTCGGCCGTGGCGATGAGCGTCTTCGAGGGCACCACGTCGGTGAGGATCGCGGATCCGCCCACGCCGGTGCTCTCGATGAGCGTCACCTCGGCGCCGAGCTGCGCGCCCGCGATCGCCGCCTCGTAGCCGCCCGGTCCGCCGCCGATGATCGCGATCCGCTGCTTGCGCTCGAAGTCGAAGGTCATGCGGCCCATTCTTCCCTATCCGCCGCGGGGGCATCCCCGACTCTCCCGACCGCGAACCCGCCCTCGATCCGCGAGCCCGCCCTCGATCCGGCGCGGGTTCGCGGATCGGGCGCGGGTTCGGCGACACCGGCGGCGTCAGCCCGGGCCGGTCTATCCTCGTGTGATGACGCATCCCCTCGATCCCCCGGCCGACCCGTTCGTGGTCGCGCGCCGGGCAGCGGACGACATCGCACGCCTCACCGGCGTGGAGCGGCACGACATCGCCGTCACCCTCGGCAGCGGCTGGGGCAAGGCCGCCGACCTCATCGGCGAGACCGTCGCGACGGTCCCGGCCACCGAGGTCACCGGATTCTCGCGCCCCGCGCTGGAGGGCCACGTCGGCACCCTGCGCTCGGTGCGCACGGCCTCGGGCCGGCATGTGCTCGTCATCGGCGCGCGCACCCACTACTACGAGGGCCACGGCGTGCGCCGCGTGGTGCACAGCGTGCGCACGGCGGCCGCGGCCGGCGCGACGACGATGGTGCTCACCAACGGCGCCGGCGGCATCCGCGAGACGTGGACGCCCGGCCAGCCCGTGCTCATCAGCGACCACCTCAACCTCACCGCGGACACCCCGCTCGAGGGTGCGACGTTCATCGACATGACGGATCTGTACTCCGCGCGCCTGCGGGCCGTCGCGCGCGAAGTGGATCCGTCGCTCGACGAGGGCGTGTACTGCCAGTTCCGCGGGCCGCAGTACGAGACCCCGGCGGAGGTGCGGATGGCGAGGGCGATCGGCGGCGACATCGTGGGCATGTCCACGGCGCTCGAGGCCATCGCGGCGCGCCAGGCCGGCATGGAGGTGCTGGGCTTCTCGCTCATCACCAACCTCGCCGCCGGCATCTCGCCCACCCCGCTCAGCCACGAGGAGGTCATCGAGGCCGGCCGCGAGGCGGAGGGGCGGATCTCGCGTCTGCTGGCGGATGTGATCGGACGGATCGCGTCGTGACGGCGCTCGATCGCGCCCGCGCGTGGGCGGCGCAGGATCCGGACGCGGTGACCCGCGCCGAGCTCGAGGCGCTCATCGGGGCGGCCGAGGGCGGCGACGCCGACGCCGCGGCAGAGCTCGAGGGGCGGTTCGCGGGACGGCTGCAGTTCGGCACGGCCGGGCTGCGCGGCGCGCTCGGCGCCGGGCCCCTGCGCATGAACCGGGTGCTCGTGTCGCAGGCCGCCGCCGGATTCGCCGCGTACCTGCGCGAGCGCATCCCGGATCGCGCGCCGGTCGTGGTCGTCGGCTACGACGGGCGCCGCAACTCCGACGTGTTCGCGCGCGACTCGGCCGAGCTGTTCGCGGGCGCGGGCCTGCGGGCCGTGCTGCTGCCGCGGCTGCTGCCCACGCCCGTGCTGGCGTTCGCGCTGCGGCACCTCGGCGCCGACGCGGGCGTCATGGTCACCGCGAGCCACAACCCGCCCGACGACAACGGCTACAAGGTGTACCTCGGCGGCGAGGACGCGGGATCGCAGATCGTCTCCCCCGCCGACGGCGAGATCGCGGCGCACATCCAGCGCGTCGCGGACACCGCCCGTGTGGGCGAGCTGCCGCGGGGAGAGTACGAGCTCGCGCCCGAGGCCGTCGTCGACGCGTACGTCGCGGCGACGGCCGCCGTCGCTCCCGCACCGCATGCCGCTTCCGGCATGAACTGGGCGTACACGGCGATGCACGGCGTCGGCTGGCATACCTTCGCGCGCGTGCTCGACGCGGCCGGCTACCCGCGGCCGGCCCTCACGGCCGCGCAGATCGATCCGGACGGCACGTTCCCGACCGTGTCGTTCCCCAACCCCGAGGAGCCGGGGGCCATGGACCTGGCCTACGAGACGGCGACCGCCGCCGGGGCGGAGTTCGTGCTCGCGCACGATCCGGATGCGGATCGGCTGGCCGTGGCGATCCCGGACGGCGAGGGCTGGCGGCGACTCACGGGCAACGAGATCGGCCTGCTGCTGGGCCTGCGCGCGGCCCGCGCGGCCCAGGGCACGCCGGGGGCGACGCTCGCGTGCTCGCTCGTGTCGTCGCCCGGGCTGAGCGCGATCGCCGAGCGCTACGGCCTCGGCTTCCGCGAGACCCTCACGGGCTTCAAGTGGATCTCGCGCGCGCCCGGGCTCGTGTTCGGGTACGAGGAGGCGCTGGGCTACCTCGTCAACCCCGAGACGGTGCGCGACAAGGACGGCGTCTCGGCCGCCGTGGCCGTGCTGGGCCTGGCCGCCGAGGCGCGCGGCCGCGGCGCGACGATCGCCGACCTGCTCGACGAGCTCACGGCCGAGATCGGCGTCTACCGCGACGGCCAGGTGTCGATCCGCGTCGACGACGTGGCGGTCATCGGGCGGATCATGGCCGCGCTGCGCGCCGATCCGCCCGCCACCTTCGGCGAGCGCGCCGTCACGCGCGCCGACGACCTCGCGGCGGGCGCGCCCGGCCTGCCCTCGGGCGACGTGCTGCGCTACGCGCTCGACGACGGCTCGCGCGTCATCGTGCGCCCGAGCGGCACGGAGCCCAAGCTCAAGGTCTACCTCGACGTCCGCGGCGCGGACACGCCCGACGCCGCCGCCCGCCTCGCCGCCCTCGACGCCGCGGTGCGGGAGCTGCTCGCCGAGTTGTCCTGACCCCTCCTCCGCCGAACCCGCGCTCCTTCGCCGAACCCGCGCTCCATCCGGGGCGGGTTCGCTGATCGAGCGCGGGTTCGCGGGGCCGGAGGAGGGAGCGGCGGCTCGTCCACAGGCGGCCGGAGCGAGCGGCACGGGAGAACCGGCTGTGGAGAGGCGGCCCGGCGGCGGCGCGTCGGGCAGGGTCTGGGCATGGGCCAGAACCTCACCGTGTACAGCCGCACGGATCTCGAGCACGCCGGGGCCAGCGATCACGCGATCCGCCAAGCCGTGGCGGCGGGGCGCATCCACCGGATCCGGCCCGGCGCCTACGTCGACGCGGCCGACTGGACCGCGGCCCCGATTGAGCAGCGCCAGCGCTCCGCAGCGGCGACCGCCCTCCGCGCCAGCCGCGGACCGCTCGTGCTCGCGGGCATCACCGCCGCGGCCGCGCACGGGCTCCCGCTGTTCCGCCTGCGGGACGAGCGCGTCCACGTGCTCTGCCACGCCGACCGCGTCGCGGCGAAGAACCCCTTCGTCATGCGCCACGAGGTGCCCTTCACGGACGACGATCTGACGATGGTGGACGGCATGCCCGTCACATCGCTCGACCGCACGGTCTGCGACGTCATCCGCGCGATCCCGCCAGAGAGCGGTGTCGCCGTCGCCGACGCCGCTCTCGCGATGGCGCCCGAGGGCGCGGACGAGCTCCGCGCCCGATTGATGCGGCGCATCGCCTGCCTTCCCGGTGCGCGCGGCATCCGGCGGGCACGGGAGGTCGCGGCCTTCGCCGATCCGCGATCCGGATCTCCCCTCGAGAGCGCGAGCCGGTGGTTCCTCCATGTTCTCGGCTTCCGGAACGTCCGGATCCAAGAGCCGTTCCCCGGCCCGAACGGCGCGGAGTACCTGCTCGACTTCCGCTTCCGCCGCGGGATCGGCGAGGTCGACGGCGCGACGAAGTACCGCGATCCGGACTTCCTCGCGGGGCGCACTCCGGAACAGGCTCTCATCGACGAGAAGCGCCGCGAGGACTGGATCCGGGGCCGCACCCAGGAGCCTTTCGTCCGATGGATGGATCGCGACATGCCGAACGCCCGCGCGCTCGGCGCGCACCTGGCCTCCTTCGGCATCCGCCCCTGACGCCGAACCCGCGCTCGATCGCCGAACCCGCCCCGGATCCGGCGCGGGTTCGCGGATCGACGGCGGGTTCGCGGATCGAGGGCGGGTTCGCGCAAAGAGGGCGCCGTCGCCAGCGTGGGGCGGCCGGTAGCGTGGGGGCGTGCAGCGGAACATCGTGGTGACGGCGGCCGACGGGCTGCACGCGCGCCCCGCCGCGCAGCTCGCCCAGCTCGCGCGGCAGCTGCCCGGCACGCTGCACCTGCTGATCGGGGGCCGCGTGGTCAACGCCGCCAGCGTGCTCGCGGTAATGGACCTCGAGCTCTCCCCCGGCACCCCGGTCACCCTCGAGGCCGAAGGCCCCGCCGCCGAGGCGGCCCTCGCCGCCGCCACAGCGATCCTCGCGCCCCCGCACTGACGCCGAACCCGCGCTCGTTCACCGAGCCCGCGCCGGATCCGGCGCGGGCTCGCGGATCGAGGGCGGGTTCGCGGAAGGAACGGGGGCCTGGGCTGTGTCAAGCTTCGTAGACGATCTCTTTGTGGATTTCAGGCCGCGGTTGCGGTCTGGGCGTAGTAGGCGGCCCGGGTCTCGGCGGGGGTGCGGTAGCCGAGGGTGGAGTGCAGCCG
>NZ_BAAGRQ010000031.1:0-9427 GCF_054782875.1 Microbacterium petrolearium
CAGGCGCCACTCCGCGATCGGCAACATCACCCCGAACGCCTACGAGACCGCCACCTTCGCTATCCTCACGGAAGCGGCATAACCGAAATGACACCGTGTCCACGATCCGGGGTCAAGGCCCCACCGAAGACGCAAGTGCGTTCGTGCCGGACCCGATCATCCTGTTGGCGAGTTCTGTCCGAACCGGCCAGGTCGCTGTGACCACCCATCCGGCACGAACCATTGACCCGAGGATTGTTTCCCACCCCGTCGATGCCTGGCCGCCCTCTTCCGTTTCCGATTGCTTGAATGCGTAATACACGGTGATCGGGTAGTCGTCGGAAGCGGACTGGCGAGCGTGAGCGAACACGCTCTCGAAACCGGTCTCAAAGAAGGCTTTGGCACCGTCGGCACCGCCATGACGATAAGGGTTGGCAACCAGCTCTTCCGCTTTCGGGACGAGAACTGTCCCCAGAATCTCGGGGTGGATCGAACGTAGGGCTCGTCGGAGCCATACGTAAAAGAAGTCAGACAGCTCCGAGTAGCTGATGTTGTCGTAGTAGGGCGGATCGGTCGAAACCACAAGTGAGTCCAGAACTCGGGATGCTGCATCCGCCTGCCGAGCTTCGCCCGCTTGCCCTGTTGGTAGGCGCTCGACGGCGTTCGCCACTTGAATCATGCTCTCGGCAAGAGTCCCACTCGACTTTGCGAAGAAGTTCGCCTCCGCGAAGTCCCAGGCCATAGCGATCGCCTGTCGAGCAAAGATGCCACGCACCTGCTCCTTAGAGGGGCTGGAATCCCAAGTCGTCACGGCGGAGTTGCGGTCACCAATGCGATCCGCAGCCAAGCCGAGATAGGTAGCAACCGCGTCCGCGTATGCTGCCGCTCCAATACCGCCAGCTTCGAGCCGGAGACCATCGGGGACACCGGCTGCTTGCGCGTCGGCGAGTACGCGCTCACGCGCCTCCACGACCAGGTCACTGAACGTCGTCAGCGCCGTCAACTGGCGGTTCGTGAACAACGATGCGAAGGTGCCAAGACCATACGCTGGGGTCCACAAGTTGCGCGGGTCGTACCCAAGCGGCTGATCCGGCACATCGTCCGGCCGCTTCACCTCCGCGGCCTCAGCGTGCTCCGACGTTGGAGCGAGGTAAATGCGCTGACGATTCCCCTCAGCAACCGTTGCGATGAGCGACGCCCCAAGCCGTCCCGCAAGCCCCTCCTCCTTGATGTAGTCGGTGGAGACCGCTGTTCCGCACCCGATGCACACGGCACCCTTGCGCCCCGACACGGTGCCATCGACATCCTTGGACGGCCCCTGCCCCAGGTCATGCCCGATCCCGTACTCGACCTTCCCTCCGACGACGGTGGGCACGACGTAGGCTTCCTTGCCCTTCTTCTTCCCGAGCCACCACGAGCGCACGAGCGGCATCTCGATGCCGCAGGCAGGGTTCGGGCAGGTGACGGTGCGCGCCCATATCCAGGCGATGACGGTCGCTTCCCCGCCACCGGGCAGCTTCGCCTTCGGGTAGAGATGGCCGATGCGCTTCTGCGCCTCGTCGCGCATCCACTCGCCGTACCGACGAACATCTTCCGCAAGTCCCGTTGCCTTCGGCCAGTCGGTGCGAGTGCCTGCCGCGCCGGGGAACACCGGCTCTCGTCCGGCGAACTTCGGCGGGATCTCAATGAGCGCCTTGTTGATGAGCACCGCGACGGGGTTGAGGTCGCTCGCGTGGGCTTCCAGTCCGAGGCGTTGCGCCTCCAGCGGGATCGTGCCGCCTCCTGCGAAGGGGTCGAGGATCGCGGGCGGGTTGCCGTTCGTGGACTTCATGATCTCGGCGCGCACGGCGTCGAACAGGGCTTCGTCGCCCAGGTTGTCCCAATCGACCATGCGTGTGATGAGGTCGAACAGGCGCTCGCGCTCCTGCTTGATGCGGTGGCCGGCCCAGCCTTCGGGGTCCTCGTATCCCTTCTCGCGGGCCTCGGCGATGAACTCGTCTTCTCGCACCGAGGGGTCGTCCACGAGCTGCGCGAACAGCACCGCTCGTGCCGTCGCCAACGGTCGCCGAGCCCACCACAGGTGCAGCGTGCTCGGGTGCCCGTGCCGGATCGACTTCTCGCGCGCCGACTGCTTGTTGATTTCGTCGAGCGGGATCGAGACCTCGATCAGCTTGCGCTTGACTGCCATTGGATTCCTCTCGGATGCGCTCTCGCGCTTGGTATTACTGCGACTTTCGAGCCTACCGGCGGGCTCAGACGATGCCGGGCGGCCCCGGTGTGTGGCGTGTGCTCACGGGTGAGACTTCATCGCGGCGAGTACCACCGCGCGCGCGGCGTCGGCACGGGGATGCGAGTACGCCACGACGAGCGGTACGTCACGGTCCCGCCGAGCGGGGCGCGCCCTCCATGCCGCGCTCATCTGCGGACCTGCCTCCGCCTTCGCTGCGGCCACCAGCTCGACGTAGGCGTCAAGCACCTCGGGAGCGATGAGCGCGAGGTGCGAGGTGTAGAAGTCGAGACGCGACTGGATTTCGCTGACGTGCGTCGTGAGCGCGAAGCGATCTGCGGCGGCTCCCGACCGTCGGCGGACACGATATGGCGCTTCGAGGTAATCGCTGACGGCCTGGAGCGCGCCCGCGTATGCCTCTGCGCGGCGCGAGCGCGCGTGCTGGCGGCGCTCGTGGAGGAAGCCGAGCGCGACGATGGCTGCTGCGAGGATCGCCGCTGCGACGGTGGCGATCCCGTCCCAGGTGATCGGCGCGGGCGGAAAGAGCGAGAGGAGCCAGCTCATGCGGCACGCTTCGCTTCCTCGGTGAAGCCGTGCTCCGCCTGGGGTGCGAGCCACTCGCCGGTCTCGGCGTAGGTGTCTTCCAAGAACAGGTGATCCTGCACGAGGACGATCAGTTCGGCGAGGTTCTTGTCAGCTGTCCATCGCTGCTCGGCGGGGTCGTCCGGGTAGTAGAGGCACAACGCGCCGTCCTCGTAGCGATGCGGAGAGTCCTGCATCTCTCCGGCGTACACGACGGGGAAGTCGCGGCCGTCACGAACCCCGCCGCCGGGGAAGTACCGCTGCGGTCGGAACTCGATAATGACCGGGACGCGCTCCACCCGTCCCACGACATCGACACCATCCAGGTGGTAGCGCCGTCTTGGTACAGCCTCGACTCGCGGTGACCCGAAGCCGACACCGATCCAGCTCCCACAGCTCAGCGCGACAGCGCACGGGTTCGCGTGCCGCAGCACTTCCCAGGCGTACTCGACTCGGAGACGGCGACCAAACAGGCGGAAGGCGTCGCGCTCGAACGGGACGAACCAGGCGGCGTCCGCGCCGTACCACGCCGGGTCGGGCATCAGCACGCCCACGAGCGCACGGGGAGGCGATCCCCATAGGCCGACGTGGACGCGGTGTCGGCGGGCGAGGGCAGGAGCGACGGGTTCTTCTCGCGCCAGCGTTCGCGTGAGACGCGCTTCACTTCGTCCTGATCGGGCTTGGGCATCACGGTCTCGTCGCCGAAGAAGATCGCGAGCTGGTTGAGCGCGAGGATCGGGTAGCCCTCTCGCTCGTACTGGAGTGCAAGGTCGAAGTCGGCCTTCGCCTGCCGGAACGCGGCGACGACCTGGAGTCGGGTGAACGAACTTCTCGTTGATCTTGATCGGCCCGGCGACGCCAGCGGGATCGGGGGTCTCGCCGATGCTGAGCTGCTCGATGGCGTGGTTCAGCCAGGTACTGATGTAGTCCGTCATCGTCACCGGCCCGGTGATGCAGCCGAGCGCGAGGGCCTTGATGTTCCAGGAGCAGATCGGCCGGTCGTGCTTGCGGTTCCAGTGCTTCATGAGCCGGGTGCCGCGCGCGAACGTCGAGCGGCTGATGGCGTTCGCCTTCTTCACCATCTCGGTGTGGCGCTCGGGGTGGCTGCGGTCCCAGGTGCGGTAGTTCGGGATGTAGAGCCCGGCTCCCGTGCGGTTGTCGATCGCGGTGATGACATCGGCGGTGAAGTCGGCCTGGCCGGGGGTCACCGGGTCGCCGAACCGCACCAGGATCGAGCGGCGGCGGTTGAGGTGCTCCACACGCAGCTTCGGGTACTCATCCTTCAGCTCGCGTCGGATCGCGTCGGCCGCGCGCTCCTGGAGTGCGCCGGGGCCGCGCAGGCCCGGCCCGTACAGACCATCGGGGTCGGGGATCACGATGCCGAGGTCGACATCGGTGAGAGGGTTGAGCGCGTCGCCGTGGGCGATGCTGCCGTTGACGTAGGTGCGCCCGCCGAACTCGCGCTTGAGCGCTGCGGCGAGTGCGTCGCGCCGTTGCCGTGCCTCGGCGAGTTCCTCGGGGGTGACCTGGATGCGCGAGCGCGCTTCGTTGAGCGCGTGCTCCACGGTGCTGGTGCGGGTCGGGATGTCCAAGAGCGTCATCGTCGGCTCCTTTCTGCCGGATTCGGGTCCGACGGTCAGGGGGCCTCGCTGCTCGACATTCGGCGTGTCCGTTTGGGCACCTTGCCGCTTGTGTCGCTAGAGTCGGGTGAACTTTCCAGGTTCCGCCCTCTTCCACGAGGCCTGAGAACGCCGCCGGTTGCACCCGGCGGCGTTTGGGTAGTAGATCAACGTATGGCTGGCCTACGACACCGGGGCGTGCGACACGCGGGCATTCGAAAGAATCTTCGCCTCGGATCGAAGCGTGCGGGCTCTCGGCCTCAGAACGGCGTGGTGCCGCGTGCCCACCAGTCGTTCCAGGAGAGGTTCTGCGAGACGACATCGAAGTCGGTGAGCCAGGCGGGTTCGACGCCCTCGAAGGCGTTGCCGATGTAGCGAACCTCGTCGTGCTGCGGCCCGCTCGCGCTGACTCGGACGAGGGCGAGTCGGTGGTCGGGTGCGGCGTTGAGCGCGGTGAGCACCTCGGTGCGGGTGATCGTGAAGGTGTCCGAGCCCTCGATGCGGGCCTTGACCTCGATGCGGATGCCCGCGCCCTCCGCGGGGCGAGAGAGCACGTCGAAGCCGGGGTTGTTGTGCGCCTGCTCCTCGGGCGTGCGGTCGAGCGCGCGCTCGGCGGCGAGCACGGCGTCGACGCCGCGGCGCTCGACCTCAGCGCGCGCGAGAGCACTGACAGCCACGTCGCCGGATGCGCCGGGGTCGGGGGCTGCGGGCATGACGAGGGCGATGGCGGTGATGCGCGGGGTCACGGGCGACATGGCGAGCTGGCGGTCGATGAGCGCGAGGCGGGACTCGCGGCGCTGCTCCAGTTCCTCGGCGCGGCGGCGCAGCGTCTCGGCGGAGTAACGGACCTTCTTGCCCGCAGCCGCATCCGCGTCGGTCTTCAGCGCCTCGGTGTAGAGGCGGTTGACCTCGCGGGTCAGGCGGGTCGCGACGCGCTCGCGGACGCGTTCATACTCCTGCGTGCGGCGAGTCGCCACGTCGACTGCGAACACCGGGAGCTGCTCGGCGATCACCCAGGAGACGGCATCCTTCTCGCGCTGCGTGAGCCACGGCAGGCTCGTGCCCGCCGCGCGCTGCGGCTCGTCGGCGGGCGCGTAATCGAGGTACGGCGCGGGGCCGGCCTCGCGCACGATCCCGTCGGCGCCGACGACCGAGTAGCCGAACCGCTTGCTGACGGTCTGCCCGGTGGAGTCGCGGACCTCGTTGAGCACGCCCACGAGCAGCGTCGGCTCGGTCACCGCGTCGGAGGTGAGCACCGTGCCGCGGTCAAGCACCGGGCCGTACTGGTCGATGACGAGCTGGAGCGCGGCGTCATGAAGAGGATGGCCAGGGGCGAGCAGTTCGGCGCGGGGCGTGCCCTGCACGTCGATGGTGGCGGCGTCGAAGGTGATGCGCTCGTAGCGACGGGCGACGGGTGCGCGCCCGGCACGCTCGCGGATGCTCGCGGGGACGTGCGTGATCTCGTAGCGGCCCTTCTCGCGCCGCTCGATGCGTCCGCCCGCACGGTCGAAGGCTTCCAGGAAGGCGTCGCGGATGAAGTGGGGCTGGAGGCGCTTGGCCTTCGCGTCCTCCATCTGACGGCGCAGCGCCTCCAAGTCGGTGGGTGCGAGGGCTTCGCTGGCGAGGGCATCGTCGTCGAGCAGTTCCTGGAGCCCGGCGGAGACGCACTCGTCGATGACCTCCCACATCTTCGCCTTCACGTCGGGCTGCTCGCCGTAGCGGATCGCGTCGCGCAGCACGCGCGTCAGCGACAGGTCGCCGAGGGAGGTGCCGAGCACGTTGAAGATTTCGCCGTCGTAGGCGGCTCGCTGCTCCTCGATCTTGTCGAGCAGGCGGATGAACACCTCGCCCTCGCGGGTGTCCTCGGCGACGAGGTTCCACAGGCGGCACACCTCGGTCTGGCCGATGCGGTGAATGCGGCCAAACCGCTGCTCGATGCGGTTCGGATTCCACGGCAGGTCGTAGTTGACCATCAGGTGCGCAGCCTGGAGGTTCAATCCCTCCCCCGCAGCGTCGGTGGCGATGAGGATCTGCACCTCGGGGTTCGAGGTGAACTCGGCCGTGATGCGGCGACGCTCGTAGCGCGGAACTCCACCGTGGATCGAGACCACGGCCTCGCGCCTGCCCAGGAGCTGGGTGATGCGCCGCTCCAGGTAGTTCAGGGTGTCACGATGCTCGGTGAATACGATCAGCTTGCGCGGCTTGCCGTCCGGCGTCGTGAGCACCTGGCTCTCGATCACGCCACGCAGCTCGCGCCACTTCACGTCCTGCTGCGAGTCCAGCAGCCTGCGGGCATGCTCGGTGAGCCGCCGCAGGTCAGCGATCTCGGTCTCCAACTCGGCTGCAGTGCGGGCGGCGGTCGCCGCGTCGACGAGTTCCTCTTCGGCTTCCTCCAGCTCGGCGGCATCCAGCTCATCCGTGTCGTAGTAGCCGCTGTCAGGATCGTCACCGAGCAGCGAGGCGGGGGCATCGCGGGGCGGGGCGTCGAGGATGCCGTCGAGCACGTCGGCACGGGTGCGCTCCAGCCGGTCGGTGCGGCGGCGAAGCGACTGGAAGATCGCCTCCGGGCTCGACGCGAGACGACGCTGAAGAACTGTGAGCGCGAAGCCGACCGTATTCTTCCGCTTACCCTCCAGCCGGTCGGCGAGGTTCATCCCGTTGCGTACGTACTCGGTGACCTCCTCGTAGAGGAACTGCTCATCCGGGGACAGCCGGTAGGAGGCGGTCTCGGCGATCCGCTCCGGGAATAGCGGACGCCCCTCGAAGGTGACGAGCTTCTCCTTCACCATGCGCCGCATCAGCCCATCGGCCGTGCCCGTCTGCGCGTGCCGATCGCCCGGGCCGGCGAACCGGTCACGGTCCAGCAGCGAGAGGAAGGTCTGGAAGTCTTCTTCCTTGCCGTTGTGCGGGGTCGCCGTCATCAGCAGGAAGTGGCGGGCGCGCTCGCCCAGCAGCTCGCCGAGCTGGAATCGCTTGGACGCCTTCAGCTCGCCGCTGAACCAGGACGCGCTCATCCGGTGCGCCTCGTCCACGACCACGAGGTCGAACTCGGCCTGCTCGATCTGTTCCAGCAGCACCTCGTTGCGGGCGAGCTGATCCATTCGCGCGATGAGCAGCCGCTTCTGCTCGAACACGCTCTTGCCCGGCGCGGTGTCCTCCGCGCCGGGCGCGAGAATCTCGAACTCCAGCCCGAACTTCAGCGCCAGCTCGTCCTGCCACTGCTCCACAAGCCCGCCAGGGGCGACCACAAGACAGGTGCGCACGTCGTCCCGGAGGATCAGCTCCTTGATGTAGAGGCCGGCCATGATCGTCTTGCCCGCGCCGGGGTCGTCGGCCAGCAGGAACCGGAGCGGCGTGCGCGGGAGCAGCTCGCCATAGACCGCGCGGATCTGATGCGGCAGCGGCTGCACGTCGCTCGTCGCCACCGCGAGCATCGGGTCGTGCAGCCCCGCGAGCATGATGCGCTGCGCCTCGGCAGCCAGCCGGAAGTTGCGCGGATCGGCATCGAACGGACGGCCGGACTCCAGGTGCGGCGCGACCTTCTCCTCGTCGGCGCGGAAGAGCACCACCTGCCCGAGCGCCCCGTTGTCGTCCTGATAGGTGACCTCGACCGCGTTCGCGCCGTGCATCTGCGCCGCCAGCACCGTCACGGCGCGCCCCGGCACGATGCCTGCCAGCCGCGCAGTCGCGGCGATGTCCTCTAGCCGCACGGCGACCCTTCCGACTCGAAACTCTACTTTGAGACTACCGACGAGCGCCGACGTTCCCAGATATGTCGACGCCGCGTGCAACGGATCGATGCTCTCTTCCCCGCCATCGGAAACAGCAGGAGACGTGGGACTTCACGGCTGATGAAGACATTGTTTACAAGCTCGTGAGCTGTGGCCGGGACTACATCGCAGGCCCAGGGCTCGTACGTCGCCCGGCCTTCCGTCCGGGTTCCCATCGCGGAAGGCGCTGACGGAGCTCTGCGGCCGGCGCTTCCGCCGCTCTGCGAGAGTCCTCAGCTGCGAGGCGCTGAGCCTCGTCTTGAGCAGCACGCTCGTGGACGAGCTTGACCGCCTCATCTGGTGGAAGCGCATCGAGCTGGGCGAGGTAGCGGCGGTCCTGCGCCGCCTGCTCGCGCAGGACCTTCACTCGCGCGGCAACCGCGCTCGGATGCCGGTTCCCGAGAACGCGCTCGTACAGCGCGCTGTGCTCCCGTGACTGCCTCGCGACGATCTTGCTGACGATCTGGCGCGCCTGCGTGGCTTCCGCGCGTGCTTCGAGGACCGCGGGCACGTGGCTGGCTTCGTGCTGGGCGACTGACTCGGACCACGCGGGCAGATTGCTCTCGCTGCGGGGGACGCTCTGCCACCGGTCACGCACGGCCTGCTCGGTCTCCGCGCTGCGAGCGTCTGCGTTATTCGCGATGCGGGTGGAAGACCGCTTGCGGAACCGAGACGCGCTCTCCTTGGCCCGGCGTGCCGCGATGGCGTTCTGCTGCGCAGCCAGGAACGTGGCGCCATCCGCGACTGCCTCCTGTGTCAGCGATTCCACAACATCCGCGAGCAAGGCAGCAGCCTTCGCGTCGGCGGCTTCCGCCAGCTCACGCTGCGGCTCATATTCGGCTTTGTGTCGCTGGGATTGGTCGTGCAATCTGGCGGCCGCCGACACCCAATGCTCTCGCTCCGCGTCCGCCTTCGCGATCCGCTCGACAATACGGTCGCGCTCCGCGCTCACTATGGACGTGGGCCCGTCCGTGATCAGGTCGGTGACGGCCTCACGGGCGCGTTCCGTGGCGTCTTCCAGGCCGCGGTCTGCGCGGTCTCGGGCGAGCGCATCGACGAACTGCTGCTTCGCGTCTGCGAGATCGCTGGCGACGATGTGCAGCCTGTTCGTGTCGCGCCCGCGGGTCATGGGCTGTGTCAAGCTTCGTAGACGATCTCTTTGTGGATTTCAGGCCGCGGTTGCGGTCTGGGCGTAGTAGGCGGCCCGGGTCTCGGCGGGGGTGCGGTAGCCGAGGGTGGAGTGCAGCCGG
>NZ_BAAGRQ010000032.1:0-8838 GCF_054782875.1 Microbacterium petrolearium
GGCGCTCAGGCGGTCGCCGGCGCCGCACGGGTCGGCTGCCGCCACCGGCACGGCGGGCACGACGTGCGGCGCGGCCGCACCGGCGGCGAGCAGCTCGCCGCGCTCGCCGAGGGTGACGAGCACCGCCCGCACGCCCCAGCGCTCGGCCAGGCAGGCTGCCGCGGCGGCGGCCCCCGCGATCCCCGTCCCGGTCTCGCCGGAGGCCGACCGCGCCTCCGCGAGATTCGGCGTCACGACCGCTGCCGAGGGGACCGGATCGGTGCCGCGCGGGTGGGGATCCCACACGAGCGGCACGCGCCGCCCGGCGCGCTCGAGGGCCGCGCGCAGGCGCGGATCGGCCGTCACGCCGCGGCCGTAGTCGGCCACGACGACGGCATCGACGTCGTCGAGCGCCGCCAGCATGTCGTCCGTGGCGGCCGGGGAGGGCGGCGCGTCGCAGTCGTCGTCGATCCGCACGATCGCGTGACCGGCGGCCCGCACCCGCGTCTTCACCGGCGTCGGCGCGCCCGAGGCCGCCGCGACGACCTCGATGCGCCCGCCGCGACCGCGTGGTCGGGCCAGCAGCGCCCGCAGCTCGCCGGCGCGGTCGTCGTCGCCGAGCGCCGTGACGAGCCGCACGTCCGCGCCGTCCCGCGCGAGCAGCGCCGCCACGAGGCCCGCGCCGCCCGGCCGCGGCGCGGTCTCGCTCACGGCCACCACGGGCACGGGCGCGTCCGGGCTCAGCCGCTCGGCGCTGCCCGACACGTCCACATCCAGCAGGGTGTCGCCCACAACCGCGATCCTCATGCGCCCGCTCCCCTCGCCGGCTGCGCGGGCGCGGCGGCGCGGGGGAGGGCCGCGTCGTGCGCGCGCACGTGATGGTCGAACACGCGGCACAGCAGGTGCAGGGCCACCAGCTGCGCCTCCTGCACGCCCGCCGCGGGCGCGTCGAGCGCGATGTGCGCGTCGCTCGCGTCGCACAGCGGGTTGGGGCCGCGGCCGGTGAGGGCCCACGCCTCCGCGCCGATCTCGCCCGCCGCGCGCGCCGCGCGCACGAGGTTGGGGCTGCGGCCGCTCGTCGACATCAGCACGAGCACGTCGCCGGGGCGGGCGTGCGCGCGCACCTGCCGCGCGAACACCTCGTCGTACCCGTAGTCGTTGCCGATCGCCGTGACGCTCGAGGTGTCGGCGTGCAGCGCGATCGCCGAGAACGGGCGCCGCTCGCCGTCGAAGCGCCCGACGATCTCGGCCGTGAGGTGCTGGGCCTCGGCGGCCGAGCCGCCGTTGCCCGCTGCGAGCAGGCGCTGCCCGCGCAGCAGGCGCGCGGCCAGCTCGGCGCCCCACTCGGCGACGGCCGGCACCTGCCCGCGCAGCGACGACATGGCCGCCGCGTGGTCGTCGAGGTGGGCGCGCAGTGTGGCCGAGAGGATGTCGTCGGCCCGCCGCAGCGGGGCGCCGAGGGAGGCGATGCGAGGGCTCGTCATGCGCGTCCACCTCCCATCGCCCGCCGGGCCGGCGCCGGCTCGGCGGCGGCGTTCGAGGCGGCCAGGCCCCGGTACACGCGCTCGGTGTCGGCGGCGACCTTCGCCCACGTGTACCGGCTGTGCGCGCGGGCCACGCCGGCCCGCCCCAGCTCGGCCCGCAGCTCCGGATCGTCGCGCAGCGTCTCGATCGCGCCGGCGATCGCGTCCGGATCGCGCGGCGGCACGTGCAGCCCGGTGCGGCCGTGCACGACGGTGTCGATGAGGCCGCCCACGGCCGCGGCGATCACGGGGACCCCCACCGCCATCGCCTCGAGCGGCACGATCCCGAACGGCTCGTACCAGGGCGCGCACACGACGACGTCGGCCGAGCGCAGCGCGGCCGGCAGCTCGGCGTGCGGCACCTGGCCGCGGAACTCCACGAGGTGCTCCACGCCCTCCGCCCTCGCGCGCTCGCGCAGGCGCTGCACATCCGGGTCCTGCATTACCTCGTCCGGTCCGCGCGAGCCGCCGATGACGACCAGCTCCACCTCGTCGCGCCCCGCCGCCGCCAGCCGGGCGAGCGCCGTGATGGTCGATCCCACGCCCTTGCGCGGCACCAGCCGGCCCACCGTCATGATCCGGAAGCGGCGGCCCCGCGCCTCGGCCGGCCCGTCGGGCGCGAACAGGCCGGTGTCGACGCCGCACGGCACCACCGCGATGCGGTTCGACGGCACGCCGAGCGGGATGAGCTCGAACGCCTCGTCCGAGCACGTCGCGATCACCGTGTCGGCCCGGTGGCCCACGCCCGGCTCGAGCGTCTCGCGCTCGGGAGGGCTCGTGTCCTCGGCTCCCTGATGGCGGCGCTTGACGTTGCCGAGGGCGTGGAAGGTGTGGGCGACGGGCGGGCGCGCCGGCCCGAGCCGGTCGGCCGCCTCCAGCGCCGCCACGCCCGACATCCAGAAGTGGCTGTGCACGACGTCGGGGACCTCGCGTCGCCAGTGCGCGGCCAGCACCCGGCCGAAGTCGCCCATGAACGGCAGCAGCTCGTCCTTCGGCACGGGCGAGGGCGGGCCCGCGTCCACGTGCACGACCTCGACGCCGGGGCGCATCCGCACGCGCTCCGGCAGCGACGGATCGTCGCGCCGCGTGTACACGGTCACGTCGTGCCCGCGCTCGGCGAGGGCGGCCGACAGCGCGGCGACGTGCACGTTCTGGCCGCCCGCGTCGACGCCTCCCAGCGTCGCGAGCGGGCTGGCGTGCTCGGAGACCATCGAGATCCTCATCGCATGCTCCTTCCGGCATGGGGGAGGGCCGTCGCGCCGGTGCGGCGCGAGTGGTTCTCGACGACGTCCGCGAGGACGTCGTCCCACCGGCGCAGGAACGCCGGCAGGCCGTGGTGCGCGAGCGCGTGGCGTCGCGCGCGGCGCCCGTGCTCGACGGCGAGCGCGGGATCCGCGACGTAGTCGGCGATCGCGCGGGCGAGTCGCTCGAGGTCGTTCGTCACGATGCCGGCCTCGGGCGGGACGGCGGCGGGCGCCTCGGTCGCCGCCAGCGCGACGACGGGCATGCCGAGGTGCATCGCCTCCAGCAGCGACAGCCCCAGCGAGGTCCAGCGGAACGGGTGCACGTACACGCGGCGCCGCGCCAGCTCGGCGTGCAGCCGGGCCGTCGGCAGGTCGCCGGCCGGCGAGACCTCGGGCGCCCGTCCCGGCCCCGCGACTGCCGCGAGCGCCGCGGGGAGTCCCTCTGCGCCCATCCCGAACACGTCCAGCGGGGCCGGCTCGGCCAGGCGCGGCAGCAGATCGGTGCCCGTCACGCGCCACCGCCGCACGGGCTCGTTGATGACGGCGGCCGACCGCGGCAGCTCCCCCGTGTACAGCGGCCCCGGATCGGGCACGCCGTGCTCGACGACGAACGTGCGAGCGCGCCCGGTGTCCCAGAACACGCGGTTGAAGTGCGTCACGTGCACGATCGGGATGCCCGCGTCGGCGAGCGGATGGACGGTGCCCGTCGCGTCGGGCTTGGGCGTGTTGTGCTCGAGGAACAGCGCGGCCACATCGCGCCCCGGCTCGCGCCCGGTGAGCGCGCGCACGGCGTCCCACTCCTCCGTGCGCTGCAGCACGACGACGTCGATGTGCTCGTCCCGCAGCCGATCGGCCGCGACCTCGCGCGCCCGCGGCCAGTCGCGCCCCGCGGTCCCGTGCCAGCCCCGGGCGTCGTCGCGCGGCAGGAGGTACTCGTGCGATCCGCGCACGAAGGCGTCGGCGTATCCGCCGTGTGCGTGCCAGAACAGCACCCTCATGCCGGCACCTCCTCGCTCGGCGCGACCGCGCCGGCGCCGGCGAGCCGCTCGCACGCCGCCACGACATCGGCCGGCTCCACCGACGTCAGGCACGGGTGGCCGGGAACGGGGCACTCGCGCGCCCGGGTGTCGCGGCAGGCGGCGCGCTGGTCGCCCAGCAGCGCGTGCGGCACGCCGTACGGCGCCCACCGGACGGCCGGCACGACGGGCGAGAAGAGGCTCGCGACGGGGGTGCCGACGGCGGCGGCCACGTGCGCGGGACCCGTGTTGCCCGTGACGACGACGCGGGCGTGGGCGAGGATGCCGGCGAGCGCGGCGAGCGGCGTCGCCCCGCCGAGATCGAGGCCGTCGTCTCCGGCGACGAACGCCGTGAGCGCGCGCTCGTCCGGTCCGCCCGTCACGGCGACGTCCCACCCGCGCTGCCGCAGCAGGCGCACGGTCTCGCGATGCCGCTCGGCGGGCCAGCGCCTGGCCGAGGCCGAGGCGCCGGGGTGCACGACGGCCAGGCGCTCGCTCGCCGCGACCTCCGGGGGCGGCGCGGCGACCCCGCGCAGGCGCAGGCGGCCGTCGTCGCCCGGGGGCAGCGCGAAGCCGGCCGCCGCGGCGATCGCGAGGGCGCGCTCCGGCTCCGGCAGGTCCTCCGGGAGATCCTCGCCCGGGCGCAGGCGCACATCGAGCAGCGAGCCGGCGAAGTCGACCGAGGCGCCGGCGATCCGCCCGACGCCCGCCAGCCGCAGCGACAGCGCGAGCGGCAGGGGCGACTGGTGGAACGACGTGAGGATGACCGCGACGTCGGGGCGCGCCTCGGCCAGCAGCGCCTCCAGCGCGCGCATGCGCTCGGGCGTGGCGGGCGGGGCCGAGGCGGTGATCCACGGGCAGTCCCACACGAGCACCCGGTCGACGCCCGGCAGGTGGCGCGCGGCCTCGGCGCCGATCGTGCTGCAGAGCATCCAGACCTCGTCCACGCCGGGCGCCGCCGCGACCGCGCGCACGGCCGGCCCCGACAGCAGCACGTCGCCGAGGCTGTCGAGCCGTGCCACGAGCGCCCGCGTCATGCGCCCCTCCCTCCGGCGAGCGGCACGACGGCCTCCTCCAGCGCGGCCCGGACGGCGGCGTCGAGATCGGGCGCCACCCGCGGCGCCGCCGCGACCTCCTCGGCACGCGTGACGGGCGTGGGCACGAGGACGGATCGCGCCCCGGCCGCCTCGGCGGCGCGCACGTCCGCGCCGATGTCGCCGATCACGACCGCCTGCGTGGGGGCGACCCCCAGCCGCGCGCACGCCTCGAGCACGAGGCCCGGTGCCGGCTTGCGGCACGCGCAGCCGTCCTCGGGACCGTGCGGGCACCAGCACCACGCGTCGAACGGGCCGAGCAGCGCGTCGACGCGCGCGTTCACGGCCTCCACCTGCGCGGGGGTGAGGAGCCCGCGCGCGACGCCCGACTGGTTCGAGACCACGCCGATCCGCACCCCCGCCGCGCGCGCCCGCGCGACGGCCGCGCCCGCCCACGGCATGAGCCGCACGCGCGCGGGATCGCCGTTGTACGGCACGTCCTCGACGAGCGTGCCGTCCCGGTCGAACAGCAGCGCGCGGACGCGGGTGCGATCGATGGCCATATCAGAGCACTTCCCACTTCTCCTCGGCGGCAAACGTCTCTTCTCGGGGCTGGGCAGGCGCGGCCGGGCCTGCGATGCTGGGGCGATGCGCGAGCTGGGTCCTCCCGACGGACATCCGGAGCTGCTCGCCCTGCGGGCGCTGAAGCTGGGCGACCTGCTCGTCGCGGTCCCCGCGATCCACGGGCTGCGCCGCGCCTTCCCCCGGCACCGGCTCGTGCTCGCGGTGCCGGGCTGGCTCTCGCCCGTCGTCGAGCTGATCGGCGGCGTCGACGCGCTGCTGCCGACGCCGGGGCTCGACGAGCCGCTGCCGCTCGAGCCCGGCCGGATCGACGTGGCGGTGAACCTGCACGGCAGCGGCCCCGAGAGCCGTTGGCTCGTCGACGCGCTCGGCGCGCGGCTGCGGATGGCGCACCGCGTGGACGGGATCGATGCGGCCGCGCCCGCGACCGCCGTGGCCGAGACCGGAATGCCCGTCCGGGCGCTGCCCGACCCCGCGCTGCCCGACACGGCGCGGCCCGATACGGCGCGGCCGGACACGGCGCTGCCCGACCAGGCGCTGCCCGGCTGGCGCGACGACCTGCACGAGCGCCGCCGCTGGGTGCGGCTCGTGGGCGCCTACGGCGTGGCCGCCGATCCCGACGACGTCGCCCTGCGCCCGGCGCCGCCGGCCGCGGGGCTCGAGGGCGCCACCGTGCTGCACGTCGGCGCGGCGTACGGATCGCGCCTGTGGCCGGTGGATCGCTTCGCGGCGGTCGCCCGCGCGCTGGCGGACGGCGGGCACCGGGTGGTCTTCACCGGCTCGGCGGCGGAGCGCGAGCGGGCCCTCGCCGTGGCCGATGCCGCGGGGCTGGGCGCCGCGGCGGTGCGGGCGGGCGAGCTCGACCTCGCGCGCTTCGCCGGCGTGATCGAGCGCGCCCGTCTCGTCATCTCGGCCGACACCGGCGCGGCGCACCTGGCCTCGGCCTACGGCACGCCGTCGGTCGTGCTGTTCGGGCCGGCCGCCCCGGAGCACTGGGGCCCGCCGCCCGGTCCGCACGTCGTCCTCACCGCCGCGCACCTGCGCCGGGGCGATCCGTTCGCCGCCGATCCGGATCCGGCGATCCTCGGCGTCACGGTCGACGACGTGCTGGCGGCCGCCGGGCGCATCGCGCCGTAGCGGATCACGCGGCGTGACGGCGCGCCGGAGGCGGGCCGTGCTGGATGTGATCGCGCATCGCCGCGAGCGTGCGCGAGAGGATGCGCGAGACCTGGATCTGCGTCACGCCGAGCTCGCCGGCGATGTCGCTCTGCGTGCGCTCCTCGAAGAACCGCAGCTGCACGACCCGGCGGTCCCGCGGCGCGAGCGCACGCATCGCCTCGTGGACGACGGCCGCCGATTCCGCCCGCTCGATCTCATCGCGATGCGAGGGCAGCAGCTGCCCCATCGTCAGGTCGCGATCGGCGCCGACGGGCACGTCGAGCGACGCGGGCTGCAGGTGATCCCCGCACGCGAGGGCCTCGCGCACCTCCGCGCGCGACTCGCCGAGGTCCGCGCACAGCTCACTCGCGGTGGGCTCGCGCCCGAAGCTCTGCGCGAGACGAGGCGAGGCCTCGGAGATCCGGGCCCGCAGCTCCTGCACGCGCCGGGGCGGCCGCACGAACCACCCCGCGTCGCGCAGGTGGCGCTTGATCTCGCCCGCGATGGTCGGGGCCGCGAACGCAGCGAAGTCGCTGCCGCGCTCGGGATCGAAGCGCCGCGATGCCTTCACGAGCCCGATGTACGCCACCTGCACGAGGTCCTCGTCGCGCGAGACGCTGTGGCGGAAGTACCGCCGGGCCACGGCGCGGGCGAGCTCCATGTGGGTGAGGACCAGCGCGTCGGGGGTCGTCTCGGGAGCGGTCCCGTCGGATGCCTCGCCGTGCTGGATGGACGTCATGCTTCGAGGATCGAAGCGTCGCCGCCTCGTGGTGAGGGGCTTGAAACGCGCGGAGAAGCGGGCGATCATGACGCGCGATGCGCGCCGGCGTCAGACGCTCGCGACGTCGAACGCGTCGACGGGGCGGTGCGGGATGGTCGTGGGTGCCTCGAGATGGACCGCGCCGCTGGGCAGCAGACCCGCACCGCCGCGCCGACGCATCACGCGCCACTGGGCCAGCACGTCCTCGCCCGCGTGCGCGGCGTCGAGCTCGCGCCAGAAGCCGAAGCCGCCGGCCTCCAGGAGGGCGTCGCGACGGAAGAGCACGCAGCCGCCGATCCACGCGATCTTGTAGGCGAGCCAGCCGCGCTCGGGCAGATCGACGTCGCGGGCCAGGTGCGCGGGATTGGCCGCGTTGTGCAGCCGCCAGCGCTCGAACTCCGGCGCGCCCCGCCGCACGCGCTCCGGGCGCACGGGGCCGGCCCATGGCTCGAAGGCCTCGCGCTCGGCCGGCCGGTCGTCGTCGAGGTACGACAGTCCCTGCACCGCCATGCCCACGAAGCCGCAGTCGAGCTCGCGCAGCGCCTCGTGCATCCGCTGCAGCTGCCCGGGCTCCAGCCAGACGTCGTCGTCGAGGAACAGCACCGCCTCGGCCGACGACCGGTCCAGCAGGAACTGCCGCTGCTCGGCCATGCCGCGACGCGGCAGGTGGCGATGCACCTGCACCTCGCCGCCCTGTGCCTGCAGCACGCGCCGCATCGCGGCCACGGCGGCGTGCGAGGGGGCGTCGTCGTCCGACTGATCGCTCACGATCACGCGGAACGGTGGGTCGTCCTGTGCCGCGAGGCCCGCGAGGGTGACGGCGAGCTCGGCCACGCGGCCGGCGGTGGGGATCAGGACGTCGACGAGGGGTGCGGCCGGCGCGGCGGGCGTGGCCCACGCGCCGGCCGCGCGGCGCGAGGCCACTCAGCCGCCCGAGACGGCGCTGCTGACGGCGGCGGGGGCGTCGAACGAGTCCTCGCCGGCCGACTCGAGCGCCGAGACGAGATCGTCGGGGGCGCCGTTCTCCCGCGCGCGGGCGACGAGATCCTCCTTGCGCGCCGGGTAGTCGACGCCGCCGAGGTACTTCTGCAGCTCGATGGGCGTGGGGTTGTCGGCCATGATCGCTCCTCTCGTGATCGGACGCGGCCATGCTAGGAAGCCGATGGTCCCCAGGCGCGGGGGTTGACACCGGGCCGCGGCGGGCTCGGCGACGCCGCCTGCGCAGGCCCGTCGCCGACGGCCCGCGCGGCGGGCGACACGCCCGGGATGATGCACCGGTTTGCCCCACCCGCCGCATCGGCGTAATGTTTCATCTGTCGCCGCCAAGCGGTGAGGTTGAGCCGAGAGGCTCCCATCCCAAGTAGGCGACACAAACCCCGACGAAGATCCTCGCAAGAGGGTGACGAGTCGTGGTGCGAATGCCCCGGAGGGCTGCAGGGGGACCTGCAGGGCTGGGTGCGTCCGATCCTTGAGAACTCAACAGCGTGCACTTGTCAAATGCCAAATAACCTCGTCGGCTGACTTCGGTCAGTCGTGAGATTC
>NZ_BAAGRQ010000033.1:0-8618 GCF_054782875.1 Microbacterium petrolearium
TCGCACTCGCCAGACGCCGCTCCGACGTCCTCTACGCCATGCTCCGCGACGGCACCCTCTACCAGCCACGCCTTCCCGAACCGGCCCTCGCCGCTTGACAAGAGACATAGGGGCACCCCCCGGCGGGCACGCTTGCGGTGGTCGCTTCATCTTCGTTCGCTGACGCTCACTTCGTTCAGCAACCGATGAGCGCTACCCGATCGGTTGCTGAACGGAGCGGCCGCAGGCCGCGGAGATGAAGCGACCACGGCAAGCTCAGCGGCTCAGGCGAAGGCCGCCTGCAGGCGCGCGGCGGCGTCCTCGAGCACCTCGATGCGCTTGCAGGCCGCGAAGCGCACGAGCGTGGCGTACTCGGCCCGGCGCGCGGGCGTGACGAACGCCGTGAGCGGCACGCCGGCCACGCCGGCCCGCTGCGGCAGCGCGCGGCAGAACTCGGCGGCGTCGGTCGCGCCCAGCGGCGCGGCGTCGGCGACCGTGAAGTACGAGCCCTGCGGGTCGAACACCTCGAACCCGGCGGCGCGCAGCCCGGCGCCCAGCACGTCCTTCTTGCGGCGCATGTCGTCGGCGAGCCCGCGGAAGAACGCGTCCGGCAGCCTCAGCCCCACGGCGATCGCCGGCTGGAACGCCGAGCCGTTCACGTACGTCAGGTACTGCTTCACGGTGAGCACGGCGGTGAGCAGATCGGCCGGCCCCGTGATCCAGCCGATCTTCCATCCGGTGGTGCGGAACGTCTTGCCCGCCGACGAGATCGTGAGCGTGCGCTCGCGGGCCTCCGGCAGCGTGGCGATCGGCACGTGCCGCTCGCCGAACACGAGGTGCTCGTAGACCTCGTCGGTGAGGATGATCGCATCGTGACGCTCGGCGAGCCGCGCGATGTGCGCGCGCGTCTCGGCCGAGAAGACCGCGCCCGTGGGGTTGTGCGGATCGTTCACGAGGATCACGCGCGTGCGGTCGGTGACGGCGGCGGTCAGCTCGTCGAGGTCGGGCTGGAATCCGGGCGCGCGCAGCGGCACGGTGCGCAGCGTGGCGCCGGACAGCGCCACGCACGCCGCGTAGGAGTCGTAGTACGGCTCGAACACGACGACCTCGTCCTCGGGGCCGTCGACGAGCGCGAGCAGCGCCGCCGCGAGCGCCTCGGTGGCGCCGGCCGTCACGAGGACCTCGGTGGCCGGGTCGAGTTCGATGCCGTAGAAGCGGCGCTGGTGCGCCGCGATGGCCTCGAGCAGCGCGGGCACGCCGCGGCCCGGCGGGTACTGGTTGGCGCCGTCGGCGATCGCGCGCCTGGCGGCCTCGAGCACCTCGGCGGGCCCGTCCTCGTCGGGGAAGCCCTGGCCCAGATTCACCGCGCCCGTGCGGGCCGCGAGGGCCGACATCTCTGCGAAGATGGTGGCGGCGACCGAGCCGTCGCCGCCGAGGAGTCCTGCACCGGCGGCGGTGCGCCGCCAGGCGCCGGGTACGGATCGCATCGTCCCAGGCTACCGTCGGGGCCGCGAGGGGCGGCCCTCGGCCCCTCACGGAGACGTCAGAAGCGGGACATAGCAAGCGCAAAGGTTGGCGGATCACCCTGGAGGGGACTCGTCAGAAGGAGCACCCGATGGACAACCAGGTACCCGGCGCCGGCAACGACAGCGCATCGGCTGAGAACGGCACGCCCGAGGCGCGCGCGTCGCACGTGGTCCCGCCGCGGCCGATGATGTCGGCCGCCGACGCGGCCGCCCGGCACGCGGCGCCGCCGACGTTCTCGCCGTCGTGGGCCTCCGCTCGGGCCGACGAGCACCCCACGGTGCCGCTGACCGGCGCGACCGCCGAGCTGCCGCCGTTCATCGCGCCCGAGGACCGCGTGGGCGCGGACGCGCCGGGGGACGGCGTGCGGGCGGGCGCGCCGGAGGACCGGCCCGCCGAGAAGAAGCGCCGCGGGGGGCTGCTCGTGGGCGCGCTGCTGGCGGCCGCCGTCGTCGGCGGGGCGTCGGGACTGGGTGGCACGTACGTGGGGACGCAGCTGTGGGCGACGCCCGCGGCCACCGGCGGATCGGACAGCCCGTCGTCCATCACGGTGAACAACCCCGGATCGGTGAACGAGGCCACGGCCATCGCGACCGAGGCGCTGCCGAGCACCGTGACGATCTCGGTGACGACCGGCGACTCGGGCGGCAGCGGCACCGGCGTGGTGCTCAGCGAGGACGGCTACGTCGTGACGAACACGCACGTGGTCACCCTCGGTGGCGCGTCGGCCGACGGCACCATCCGCGTCACCGACTCGGACGGGCGCATCTACGACGCCGAGATCGTCGGCACCGACCCCGTCTACGACCTGGCCGTCATCAAGCTCGAGGGCGCCGAGGGCATGACGCCCATCGAGTTCGCCGACTCGTCGAAGCTGAACGTGGGCGACACGACGGTCGCGATCGGCGCGCCGCTCGGGCTGCCGAACACCGTGACCACGGGCATCGTGAGTGCGCTCAACCGCAGCATCCAGATCGCCTCGGCGGCCGCGCCCGACAGCCCGGACGAGCCGCAGGACTCGGACGGGGGATCGGGGGAGGACTCGCCGTTCTTCTTCGACATCCCGGGGCAGGAGAACCAGGGCAACGCGAACGAGACCATCTCGATCGCGGTGATCCAGACGGACGCCGCCATCAACCCGGGCAACTCCGGCGGTGCGCTCGTGAACTCCGAGGGGCAGCTGATCGGCATCAACGTGGCGATCGCGACGGCGTCGGGCAGCACCACGGAGGAGTCCGGATCGGTCGGCATCGGCTTCTCGATCCCGTCCAACGTGGTCGAGCGGGTCACGGGCGAGATCATCGAGAACGGCACGGCCAGCCACGGCCTGCTCGGGGCGAGCGTGACGAGCGCGGCGGCCTACGAGGACGCCGAGATCGAGGGCGCCCTGATCGCCGAGCTGGTGCGCGGCGGCGCGGCGGCCGAGGCGGGGCTGCGCGAGGGCGACATCGTCACCGAGTTCAACGGCGTGCCGATCACGAGCTCCACCGACCTCACCGCCCAGGTGCGCGCGGCCGCGGGCGGCAGCGACGCCACGCTCACCTATGTGCGCGACGGCGAGGCGCACACGGTCGACGTCACGCTGGGCACGCTCGAGTAGGGCGCCCTTCGAGGAAGACGCCGCTTCGCGAGATAGTCTCGCGAAGTGGCGTCTTCGTTTTCGTTCGGTGCGGGCAACGCGGCGAAGCTGCTGCGTGCGCCCCTGTACCTGCTGGGACGCCTCGTCACCCTCGTCGTGCCGCGCGGCCGGCGCTGGGTCTTCGGCTGTGGCGCCGGCATCGGCGACGGGCCGCTCGCGCTGTGGCGCGTGGCGGCGGCCGAGGGCGTGGACGCCGTGTGGCTCGTCCGCTCGGACGCGGAGGAGCGCGCCGCCGCCGAGGCCGGCATCCCCACGCTGCGGCGCGACTCGCTGCGCGGGTTCTGGGCGACGGCCCGCGCGCGGGTGCTCGTCGTGGCATACGGGCTGGGAGATGTGAACCCGTACGCCGTCTCCGGCGCGTTCGTCGTGCAGCTGTGGCACGGCATCCCGCTCAAGCGCATCGGCCTCGACTCGCCCGAGACGCTGCGCAGCCCGATCCCCGTCGCCGCGGGCGCGATCAGCCGCCTGCTCGGCCTGCTGTACCGCGCGTCGCAGCGGCGGATCGACGTGCTGCCGGCCGCCTCGCACCTCGTGCGCGGCCGCCTGGAGTCGGCCTTCGGCCTACCCGGCGACCGCGTCGTCGTGACGGGGGAGCCGCGGGTCGACCCGCTCTCGGCCGGCACCGCCGCCGAGCGGCGCGACCGAGCCCGCGCGGCGCTGCGCGCGGCCGCGGGGCCTCTCGAGGACACCACGCCCGTCGTCCTGTACGCGCCCACGTGGCGCGACGGGGCGCCGGATCCGGCCGTGCCGACGGCGGCCGACTGGGAGCGGATCCGAGACGCCCTCGAGCGCCACGACGCCGTGCTGCTCGTGCGCTCGCACCGGCTGGGGGCGGGCGAGTACGTGCCGCCGTTCGCGACGGATCGGGTGCGCGCGCTCGGATCCGATGTGCTGGGCGACATCACGGCGGCGCTGCCCGGCGTGGACGTGCTCGTGACCGACTACTCGTCGCTCGCGTACGACGCGGGGCTCGTGCCGCTGCCGGTGCTGTTCCTCGCGCCGGACGAGGACGACTACGCCGCGCGGCGCGGCTTCTACGGCACCTACGCCGACGTGGCAGGGCCCGATCCGTCCCGCACGTGGCCGCAGCTGCTCGCGCAGCTGGACGCGGTGCTCGCCGATCCGCGCGCGCGGGCGGAGCGCGTGGCGCGGTCCGAGGCGCTGAGCGCCCGCGTGCACGCGTATCGTGACGGACGGAACACGCGCCGCCTGTACGACATCGTGCGGGCGCGACTGGATGGGCGGAGCGGACCGCCGACGGAAGGCAGCGAATGACGACGGCCCGGTTCATCCCCGACGGACCCGAGCTTCTCATCGAGGGCGAGGGGCCTCGGCCGGAGAGTGCGACCCTCACCGGCCCCCGCGCCGCGGTGACCGGGCGCCTCACGGGGCGCGGCAAGACGTGGAAGGCGCGCTTCGCCCTCACGGTCTCGCGCTGGGGCGGACCGGCGCTGCCGCTGCCGTCGGGCACCTACCGGGTCGAGATCGCCGGGCAGCGCGTGGCCCTGAGCCTGCCGCTCACGATGCTGCCGGGGCTGCGCGCCTCGGCGGTCGAGAGCGAGGTGGAGATCGGCGCGCCGATCGACCCGGCGTACGACTCGCCCGAGGGTCAGCGCGCGCTCGAGCTGCGGTACGCCACGCACGAGACGCCGCTCGAGAACGCCGTGTTCTTCGAGAGCTTCTACGGCAGCGCGGCGGGCTGCAACCCGCTCGCGATCGACCGTGAGCTCTCGCGCGTGGCGCCCGGAGTGACCCGGTACTGGAGCGTGGTCGACCGCTCGGTGCGGGTTCCGGAGGGTGCGACCGCCGTCGTGGAGGGCACGCCGGAGTGGTGGCGCGCGCGGGGGGCGGCGCGGCTGCTCGTCGTCAACGATTGGCTGCGCCGGCGCTACGCGCGCCGCGCGGGGCAGCGCGTGCTGCAGACGTGGCACGGCACGCCGCTCAAGCGGCTCGCGCTGCATCGGCCGGGCTTCCAGCCGCGGCGGTGGGGAGCGGTCGTCAAGGAGTCGCGACGGTGGGACGTGCTGCTCGCGCAGAACACGTACGCCGAGCGCATCCTGCGCAAGGCATACGCCTTCCTCGGTCGCCCGGTGTGGGTCGAGGGCTATCCGCGCAACGACGTGCTCGTGACCGGTGGGGGCGAGGAAGCGCGCGCGTCGCTCGGGATCGGGCCGGACGAGCGGGTGCTGCTGTACGCGCCCACGTGGCGGGACGACCGGCTCGAGATGGTCGACTTCATCGATCCCGCCCGACTCGCGGCCGACACGGGATCCGTCGTGCTCGTGCGCGGGCACTCCCGCACGCTGCGGCCCGGCCAGGACGTCACGGGCCCCCGCGTCGTCGACGTCACGGGCTACCCCGACACAGCCAGCCTGCTGCTCGTGGCCGACGCGCTCGTGACCGACTACTCCTCGGTGATGTTCGACTACTCCGTCACCGGCAAGCCGATGTACTTCCTCGTGCCCGACCTCGAGCACTACCGGGGCCGGCTGCGCGGCTTCTACTTCGACCTCGCGGCGCGGGCGCCCGGCCCGCTCGTGCGCACGTACGACGAGCTCCTCGGGGCGCTGGGAGACGACCCGGCGGCCTACGCCGGGCGGTACGACGCGTGGCGGCGCCAGTTCAACGCGCGCGACGACGGCCGCGCGTCCGAGCGCGTCGTCGCCCGCCTGCTCGACCAGGGCTTCCTCGACCGCGCCTGACGCGGTCCGCCGGCCGGCCGGCCTACGGCAGCGGGGTGTTGCGCCCGGAGAGGCGCGAGGTGTCGACCGTGTCGTGGGCGCCGCGCAGCACGCCGCGCAGGAAGCCCACGCCCCACGCGAGGTGCATCGTGGGCAGCACGGCGAGGGTCCACAGCTTGTCGCGCCAGCCCGTGCCTCCGCCCCTGCCGGCCGCCACCACGGCGACGAGGCCGATGTAGGCCAGCACCGGCAGGTACAGCACCGATGCGATCACCGCCCACAGCCCCGAGAGCGCGCGCGTGAGCTGCAGCGCGCCGAGCACGATCGCGGCGAGCACCGCGAGCACGAGCACGGGAGGTGCGAAGAACCGCAGGGAGTTGCGCAGCCCGTAGCGGCGCACGAGCTCGCCGCGCCACGTGCCCGTGGCGTGGAACTGCCGGGCGAGGCGCACCCAGCTGTCGCGGGGCCAGTACGTCACCGAGAGCTCGGGATCGAACCACACCCGGTAGCCGGCGGAGCGGATCCGCAGGTTCAGCTCCCAGTCCTCGCCGCGGCGGATCGTCTCGTCGAAGCCGCCGACCTCCTCGATCACGGCGCGGCGCATGACGCCCAGGTAGGCCGACTCGGCCTCGCCCTCGCGCCGGCCGCCGTGGTACGCGCCGCCGCCCAGGCCGATGGGGGAGTTGTAGGCCCGCGCCACCGCGCGCTGGAAGGGCGTGCGCCCCTCGGCGTGCATGACCCCGCCCACGTTGGCCGCGCCGGTGCGGCGCAGCGTCTCGAGCGCGCGGGCTGTGTATCCGGGAGCGAGCTCGGAGTGCGCGTCGACGCGCACGATCGTCGGGTGCCGGCTGGCGCCGATGGCGCGATTCAGGCCAACGGGGATGTCGGCGGCGGGGTTGTCGACGAGCACGATCCGCTCGTCCTCCTCGGCCAGCTGGCGCGCGAGGTCGTTCGTGCCGTCCGACGACGGGCCGAGCGCCAGTACCAGCTCGACGGGGCCGTCGACCTCCTGCTCGAGCACGGTCTCGACGGCGCGCCGCAGGTACGCGCGCTCGTTGAGCACGGGCATCACGAACGAGACGCCGCTGCCGGGCGGGGGCACCGGGGCGCTGCGCCGGGGGACGCGGGCGCGGCCGGTCGCCGGGACGCTGTGCATGGCTCGATCATCGCACGGGCCGGCATGCCGCTCCCGTGATGATGCTGAGGCGCGCCCGGGCGGCACCCGTCCCAGGGCGAATCCAGTCCGCCCGGATAGCGTGGAGCGCGTGGGAGTCGTGAACGATGCGAAGAGGGCCGTCGCGCTGGTGCGCAAGGCGCTGCGAGGTCGCAGCGCGTACCGGGCGGTCCGATCCGCGCTGAGCGAGCGCGGCCCGCTCGAGCGCGATCGGTACCGGGTCGCCGTGTACTTCGCCGACAGCGACGTGAACATGTACCAGATGCGCCAGTGGTACAAGCCGCTGCAGGAGCTGGCGAAGACGTGGCCGGTGCTCGTCATCGCGCGCAACGCGGCGGGGGCGCGCGCGCTCATCGCCGACGGCGCGCTGCCGGTGGCCTACACCCCGGAGGTGCGCGGCATCGAGCGGCTGCTGCGCCGGCAGGACATCCGCGTCGTGCTGTACGTGAACCAGAACACGCGCAACTTCCAGATGTTCCGCTACGGGCGCCGCTGGCACGTGTTCATCAACCACGGCGAGTCCGACAAGATGTACATGACCACCAACCAGTACAAGGCGTACGACTTCGCGCTGGTGGCGGGCCAGGCCGCGCGCGATCGCCTCTCGCGCACGCTGTGGGACTACGACGTGGAGCGGCGCACGATCGAGATCGGCCGGCCCCAGGCCGACCACTACTCGGGCGTCGTGCCGTACGAGCCCGATGACCGCACCGTGGTGCTGTACGCGCCCACGTGGGAAGGCGACCGCCCCGCCGCCCACTACGGGTCGGTCCTCTCGCACGGCGAGGCGCTTGCCGCGGCGCTGCTGGCCGATCCGCGCTACCGCCTCATCTACCGCCCGCATCCGCGCAGCGGGGTGGTGGACGCGGCGTTCGGCGAGGCGAACCGGCGGATCATCCGGGCCATCCGCGCCGCGAACCAGGCCGATCCGTCGGCGCACCACGTGCACGACGACCGGCCGGAGCTGGGCTGGCAGCTGGCGGCGGCGGACGTGGCGATCGTCGACATCTCGGCGATGGTCTATGACCGTCTCGCCGCGGGCAAGTCGCTCCTCGTGACGCGGCCGGCGGACGAGCGCGCGCAGGTGGACGAGGGCGGGTACCTCGGCGCCTGCGAGTGGCTCGACGCCGCCGACGCGGCGGATGTGATCGCACAGGTCGAGCGCGTGCGCGGCGACGCGGAGGCGACCGAGCGCCTGCAGCACTGGGTGCGCCACTACTTCGGCGACACCTCGCCCGGCGCGCCGACCGCCCGCTTCCACGCGGCGATCGAGCACCTCATGCGCGAGTGGGACACGTGGCACGCGGGATCGACGGAGGAGCCCGCCTCGGACGAAGAGGACGACGAGGGCGAGGACTGACCCCCGATCGGTTGCTGAACGGAGCGGCCGGAGGCCGCGGAGATGAAGCGACCACCGCAAGCTCGCGGGATCCGCCAGGTCGCACCGGATCGGTTGCTGAACGGAGCGGCCGGAGGCCGCGGAGATGAAGCGACCACCGCAAGCTCGCGGGGGTCAGCAGCCGGGGCCGGTGGGGTTCTCGTGGCAGGTGTACTTCACGAGGCCGGTGTGGGCGGTGACGGCCTGGATGGTGCGGGATGCGGGCGGCGAGGCGACGAGGCC
>NZ_BAAGRQ010000034.1:0-6306 GCF_054782875.1 Microbacterium petrolearium
GCTCCCGGGAGGCGGCGGCCAGCTGCTGCCGGGCATCGCCGTGGGCGACACGCGCGCCGTCTCCGACGACCTGGACGCGGCGATGAAGGCATCCTCGCTGTCGCACCTCACGGCCGTCTCGGGAGAGACTATTGCAAGCCGGGGTGAGTTGGGCGAGGTGATCGGTTTGATCGAACTGGGCCTCCCCAAACCCCGGAATCTCGCCGAAACGCCGTCCGTTCGCGTCCCGGCCGAATAGCCTGCTGTCCTCTTGAGCGCCGAGGGGTCACCCGTTCGGGCGTCTGGCGCCTCTCGCATGCATCGGTTTCAACGACTCGCGGTGGCCTGGCCCCGAGCTAGAAGTCCATATTGACCGCCCTGTCCTCCTCGTACGACACGTAGTCGATGTAGCGCTGGAGCCCATCTGGGTCGTCCGCGAGCGAGTGAACAAGACTGCGGAAGGCCGCATCGAAACGCACGCTCAGCCCCGACTGGATCCACGCGCTCGCTTGCGGAGCGGCGGTTACGAACCGCTCGTCGAACTCATCGAAGAGCGCGAACACGTCCCGGATCGTCACGTCGCTCGCATTCGGTAGCGAAAGGAACGATCGCTCACGCATCGAGCTCAGCCCGATGGGCAACGCGCCGACGCCCGGTACGTGCGCGTACACGGTCGTCTCGTTCCCCTTCTCGAAGCCACCGTGCGTGTAGGTGTTCCGCCAGCGTTCGACCACGTCGATCAGCTTGTCGAGGTAGACCTTTGCTTGACCAGTCTTCCCGAAGACGCGTTCGTACTTGAGTCCCCACCGCTGACCGATGAAGTCGAGGAGATGGTCCTTCGCTGGGTCGAATCCCGCGAACGGCAACGCAAGGACGAGGTCGTGCTCGAGCCGGCTCAGGAAGGCGCTTATCGCTGCGACCACGTCGTGCGTCGCGTTGACTTGCATCACGGCAGCACCGCTCCTGAACGTCCAGCCGGAGATGTGGAGTTCGCCTCCTGGCTCAATCAGCGTGCGTTCGTCCTCCACGATCGTCGGGTTGAGTGCACGGTCGCGGAAGTAGTCGTACGCCCGTTGCAGCCGGTTGTGCTGATTGACCACTGTTGCGTCGCCGGAGTCGACCAGCTGATCGGTGACCTTGTTGATGCCCTTCTCCACCACCTTCGTCGCCGAGATGAGCTTCTTCTTCGTCAACATGAGGCGCGAGTCGACCTCGGCTTCACTCAGGCCGTCGCTGGCGATGCGCAGCCTCAAGCCGAACTTCTGGTGTGCGACCTCGTAGCGCACCCCTTCACGCACGAACGGAACCCACCACGCGACCTTCTCCTCCGGGCCAAAACGCTCTAGCCCCGCGAGCTGGAGGGCGAACCCCATCACTGCCGGGATCGGGCACTCCTCGCGTCCGATGTCGGTCCTGGTGACTGCACCCGATGGCGCTTTGAAGTCTGATGGCTCTAGCCGCTGGAAATCCCGCAACACGGTGGTACGAAGTCGATGCCCCAATTCAGCCGCGTTGGGTAGTGTGTCCATACTCAGATCCTGCCAGCGAGCTCAGGGCCGCGTGCGCCTTGAACGCCGAGCAGATGCCTGCAGGCGCAGCGCCGCGGGATCTGCGCATAGTCGTTGTCGTGGTGGCCTGCTGGTGCGCCGCGCTGCTGAGCGTGATCGTGCCAGCGATCGCTCTCGGCGTGGCAATCGGTGCCGTAGTCCTGGTGGCGATCGGGCTCGCAGTATGGCGGCGCGCCGCCTGGCGGGAGCGTTCTGTCGCCCACGGTTTCCCCACGCCGCCGGATGTTGCGATCCCAGCGCGCCACTCTAGAGGCGCTCGACCGCCGCGTGTATATCGCGAGTCGTCGAGTAGCGCTCCGAAACGCGCGTGGTCGTGCACCGCTCGATGATGCGGGCAACGTCACCTGTGGCGACGCCAAGGCCTTTGCGGCCCGTGAATAGGTAGGAGAGCACGCAGCCGATGGCGTAGATCTCGTTTGTGAGCGCGTAGTCCTTGAAGCTTCCGAGCGTCGGGTCGCGGAACACCCCCTTCAGGTCCGTACCGGTCCGGGTCATCTCCGAATCCGGCACCTTCACCAGGCCGAAGTCGGAAAGTCGCACTGACAGTGCCCCGCCGTCGTAGACCTTCAACAGGATGTTCTGGAGGCTCACATCACGGTGGAGAAGCCCTCGTTTATGGGCTCGAGCCGATGGATATCTCGCGGCTCGATGGCTCGGTCATTCCTGGACGAAGTCGGCGACCTCTTCCCAAGCGATGGAGATCCCGGTGTTGCCACGCGACACGGATTCCGCGAAACCCAGCTCCTGAGCGGGGCCCTGCAGGTCGACGAGATGCTCGGGGTCGACGGTGTCCGGTTGCGTTCCGTCTGCCGCCGTCAGTCTGAGGTGGGTTATGTCGGCGTCTTCGCCTGTCGTGTCGATGATGATCTGGAGGATCTGCCGTAGCTCGTCGGAGCTGATGGCGTCACGGTCAAGGTGCAAGGTGACCCGGAAGTTGTACGTGAACCCGTCAAGCGAGAAGCTGGCGGCCGCCTCGAGGATGCCCAGATCGGCGCCTTCGAGTGCCGCCGGCACCGTGGACTCGGCTTCGGTGGGAGGGTCGCCGGCGGGTGATCCGCACGCGACGAGCATGCAGGACGCGGCGGCCAGGGCGAATGCGATGCGTATCCTTCGTCTCACTCCGGCTGCTCCGTCCATGTGTACTGCTGCTGTTCGACGACCGTGCCGAGGAAGTGAGAGTACCTCTCGGCGAGCTCGTCGTCGTAGTTCCGTGCGGTCTCGGCATAGAGCTCGCTGTTGTGCGCAGCGGCGAACAGTTCGCCGTTCGGTGCCATGGCGTGCACCACGTGCTTGTCCTCAGCGCTGCCGCCGCCCATGAGGTCCGCGTGTGCGACAGGGTCTGTGAGGTGCTGGTACTCGAGGACAGGTACGTCGGCGGGGATGTGGAAGGTGTCGACGGGGGAGCCAGCTACGACGAGCCCCATTGGCTTCCCTGGAGTCGTGGGGTCGGAGACCAGCGCGGCACCGGCGATTCCGCCTTGGCTGAACCCGGGGTAGACGACGAGATCGTTCTCGGTGATTCCGGCGGCGCGCATGGCTTGGACTACCGCGCGCTCGTACTGGGTGTTCGCGCCCGAGTCAGCCAGGCTGTTGCTTATCATCGCGATGTTCGCGTCCAGGTCGTTCGTTGCCCCTGCATCCTCATAGGGGTTGGAGGCGTTTTCGGGGTCGAAGAACTCGGAGAGCCGATTCCAGTCCTGAGTCGAGGGCAAGGTGACGATGTAGTGGTACTGCCCGGTGGCGGGGTCACTGACGACCTTCTTGATGTCGATTACGGTGCGGTCTTGGCCGCCGAGGTCGTCGACGAACGTGTTCCCCTCGATGAGTTCGGAGAGTCTGCTGATTCGTTCCCCGACGCGCGTGTTGTCTCGCAGCAGTTCCTGTTCATCCCTGTCGAGGTCACCGGGATGCAGTTCGGTGACCTCCGGATCGGCTACATAGAGGTCTCTAACCGCGTCGCGAATGATCTGGCGCAGTGCGGGATGGTAGATCCACTCTTTCTTGGCGAGTTGCGCGAGGGCCGCATCGACGTCGGTCGCGAGCTGGTCGTAGCCGCTGAACTGATCGAGCCATGCATCTACTGCGCTCGTGCTGACGATACTGACGGTGGTGTCGAGCTCGGCGATGATCTCGTTCAGGTTTCGGAGTGACGCTTGCGCCGTGGGGGCGATGGTGTGGAGGAGGACGATCAGTGTGCTGAACTCCACGTTCATCCGGTCGATGAGGCCTTGGCATGCCGCGATGGACTGCCGCGCTTCTCTGGCGAATGCCGGGTCGACGATCCCGCCTGGTGTGAGGCGAGGTTCGCTCACCACTTTCGCGGCTTTGGTAGCCAGATGCTCGAGTGCGCCGAGGACCATGCGCCGCACAGAGACGACGATGCGGGAAGCGTCGTCCAGCGCGTCGGCTGCGCCGCCGACCCACTCGGCGATGGCGCGGGCTTCGGTTTCGAGTTCGTCGAACCGCTTCCGCATCGCCCGGATAGTCCGGCCGTCCATGTCGTCGAGGCGCCTGCGGGTGGCGGCGATGTCGTGGCCGATGTCCTCGACGGCGCCGGCGACGCGCCGCCACCCGACAGCGAACGCTTCGACTGTCCCTTCATCTCCCTGCAGTTGGGTGACGAAGGCCTGTAGGGGCGCGACGTGTGGCGCAACTTCCGGTGGGAACTGCGCGTCGGCGCCGTATCCGCCCGGCTCGATCGCCCCTGGGGTGAGACCGACAGCTAGGGGCTGACGATAGGACTCGACCCCTTGCGTCCAGCTTCCGCGCGCGAGCTCCGCGGCGGCGGGATTGATCACCGTTTGCGTCCCGGCGCCATCGTGGGTCATGACCGCGCTAGCCACGGACCCAGTCCGATGCGTCGAGGTCGGCTTCGCGCTTCTTTGCCGCGGACGCGGATTCGAGGTCTGCGTTCTCGAACTCGTCCGCGGCGGCACGGATCCCGAGGCGGAACGCTTCGGGCGCGCGAGACAGTGCAGTCAGGATGTCGGACGCGACCTCCGGCAGCGGAACTGCGACAGCGCCGAGCGCGCTGTTCAGCACGCCGAAGGATGAGGTGGAGAGCTGAATCGCGGCAGCGTCCGTCGCGGCTTGTGCGGCGCGGTCTTGTGCGCCCGCGAGACGGTCGCCCGTCGCCCGCATTTCGTCCACCTGGACGTCGAAACCTTCGCCTGCACCGGTCATCTCTCACCCCCGCGACTGACTGGTCGGTTAGCCAGATGCTACGCGTGCGCAGGGGCGGATCGAATGGGTAGAGGTGCCCGCCGCCCGGTTTGCCGGCGTTGTCGAGAGCGCCTCAGAGGTCGAGCTCAGCGATCACGAGCGCGTGGTCGCTGAAGGGGGAGTCGCGACGGGCAGCGGGGGAGTCCGTCACGGACGGCAGCGCTTCCCCTCCAGTCCGTGTGCCGGCGCGGACAACGGTCTTCCGGGTCGCGTTGGTGACGAGGATGTGATCGATCAGCTCACCGCGGCCGCGGTACACGCGGCTGAATCGCTCGGGCTCCGGGATCAGCGGCGCGAGGTTGAAGAGCCGCCACGCGTCGCCTTGATCCGGTCGGTCTGCGCCGGTCGTGCCGATCTCGGAGCCGGACGGACCCTGCAGGATCTGCGTGGTCGCGGCCGCCGGCTCGTCATTCATGTCGCCCAGCACCAGGACGTGCCGGTTGTCGCCTTCCCCGTGGATCAGGGTGTCGGCGAAGCCCCGCACGGCGGTCGCCTCGGCGGCGCGGCGCATGAGCGCGTACGACGCGAACCGCGCGCGTTCGCCCTCATCGCGAGGCTGGAACCGCCCGCCCGGGTAGGAGATGAGCTTCGACTTCAAGTGGACGCTCACCAGATCAACCGGCGTGGAGCCGGCCTTCACGCGGACCTGCAGCGCGCCTCGGCCCATCACTGTCAATGGCGTGCCGTCGTCGTCAGTCGGCACGCCGTGGAGCTGGTCGGGGATCTCGCTCGAACCGGCCCTCGTCTTCGCGCACGTCACTAGGTGCTGCCGGCAACGGAGACTTCGACCATGGGGCGGTGAGCGCCTGGTAGGAGCGGGTGCGGAATACCTGGGCTCGCTCACATCAGGGTCAGGGCAGTCCGGCTCAGGCACCGTCCTGTGGATGGCACCAGGATGGCGTCGCCGGGCGTAGGTTCGCCGCATGCCCGTCGATCCGCACTCTCGTTCCGCCGCGGGGTCGGCGCCTTTGTCCACCATCTCTCACCGTGGCGGTCGACGGCGCGCCGACCTGCGCCTGATCCCCGTGGCGGGTGCCGCATGGGCCGGCGCGTTCGGCGCCGTGATGCTGCCGGGGGCGGCATGGGTCCTCGCCGGGGTGAGTCTGCTCGCCGCGGCGGCTCTCGTCGTGTGTGCGCTGCGTGTGCCGTCGCGGCGCGCGGCGCTGGCCCTCACGGTCGTGGCCCTGGCGACGTCCGGGGGAGCGGCGGCCCACGTCGCCGTCCTCGCGCCCTCACGCGCGGCTGCCACCGACCTCGTCGCGACGGGGGAGGTGCAGGCGCGTGTGGAGATCACGACGAAGGTCGAGCCCCACGGTACGCGCGTGTGGTTCGGTGGCGTCGCACAGGGCGTCGAGGGCGTGGGCGGCGGTGTGACCGGGCCGGTGCCCGTGCGCGTCGCGATCGACCGGGCCGGGCCCGCGGCGGACCGGCTGGACCTCGGCTCCGTCGTCGACGTGCGCGGCGGGGCGGAGGCGGGCGAGGCGGGCTCGGCCGAGGCGCTCGTGATCTTCCCCCGCACCGCCGAGCCGGTGCGCGA
>NZ_BAAGRQ010000035.1:0-5465 GCF_054782875.1 Microbacterium petrolearium
ACGGAAGGCCGCCCAGCGTTGGGCGGCCTTCCGGTGAAGTGGTGTCCGGCGGTGTCCTACTCTCCCACAGGGTCCCCCCTGCAGTACCATCGGCGCTGAGAGGCTTAGCTTCCGGGTTCGGAATGTGACCGGGCGTTTCCCTCTCGCTATGACCGCCGAAACTCTTTCGATGTTTCAGCACATCAACACGAAGAATGTGTTGGTGTGGTGCCCGTACATCGGGAACCACATAGTGGACGCGAACACGCATAAAGAATGAGTGATTTGTAAGTCATCGGCTTATTAGTACCAGTCAGCTGCACACATTGCTGTGCTTCCACGTCTGGCCTATCAACCCAGTAGTCTGCTGGGAGCCTCTCACCCTCTAGGGGCATGGAAGTCTCATCTTGAGGCCGGCTTCCCGCTTAGATGCTTTCAGCGGTTATCCATCCCGAACGTAGCCAAACAGCGGTGCCCTTGGCAGGACAACTGTCACACCAGAGGTTCGTCCAACCCGGTCCTCTCGTACTAGGGTCAGATCCTCTCAAACTTCCTACGCGCGCAGCGGATAGGGACCGAACTGTCTCACGACGTTCTAAACCCAGCTCGCGTACCGCTTTAATGGGCGAACAGCCCAACCCTTGGGACCTACTCCAGCCCCAGGATGCGACGAGCCGACATCGAGGTGCCAAACCATGCCGTCGATATGGACTCTTGGGCAAGATCAGCCTGTTATCCCCGAGGTACCTTTTATCCGTTGAGCGACAGCGCTTCCACAAGCCACTGCCGGATCACTAGTCCCGACTTTCGTCCCTGCTCGACCTGTCAGTCTCACAGTCAAGCTCCCTTGTGCACTTACACTCGCCACCTGATTGCCAACCAGGTTGAGGGAACCTTTGGGCGCCTCCGTTACTCTTTGGGAGGCAACCGCCCCAGTTAAACTACCCACCAGGCACTGTCCCTGAACCGGATCACGGTTCGAAGTTAGATATCCAGAGTGACCAGAGTGGTATTTCAACAACGACTCCACGAACACTGGCGTGTCCGCTTCAAAGTCTCCCACCTATCCTACACAAGCCACACCGAACACCAATACCAAGCTGTAGTAAAGGTCACGGGGTCTTTCCGTCCTGCTGCGCGTAACGAGCATCTTTACTCGTAATGCAATTTCGCCGAGTTCGTGGTTGAGACAGTTGGGAAGTCGTTACGCCATTCGTGCAGGTCGGAACTTACCCGACAAGGAATTTCGCTACCTTAGGATGGTTATAGTTACCACCGCCGTTTACCGGGGCTTAAATTCGGAGCTTCGCCTTGCGGCTGACCCTTCCTCTTAACCTTCCGGCACCGGGCAGGCGTCAGTCCGTATACATCGTCTTGCGACTTGGCACGGACCTGTGTTTTTAATAAACAGTCGCTACCCACTGGTCTCTGCGGCCCACACACGCTTTCGGAGCAAGTCCTAATACGCGCTGGGCCCCCCTTCTCCCGAAGTTACGGGGGCATTTTGCCGAGTTCCTTAACCACGATTATCTCGATCTCCTTGGTATTCTCTACCTGACCACCTGAGTCGGTTTGGGGTACGGGCGGCTGGAACCTCGCGTCGATGCTTTTCTCGGCAGCTGAGGATCACCCACTTTTTATCCGCATCGTGTCTCAGCCTGTATGAGAGGCGGATTTGCCTACCTCTCGGCCTACGCACTTGCACCAGGACAACCATCGCCTGGCTTGGGCTACCTTCCTGCGTCACACCTGTTAATACGCTAACCGCACCAGCATGGGGTCGCGCGCTCCACCAGCCGGCGTCACCCGAAGGTGACAGTGACTGGCTTTGGGCGCTTAGCACCACTGGATTGGTTTGGGCGGTTCTTCGCCGGTACGGGAATATCAACCCGTTGTCCATCGACTACGCCTGTCGGCCTCGCCTTAGGTCCCGACTTACCCAGGGAAGATTAGCTTGACCCTGGAACCCTTGGTCTTTCGGAGGACGTGTTTCTCACACGTCATTCGCTACTCATGCCTGCATTCTCACTCGTGTGGCCTCCACGGCTGGATCACTCCGCCGCTTCGCTGGCCACACGACGCTCTCCTACCCATCAACACGGCTGGACCACGAAGGCCTGCCAAAAGTGTCAATGCCGCAACTTCGGTGGTGTGCTTGAGCCCCGTTACATTGTCGGCGCGGAATCACTTGACCAGTGAGCTATTACGCACTCTTTCAAGGGTGGCTGCTTCTAAGCCAACCTCCTGGTTGTCTAAGCAACTCCACATCCTTTCCCACTTAGCACACGCTTTGGGACCTTAGTTGGCGATCTGGGTTGTTTCCCTCTCGACTATGAAGCTTATCCCCCACAGTCTCACTGCTGCGCTCTCACTTACCGGCATTCGGAGTTTGGCTGACGTCAGTAACCTGGTAGGGCCCATCGGCCATCCAGTAGCTCTACCTCCGGCAAGAAACACGCAACGCTGCACCTAAATGCATTTCGGAGAGAACCAGCTATCACGAAGTTTGATTGGCCTTTCACCCCTATCCACAGCTCATCCCCTCAGTTTTCAACCTAAGTGGGTTCGGCCCTCCACGACGTCTTACCGTCGCTTCAGCCTGGCCATGGATAGATCACTTCGCTTCGGGTCTAGGACACGCGACTGAATCGCCCTATTCAGACTCGCTTTCGCTACGGCTACCCCACACGGGTTAACCTCGCCACGTATCGCTAACTCGCAGGCTCATTCTTCAAAAGGCACGCCGTCACCCCAGCTGAGGAGGCTCCGACGGTTTGTAAGCAAACGGTTTCAGGTACTATTTCACTCCCCTCCCGGGGTACTTTTCACCTTTCCCTCACGGTACTTGTCCGCTATCGGTCATCTGGGAGTATTTAGGCTTATCAGGTGGTCCTGACAGATTCACACGGGATTTCTCGGGCCCCGTGCTACTTGGGATCCCCACCACGCCAGAACACGCATTTCAACTACAGGGCTGGCACCTTCTCTGGCCGGCCATTCAAGACCGTTCGTCTATACGCTTCTGTCACGTCGAACCCTCGGCAGAAGGTTCAAGCGGGTCCCACAACCCCGAACGTGCAACGCCTGCCGGCTATCACACACGCCCGGTTTAGCCTCTTCCGCTTTCGCTCGCCACTACTCACGGAATCACTGTTGTTTTCTCTTCCTGTGGGTACTGAGATGTTTCACTTCCCCACGTTCCCTCTACCCGCCCTATATATTCAGGCGGGAGTCACCAGGTCGCACAAGTACGCCTGGCGGGGTTTCCCCATTCGGAAATCCACGGATCAAAGCTCGCTTATCAGCTCCCCGAGGCTTATCGCAGATTGCTACGTCCTTCTTCGGCTCCAGATGCCAAGGCATCCACCGTTTGCTCTTAAAGACTTGAAATCACATGAGCCATAAAACAAAAATGTTCTATGTTCGCTTCTTTAAGATGCTCGCGTCCACTGTGTAGTTCTCAAAGTACGGGCGGCACCCACCCCGCCACCAACCAAAGGCCGGCGCAAAGATGAGCCCACGAAGTCCCAGGAAATGCTCCCGGTCCTTCAGGACCCAACAGCGTGCAGCCGCCCCGCTCCCGGGCCGATCCGTTCCAGCCACCGAAGTGACGTACTAGAACCAGCCAGACGCGCTGACGGCATGTCAAATGTTCCACCCATGAGCTAACCGGCATCACACATTCGATGATGATCCGGCGCCTGGACACCCCAGAGGGTGCCAGATGCTCCTTAGAAAGGAGGTGATCCAGCCGCACCTTCCGGTACGGCTACCTTGTTACGACTTAGTCCTAATTACCGATCCCACCTTCGACGGCTCCCTCCACAAGGGTTAGGCCACCGGCTTCAGGTGTTACCGACTTTCATGACTTGACGGGCGGTGTGTACAAGACCCGGGAACGTATTCACCGCAGCGTTGCTGATCTGCGATTACTAGCGACTCCGACTTCATGAGGTCGAGTTGCAGACCTCAATCCGAACTGGGACCGGCTTTTTGGGATTCGCTCCACCTCACGGTATTGCAGCCCTTTGTACCGGCCATTGTAGCATGCGTGAAGCCCAAGACATAAGGGGCATGATGATTTGACGTCATCCCCACCTTCCTCCGAGTTGACCCCGGCAGTATCCCCTGAGTTCCCACCATTACGTGCTGGCAACAGAGAACGAGGGTTGCGCTCGTTGCGGGACTTAACCCAACATCTCACGACACGAGCTGACGACAACCATGCACCACCTGTATACGAGTGTCCAAAGAGTTGACTATTTCTAGCCCGTTCTCGTATATGTCAAGCCTTGGTAAGGTTCTTCGCGTTGCATCGAATTAATCCGCATGCTCCGCCGCTTGTGCGGGTCCCCGTCAATTCCTTTGAGTTTTAGCCTTGCGGCCGTACTCCCCAGGCGGGGAACTTAATGCGTTAGCTGCGTCACGGAGACCGTGGAAAGGCCCCCACAACTAGTTCCCAACGTTTACGGGGTGGACTACCAGGGTATCTAAGCCTGTTCGCTCCCCACCCTTTCGCTCCTCAGCGTCAGTTACGGCCCAGAGATCTGCCTTCGCCATCGGTGTTCCTCCTGATATCTGCGCATTCCACCGCTACACCAGGAATTCCAATCTCCCCTACCGCACTCTAGTCTGCCCGTACCCACTGCAGGCTGGAGGTTGAGCCTCCAGTTTTCACAGCAGACGCGACAAACCGCCTACGAGCTCTTTACGCCCAATAATTCCGGATAACGCTTGCGCCCTACGTATTACCGCGGCTGCTGGCACGTAGTTAGCCGGCGCTTTTTCTGCAGGTACCGTCACTCTCGCTTCTTCCCTGCTAAAAGAGGTTTACAACCCGAAGGCCGTCATCCCTCACGCGGCGTTGCTGCATCAGGCTTTCGCCCATTGTGCAATATTCCCCACTGCTGCCTCCCGTAGGAGTCTGGGCCGTGTCTCAGTCCCAGTGTGGCCGGTCACCCTCTCAGGCCGGCTACCCGTCGACGCCTTGGTGAGCCATTACCTCACCAACAAGCTGATAGGCCGCGAGCCCATCCCCAACCGAAAAATCTTTCCCACCACAGAACATGCGTTCATGGTGCATATCCGGTATTAGCAGCCGTTTCCGGCTGTTATCCCAGAGTCAGGGGCAGGTTGCTCACGTGTTACTCACCCGTTCGCCACTGATCCACTCCAGCAAGCTGGAGCTTCACCGTTCGACTTGCATGTGTTAAGCACGCCGCCAGCGTTCATCCTGAGCCAGGATCAAACTCTCCGTAAAAAACGAATGCCACAACACGACCGGGAAAACAGTCACTGCTGCAGCGAGTTCAATCATGACCAAAAAGGATGTCAAAACTGACAATCCATAAATTGATCCAAAGGAATCTCACGACTGACCGAAGTCAGCCGACGAGGTTATTTGGCATTTGACAAGTGCACGCTGTTGAGTTCTCAAGGATCGGACGCACCCAGCCCTGCAGGTCCCCCTGCAGCCCTCCGGGGCA
>NZ_BAAGRQ010000036.1:0-4685 GCF_054782875.1 Microbacterium petrolearium
GCTCGTTATCTGTAGTCATGTGTGGTTGTAAGTGGTTGTCAGCGTCGGATGCAGATCGTCCTTGGATGGACACTCCCGCAGCAGTGTCAGTGACGGCAGCTACGGTGCGATCATGAGTGACCTTGGGGTGTTCGCCTTCCGCTGGGTGCCGTCTTTCTCCGGGGTCGATGCGGGGGTGGTGTTCGATCGGACGCGGGGCGTGATTCATCCCGGTGCGTGTGATTGGCTGCGTTCTCTTTCTGAGTCGGGCGCGTCTCCGAACACGGTGCGGAACTACGGTCTCCGTTTGGCGGGCTTCTTGAGTTGGCTTCCGGCTCAGGGCCTGCATTGGACGCAGGTGAGGACTTCAACGCTGGTGCAGTGGAAGAACCACCTGTTGGTGACGCCGGTCTCGCGGGGCTCCGCGATCGCCACGCCTCGCAAGCCCGCGACGGTCGCCGCGTGGTTGGTCGCGCTGGTGGAGTTCTACAGGTGGGCCGCGCTTGAGGATCTCGTGCCCAGGGATCTGGTCGTGCAGCTGACGGAGGATCAGGTGGTGCGCCCGGGTGCGCGGGGCGGTGAACACGGGCGGATCCGGAGTGTGATGACGAGATCGTTGAAGGTCCGGGCGGTGCAGGTGGAGACGGCGCCGTCGTGGTTGTCGGAGGAAGCCGAGCGGCGGGCTCTGCTCGAGTTGCCGTTACGTCCGCGGGACCGTTTCCTGGTGGATCTGCTCTACTTCACCGGGCTGCGGGTCGGCGAAGTACTGTCGCTGTTTCGGCAGGACCTGCATTTGCTCGCCGACAACAGCGCGCACGGCTGCCGGCTCCGCGGGCCTCATCTGCATGTCGTGCGGAACCGTTCCGTCAACGGCGCGCGGGCGAAATCTCTGCGGAGTGTCCCGGTGCCGGCGGAGCTGGCGTTGTCGTATCAGGAGGCGTTGTCGGAGCGGCTGAGGCTGCTCGGGGACGACGGGAGCCCGAACGCGATTGTTGCACTGGAGGGCCCGACGGCGGGCCGGGCGTTGACCTACGCGACGGTGGTGGACCTGTTCCGTCGGTGGTCGGACCGGCTGGGGTTCTACGTGAGGCCACATCTGCTGCGGCATACGCGCGCGACGATCTGGTTGCGCGGGCTGGAGGGGCAGGCGGTGGATCTTGATGTCGTGCGGGTGCTGCTCGGGCACCGATCGTTGACGTCGACGCTCATCTACACGCACGCCAGCGACGAGGCGCTGCGCGCTGCGGTCGCACGCACGACGATGCATTCGGAGGACCGCACGTGACGCTCATCGTCGACACCGCGGAGGCAGCAGGCAGCAAGTCTGGCGGCGGCTGGCGGGAGTTCCTGGCGGGGATGCTGAACGAGGAGTGGGCTGTTGGCGCGTGGGACGCAGTGACCGGGATCCTCACGGTCGATCCGTTCAACGAGCTCAACGATTTCCGTTCCTGCCAGCGGCCTGGCTGCGCGAATCCCGCTTCGCGCGTCGACTACTGCCCGCCATGCCAGCGGCGGGCCAGACATGCCGGCGTGAGCGTTGAGGAGTATGCCCGCACACACCCGAAGGTGAGCTTGGATGCGAGGAGGACGACCCGCGGCTTCGAGCTCTGCGGCATATCCGATGAGGCGGGAGTCCGCTGCGGGCGGGCGATGACCACGCGGGGTCTTTGCCCCACGCACTACGACCTGTTCGCGAAACGCTGCAAGCAGTCGGAAGCCGCGCTCACCGATCACCGGCTGGAGGCATTCGTCGCCGATCGGGTGGGGAAGTTCGTGTTCCCGTCAGTCCCGTGCCCAATTGCGTCGTGCGGCAGGATCCTGTCACACAGCATCAGCAGCGGCCTCTGCGACTATCACGACTCCGGGCTGCGGGCGGCGCGCCGCAAGCAGCCTGCCCTCACGATCGGGGACTTCATGGGCTCGAACGTGGTGCTGGAGCGTCACCAGCTCGCGCTCGGGTCGCTGAGTGAGCCGTTGCGCACGGAGCTGCTGTTCGTCATCCAGCAGTATGCCGATCGCGGCGTGGGTCGGGTGATGATCAGCAAGCTGCGACCGTTCATCAACGACATCGCCGCCGACCCTCACACCGATCTGCTGGAGTGCTTCCGGTCGCATGAGCACTCCATCCGCCTAAAAGGAGTGCGGGCGGTTGGCATGCTGCTGCTGGAGAAGGCGCATCGCCGGTTCGAGGAATACGACTCGCTCCAAGGCGACCTGATCTTCCTCCAGGACCTACCGCTTCGAGAGACCCAGTCGGCACGGAACCCGGACCTCAGTGGCACACCGCTGGACATTCGACAGCTCACGCAGCCGTGGCTGGCGACCGCGTTCCGCACCTGGCTGGGTGCGACGTTGGAACCGCGTGGGGCAGTCCGGAAGTGCTTCGACGTCTGCGCCGAGGCATCCCAGGTGATGGCCGATCGCCGCTCCGACGCGGGCATGGATCCGACGCGACTGTCCTACGAGGACATGGCGGCGATCATCGCACGGTTCGAGCAGCGCTGGTCGGCGCAGGGGATCAAATTCACCTATTCGGTCTGGTGGGAGCTCTGCCGGCTGGCACGACGGTTCGGCGTCTGGGATGAGATCCCGGAGAGCTTCGCGCAGAACTACGCCGCGCAGAAACGCCGCACCCTGCGCGGAAAAGGCGACCAGAAGGTCGAAGGCGATCGGGTGACCCCTGCAGTGGTCGTCGCGCATCTGCGAAGCCACACAGACCAGCTCGACATCGGTCGCCATTCCGACATGTATCGGTGCGTGCTCGAACTGCTCATGGAGACCGGCCGCCGGCCGGCAGAGATCGCGACGCTGCGGACGGACTGTCTCGTTCAGGATCGGCACGGCGGCTGGCTGCTGCGTTACACGGCGCACAAGACCGGCGGCGCGACCAAGGAACTCCCCGTCGAGACACCTGTCGTCGAGTCGATCCGGCGGTGGGAGCGCATCCGCATCGAGCGCGGCATCAGATCGCCGTACCTGTTCCCGAGCGGGAGGCGCCGGCTGCAGGACGAGAACATCCCTCCGATCGGGGAACGCTACCTGGGCAAGATCCTGCACAAGTTCGCAGCGAACCTTCCCCAGGTCCCCGGGCCGGTGACGGACGCTGACGGGCATCCGGTCGACTTCGACCTGGCCACGGTGCAGCCCTACGACTTCCGCCGCGCCTACGCGCAACGTCACGCGGACAACGGGACAGACCCGGACGTATTGCGGCAGCTCATGGACCACGTCTCGTTGAGCACCACGATGGGCTACTACCAGGTCAGTTCGAAACGTCGCCGGAAGGCCGTCGACACGCTCGCCCCGCTCGCGCACGATCGTCACGGCCGACAGGTCGGCATCGCGAACGGGCGTATGCAGCTGAAGATCACACCGGTCCCTTACGGCGACTGCGCGGAGCCGAGCAATGTCGCCGCCGGCGGTACCGCGTGTCAGCTGCGGTATCAGTGCGCGGGCTGTGGGTTCTTCCGCCCGAACCCTTCACACATCCCGGAGATCGAGAAGGAGATCGTGAAGCTGAAGTCGCAGTTGCGGATCGCGGAGGCCTCCGACACCGCCGGCTACTTGCTGGACGCGCAGCGCGGCCTGATCGCCGACTACGAGAAGGTGCTCACCACCATGCGGGAACGCCTCGAACAGCTCCCACAGGACCAGCGGCGTGAGATCTCCACCATGTCCGAGGTGATGAGACGCGCCCGCAGCGCTGCCCTCGCCGGGAAACACATCGAGCTGAGGGAGATATGACCACGACGACGCCCACCCCACCCCGAGGAAACTCCGCTGTGTTGGCCCAGGCGCGGGCCGAGGCCAGCGCCCGCAAGCACCGTGATGTCGCCGCGACTCTGCACGCGGCAGCAGCACATGGCCAGGCGCTCACGGTCTCGACTCTCGCGGCCGCGGCCGGCGTGAGCCGGCAGTTCCTCTACAGCCGTCCTGATCTCATGGACGGCCTACGCCGGCATCAGGAACGAAACCCAGCCGCAGGCGACCGCCCCCTCCACGCGGCACGCGCCGCGGACCTGGTGAACGCGCAGAACACGATCAAACGACTCAAGGGTGAAGCCCGCGAGCTGAACCGGAAGCTCGACGCCGGCCTCGCCGCGCAGCTCGAGCTCCGCGACGAGAAGCGACTGCGTGAGCTCTATGAGCACCGCGGCCAGGAGATCGAACGACTCCTCGCCCAGAACGCCGACCTGCTCCGCACCGTCTCCCAACTACGCGAACAAGTCCGTAGTCTCGAGGACGATCTCGCGGTGGAACGCACCGCCATCCGCGAACTCACGGGGCAGCCAGCCAACGTCACCAGCATCCGATTCAGTGACCGATGAGGCGACGGCGAAGCGGGACACCCCTTGCGATGGTGTCCCGCTCCGCTGACACTGGCTCGGCTACCGGGTGAGCGCGACGCTCTTCCCCGTCACTTCAGTCCCGAAGGTGATTGTCTGGTTGAGGCCGCTGTATCCAGACATGCAGGGATTGTTGCCTGCGTAGGACCAGCAGAGCTTCGCTCGATAGTTGTTGCTCTTGAAGTTGCCCCGGTTGGCCCAGGTTCCGCTGGCGCCGGTACCGTCGAATCCGTACCACTGGGGTGTGACACTTCTTGTAGACGGTCGTTACCAGGAAGGAACGACAGGCAGAGATGTCTACGAATCGCAGGAAGTTCACTGAGGAGTTCAAGGCCGACGCGGTCCAGCTCGTCGTGCAGG
>NZ_BAAGRQ010000037.1:0-3868 GCF_054782875.1 Microbacterium petrolearium
CCGGCTGCACTCCACCCTCGGCTACCGCACCCCCGCCGAGACCCGGGCCGCCTACTACGCCCAGACCGCAACCGCGGCCTGAAATCCACAAAGAGATCGTCTACGAAGCTTGACACAGCCCAGTTGTCCCGGGCCACGTCCGCGATGGTGAAATGCTCGACGTTGTCTCCCAGGGTGAAGTTCTTTCCGTTCATGATTGCTCTCCTCCAGTTGCGTTTTTCGTTTTCGGTGTTCGGGTCGTTGTTGTGAATTTGTCGGTGTGTCCCGCGCCGGGAGCGGTAGCGGCTGGGTACCTGTTTGCCGCTTACGCGGGTTCGATGTCAGGCGTTGACCTGTTGCGCCGCTGTTCCGGTGGTCCTCTCGCTCTTGGGCATCGTGGTGGAGCCGCGGGCGTTGCGCAGTAGTCGCATCGCGTTGGCGATGACCACCAGTACGGAGGCTTCGTGGACGAGCATGCCGATCGACATGGTCACTCCGCCGGCGAAGACGCCGGCCAGCAGCAGCACCACGGTGATCAGGGCGATCGCGATGTTCTGCCGCATGACGGACACGGTCCGCTTGGCCAATCCGATAGCTTCCGGCAGCTTGAGCAGGTTGTCGCCCATCAGGGCGATGTCCGCGGTCTCCACGGCTACGGCCGAGCCGGCCGCCCCCATCGCCACGCCGATGTTCGCGGTGGCCAGGGCCGGGGCGTCGTTGACGCCGTCGCCGACCATGGCGATCGTGTGGCCCTCTTGCTGCAGCTGCGCGACCACGTCCAGCTTGTCCTCGGGAAGCAGGGAGGCGTGGATCTCGTCGATCCCGGTCGCCTTCCCGACGGCCTCGGCCACCAGCCGGGTGTCACCGGTGAGCATGACCACCTTCTCCACGCCGGCCCGGTGCAGGCGGGCGACCATCTCGGGTGCATCCTGTCGGACCTGATCGGCGACGGCGACGACGCCGATCACCTTGTCATCGACCGCCACGATCATCGGCGTCTTGCCCTCGGCGGCCAGCGATTCCGCCGCTTGGGCGGCGCTGCCGTCATCGACAACGCCGTACTGGAGTAGTAGCGGCGGGTTACCGATCAGCACCCGCCAACCGTCGACATCGGACACGATGCCCTTGCCGGGGACCGGGGTGACCGTGCCGGGGATGCCGTGCGGGCCTACTCCCTCGGCCTGGGCGGTGTCCAGGATGGGACGGGCCAGCGGGTGTTCGGAGCCGGCCTCAGCGGCGGCAGCCCAGCGCAGCACCTCGCTGCGCTCCAACGCCGAGTCCAGGACGACGACGTCGGTCAGCTGCGGGCGTCCCTCGGTCAGGGTGCCGGTCTTGTCCACGGCGACCGCGGAGATCTTCGCCGAGGTCTCCAGGAATTCGCCGCCCTTGATCAGGATGCCGTTGCGGGCGGCGCGGCCGATGCCGGCCACGATCGCGACCGGGATGGAGATCACCAGGGCGCCGGGACAGCCGATGACCAGCAGAGTCAGGGCCAGCACCACGTCGCCGGAGATCAGTCCGGCCGCCAGGGCCAGCACCATCACCGCGGGGGTGTACCAGCCGGAGAAGCGGTCGATGAACGCCTGGGTGCGGGCCTTGGCGTCCTGGGCCTCCTCGACCCGGTGAATGATCCGGGCTAGGGTGGTATCGGCACCGATGCCGGTGGCCAGCACCTGCAGGAAACCGCCGCGGGAGACGGTGCCGGCGAAGACCTGTCCGCCCTTGGATTTTTCCACCGGGATCGATTCGCCGGTGATCGAGGCCTCATCGATGGCGCCGGTGCCCGAGACGACTCGACCGTCGACGGGGACCTTCGCGCCGTTCTTGACCAGCACGATCTCGCCCATTCTCACTTGCGCGGCAGGGACTTCCTGTTGCTGACCGTCGCGCACGACGGTCGCGGAATCCGGGGCGACAGCGACCAGTTCGGCCAGTGCCGAGCGCGTCTTGTTCAAGGTGGCAGCTTCCAGGGCGTGGCCGATGGCGAACAGGAACGTCACCGCCGCGGCCTCCCAGAAGTTGCCGATGATGACAGCGCCGATGGCCGCGACCGACACCAGCAGGTCGATGCCGATGACCTTGGCGATCAGCGCGCGAACCGCCTTGAGTACGATCCCGTAGCCGGCGACGGCGGCCGCGGCGATCATGAAGACATCCCCGAGGGTGAAGGCCGCGCTGGCATGCGCGGCGTGGGTGCCGGCGTCCAGCCACCACTGCGGGCTGACGGCGAGGTTGGCGACACCTCCGCCCAGCCACTGGAGGGCGAACGAGATGATGATGAGCACGCCGGACACGACAGGAACGGACCAGTTTCCATAGACCCATTTCTGGAGCCTGTTCACTTTCGGGTACGACCTTTCTGCGTCTTGAGCCGGCGTACCGGCAGGATGAAGGGGGAATGTGAGCGGGCCCTGTGGGGCCCGCTGGCGTTAGAAGGCCGCGGGCGTGGCCTTGTAGCCGGCCTTCACGACGGCGGCAACAAGGTCATCCACCGAAACGCGCTCGGCGTCGTGGTCGATCTCGATGCGGGCGGAGGCGAAGTGGACCTTCACGTTCTGGACACCCTTGAGGCGGCCGACCTGCTTCTCGATCTTGGCCACGCAGGAGGGGCAGGAAAAACCTTCCGCGCGGAGGATGGTGTGGGTTGTGGTCGCGGTGGTCATTGTGGGATCCTTCCGTCTTGGTGTTTCTTACTGACACCTTCACCGTAGGTTCGCCGTGCCGCGAACTCCTTGACATAGATCAAGTTCGCGGGGCTCCTCCCCGAGCGCCGCTGGCCCGTCCGTTACGGTCGCGTCGGGTCGGCGTGGGATAAAGTGGTGTCATGCCCGAGGATGACTTGTGCGTCACCCGCGTCCCGATCTTCCAAGGCCTCACCCGTCAGGAACAGTTGCGTGTTGCGGACTTCGCCCGCCCGGTACTCGCCGAAAAGGGGGAGATCGTCTATGCGCCCGGACAGCCGGTCTCGCGCCTGCTGGTGATGCACAGTGGACAGCTCAAGGTCAGCCACGGGGCCGCCAATGGTCAGGAGCAGATCCTGCGAACGGTGACCGACGGTGACGTCGTGGGTGAACGTGCATTCCTGACGGGCCACCGTCCGAACGATCTCGCCGTCGCGCTGGAAGAGAGCAGGATGTGCGTGTTCGACCATGCCGACCTTGCAGTCCTACTTCGTGACTACCCCGACATCAGTCAGCGGATGCTGCGGACGCTCTCCGACCGCCTCTCTTCCGTCGAGCGACTGCTGGCCGCCATCACCTCCAGCGATGTCAATGCCCGTGTCGCGGCCTACCTCCTGGACCTACCTGGCACCATGCGGGACGGAGCGGCCACGGTGAGACTTCCGATGGCGAAACAGGAAATTGCGGCGTACCTCGGCACGACACCAGAGACCCTGAGTCGACGCCTTGCCGCGCTCTCTGCCTCCGGCCTTATCGAATTGCACGGGCGCCGGGAGGTCACGATTCTCGATATCGATGCGCTTGAACACGTAGCCACACCTCGATAGTCGGGTGCCGCTGCGGCGTGGCGGCCTCCTGGGCAGTATCCGGTGCAACTCGAACCCGCCCTTGACCTTCTTGCAGTGGCGTCACCTGTGTGGGCTGCTCCCTACGAGCTTCCCCCGGCACGGGCGCAAAGCGGGCGAAGGGGCCGACCTAAAGGCCAATATCTTGGTTTTGCGGTGGCAATGCCGCAACCAGGGGGTGGTCCCGGCCGGTGTTGCCGAGCTTGACGGCACCACCCGGTGAACCGAGTTCGTCGAAGAATGGGCTGTGTCAAGCTTCGTAGACGATCTCTTTGTGGATTTCAGGCCGCGGTTGCGGTCTGGGCGTAGTAGGCGGCCCGGGTCTCGGCGGGGGTGCGGTAGCCGAGGGTGGAGTGCAGCCGG
>NZ_BAAGRQ010000038.1:0-3730 GCF_054782875.1 Microbacterium petrolearium
GCCGGCTGCACTCCACCCTCGGCTACCGCACCCCCGCCGAGACCCGGGCCGCCTACTACGCCCAGACCGCAACCGCGGCCTGAAATCCACAAAGAGATCGTCTACGAAGCTTGACACAGCCCACACAGGTGCGGTGACAGATAGCCCTGCCAGCAGGCCCGGTCACCGCTGCAGTTCGGCACCACGCCGAACGGCTGCACTAGCGACGTCGCGGCATCGATCGCCACGAACTCGCCGGTTGCGGGGTCCACCGTCAGGATTGCCGGCTCACCGGACTCGAACAGATCCCTCTCAGCCTGCGTGAAGCCACTCAGAGGATCATCATCTACGGTCGCGTGGGCGGGAAGCCCCGCCCACACGGACGCGATGACGAACAGGATCACTGCAACCGCGGCGATCACGCGAGGGCGCACGGTCGTCGCCCTCGCGGCGGTGTGGGTCACGCTGCCCAACGGATCGACGAGGCGCGGTCGTTCATCGCGGCGCCGACGTTGCTGGAGTTCACGTAGTAACCGTAGGACGCGCCACCGTAGTTGGTGTTCTCGAAGATCGCGGTCTTGCAGTTCGAGTATGACCGGAACGACGTGATCCGGTTGTCCCAGCCGATCCCGGCGAGGCTCGTGTAGCCGTGGGCATAGCCGTAGCAGCCGTTCTGGGTCACGCTCGCTGCGTACGAGGCACCGCCGTAGTTGTTGTGCTCGTAGAAGATGCCGATCACGGTGCTTGCCAGCGGCGCGACATCGGAGCGAGCACTGCTGGAGTCGTTGACGAGTTCGTCGCTGACTTCGAGTGCCCCGTCGGGCGTGGACAGGACGATGCCGTATGCCTCGTACACGGCGTCTGCCAGGTTGGCGTCGGCGTCGACGCACAGGGACTTCCCGGTGTCGAGCTCCTGCCAACAGCTCTGAGTGCGGTCGATGGTGTCGGCAGTTGCCGCGGGCGCCGTGATGGCGGCGGCTCCGATCATGAGCAACGATGCGGCGAGGGCGGCGAGTGGACGTTTCATGATGTTGGTCTGTTCCCTTCGGATCGGCGATCTTCGTTCAGAGCCTTGCGACGATCGCTGCTCACACGCCAGACCTCGACGAATACTGAGACCCTTTGGTCCGAACGGACAGTCGCCCCGGCCGACCCACACGGTGGGGGAACATGGGGTACGAGAAGAGTCGTGTGCCGGAGGGAGTCGCAGGTGGCGGAGCCCGCGCGCGCGTCCCGGGATCGGCAAGATCTCGCCTCGGCTGCTCATGTCGACGACGATGTGCCACTGATGCGGCGACTGCGCGATGGAGACGACACCGCTCTGAGCGAACTCCATGACCGTCACGTCCGGGCGGTGTATCTGCTCGCGCGGAGCAAGGTGGACTCCGCGTCAGACGCCGAGGAAGTGACCCAAGACGCGTTTCTGCTGTTGTGGCGCAAGTGCCGTCGTATTGACCTAACCGGCACATCTTGCCTGCCGTGGTTGCTGACCACCGCAAACTACCTTGCCCTCAACGTTCAGCGGGCAAGTAGGCGTCTGACGCAGCGGGTCACGACTGCGCTGAGTGCAGACGATCTCACCTCCCCGCGCGAGGTGGATGCCGAAGCAGCGCGGAAAATGGAACTCGAACAGGTCGGAAGGATCGTTGCGGCCCTTCCGCAGATCGACCAGGACGTATTTCGGCTCTGCGTGGTCGAGGGACTCAGCTACAAGCAGGCCGCGTACCAGCTCCGCACCAGTCACTCGGCTGTGCGGAACCGCCTGTCCCGGGTGCGCGGAGCGTTGAGGAAGCAGATAGACCAATGACAATTGACGAGCCGAACTACGACCGGATGCGCGACAACCTGATGCGCGAGGTCCGGCGACGCCGCAACCGGAGCCGGTCTCCCAAGCGGGTCAGCATCTTCATCGGCGCCGGCGTGCTCGTCGCTGCCACCACGGGTGGGGCGCTGATCGCCCTTGCATCCGCGGAACTGCGGCACAACTCCGCGTACTGCTACGAGTCGCCCTCGTTGCAGAGCCGCGCGCAGCAGGTCGGCGATCCGTCGCCGGTCGGAGACGACCGGGTCGCCCGCGCCATCGACCTGTGTGAGTCCGTATGGCGTATCGGCGTACTCGGTGGTGAGAACGACGGACCGCCCCCCAACGATGGGCGGATCCATCCCGTGCCCGAGCTGTTCGTTTGCTCCCAGCGTGACGGAACGCTCGCGGTCTTCCCGGAGCAGGATGGCGTGGCGTGCAGCGATCTCAGTCTGGAGTCACTCCGGTGACAATCACACCGATCCGGGCGCTGCCCACGGCGCCACCGCTGCCCGATCGGCACAGGCGCACGGGATGGATAGCCCCGTGCGTGGTCGGGGTGATCGTCGCGACGATGTACATCGTCTACGCGGCATGGCAGTGGTCGCAGTTCACCGTGAAGTCCTGGGACCTGAGCATCTTCGCCCAGCTGCTCGACAACTACGCCCGGATGCAACCGCCCATCGTGAACATCAAAGGCGACGGGTACAACCTCCTCGGCGATCACTTCCACCCCCTCCTCGCTCTGATTGCACCCGTCTACGCGATCGCGCCCCACGCGTTCACACTGCTCGCCGTTCAAGCGGTGTGTTTCGCGGTCGCCGCAGCAATACTCACCCGCACCGCGACGCGCAGCCTTGGCACCGTCGCGGGCGGCGTGCTCATCGGACTCGCGTTCGGTTTCAGCTGGGGTTTGCAGTATGCCGCCGAAGCACAGTTCCACGAGATCGCCCTCGCGGTCCCTCTGCTGACCTGTTCGCTCAGCGCGCTGGTCGAGCGCCGCGATCTCGCTACCGTGCTGTGGGCGGCCCCCCTGGTCTTCGTCAAGGAAGATCTCGGCCTCACCGTCGCGATTATCGGTCTGCTTGTCGCCTACCGCTCGCGTAAGCCGCTTGGGCTCTGGCTCACGGTCTGGGGCGTGGGCTGGTTCGCGATCGCGGTGTTCATCGTGCTCCCACTCCTCAACCCTCAAGGTTCCTGGGCGTACGCGAGTAACGCCAACCCGCTGACACTCCTTGGCGACCCTGGCGGGCTCTTTCACCCATCGAAAGGACTCACGCTCGCCCTGATCCTGGTAATCAGCGGCGGGCTCATCCTCCGGTCACCGATCGCGCTCGTCCTCCTGCCGACCCTCGCGTGGCGTTTCCTCTCAAGCAACCATGGCTACTGGGGCCCAAGCTGGCATTACAGCGCCGTCCTCATGCCGATCGTGTTCGTCGCACTCCTAGATGCCATCAACCGCGGGCCCACTGCCCGGTGGGCCTGGCTTCGCAGCTATAGCCGCCACGGCGCCGCGATCGCCGTCACAGCAGCAACAGTGCTCCTACCCACACTCCCGCTATGGTCGCTTCTCGCACCCAACTCGTGGGATCAGCCCGACCGGGCTGACGCAGCGACCACAATCCTTGAGGCGATTCCTGCTGGCTCCTCTGTTGAGACCGACATTGGCCTCATGTCCTACCTTGTCGACGACCACGACGTCTACTGGCTCGGAAACTCCAACCCCACCCCGGACTGCATCCTCATCGACCGGATAGCCGGAGGCACACCACACGACTGGGGCAGCGCTCTTGAGGTCGCTACCCGACTCCATCCAGGCGCCACCTACCGCCCCATCGCCAAGCACAGCGGGTACGAGCTCGCCTGCCAGTAACTGACGTCGATTACATGCCGCTCCCGCACAATCTTGCTTCACCCCCTTGACAGCACCCAGATAACGCTCGTGATCGG
>NZ_BAAGRQ010000039.1:0-2842 GCF_054782875.1 Microbacterium petrolearium
CCGCCCCATCGCCAAGCACAGCGGGTACGAGCTCGCCTGCCAGTAACTGACGTCGATTACATGCCGCTCCCGCACAATCTTGCTTCACCCCCTTGACAGCACCCAGATAACGCTCGTGATCGGCCCCGGTACCGCCCCGAGGGGACGGCGCAACTCGACGGCCTGGGCGGCCGTGTGCAGCGTCCCCGATCGATACCCCGCCTCCGCGACGACGATGGCGCCGGACAGTGCCGCGAGGAGTCGGCTACGTTGCATGAACCGCCACTTCGTCGGTGCAGCCCCAGGCGGCAACTCACTCAGCAGCAGCCCGTCCCTGCCGACGCGGGCGAGGAGTTCGGTGTGCCCGGCCGGGTAGAGCCGATCCAGCCCGCCGGCCATCACCGCGATCGTGGAACCGCCCGAAGCCAACGTGGCACGGTGCGCGGTCCCGTCGATCCCATACGCGCCGCCGGAGACGACCTGCCGTGTGTCAGTCACCGCCGCGTGGGCGAGCTCCATGGCGACATGCTCCCCGTACCCGGTCGCCGCCCGAGCACCCGTCACCGTGACGCGATCCCACACCGGTGCAGCCAGCAGACTCGTGTCGCCTTTCGCCCAGAGCGCGACCGGGGTGCGGTCACCGAGCGCATCGATCCCGGCCGGCCAGTCCGTATCGCCGGGGATCAGTACTCGTAGGCCGTGCCGTTCGGTATCGGCCAGCACCCGCCGAATCTGCGCGGCGTTGATGCGCGTTGCGAGACGCCGCTGCCACGTGTCCCCATCCGGCCCAGACACGGGCTCGTCAGCGACGACGCGCGCGACAGTCTCGGTCGCACCGACCGTACGCACCATCCGCCCCGTCACCGAATCCGCCGGCTCTGACGCCATGGCGAGAATAATCCGAGCCGTTCGCTCTTCCGCCGCCAACTGCTTGATCGTGTCCATACCGTGCTCCCTCGTTCGTCTCGACTGCATCGAGGAGTAGGTACGAACGCGACCGCAAACACATACAAGATTCCGGAGGTTCCCATCAGAGTGTTATTATCTGCGTATGAATGCGGATAAGAATGGTTGTGGTCTAGATCCATCCTCGGAGTACGTGGAACTGGCCGCGGAAGTGCTGGGTATCCTGTCTGACCCGACGCGAATCAAGATCGTGCTCGCCCTCCGTCAGGTTGACGAACTGCCGGTGAACGCGTTGGCCGAACTCGTCGGCAAGAAACCCTCCGGGGTTTCACAGCATCTCGCGCGGCTGCGGATGGCGCGGATGGTGACCACGCGGCAGGAAGGCACGAGCGTGCTCTACCGGCTCACCGACGAGCATGCCCTCGCTCTCGTGGTCGAGGCAATCAAACAGGCTGAACACGCGGTCGCAAACGGCCAGATCCCGCTCCACCACCACGCACCCCGGCAATAACCCACTCCTGACCCTTCCCACCAACCTGTGAGGCACCAAGTATGATCGCCGTCCTCCGAAACCCGACCTACGCGAAGCTGTTCAGCGCGCAGATGATCGCGCTGCTAGGCACCGGGCTCCTCACGGTCGCGCTCGGTCTGCTCGCCTTCAACATCGCTGGCGGGGATGCGGGGATCGTGATGGGAGTGGCGATGACGATCAAGATGGTCGCCTACGTCGCCGTCTCCCCGATCACCACCGCTCTGACTGCACGCTTGCCACGCAAGCCCGTCCTCATCGGTGCCGACCTGATCCGGGCAGGGGTCGCCGTCTCGCTGCCGTTCGTCACCGAGGCGTGGCAGATCTACATCCTGATCTTCCTACTCCAGTCCGCGTCAGCGACATTCACACCCGCGTTCCAGGCCGTCATCCCCTCCGTGCTCCCGGACGAGGGCGACTACACCCGTGCTCTGTCGCTCTCGCGTCTGGCCTATGACTTGGAATCGCTCGTGAGCCCGATGCTCGCCGCCGCCCTGCTGACGGTGATCAGCTTCCATAATCTGTTCGTCGGCACCGTGATCGGATTCCTCGCCTCCGCCGCCCTAGTGATCGCATCACGCTTCCCGCACATCGAAGTGCCACCGCCATCCGGATTCCTCGACAGGCTCACCCGCGGAACACGAGCGTTCTGGGCCAGTGGGGAGTTGCGCGGCCTGATGGGTCTCAACCTCGTCGTGGCCACCACCACAGCGATGGTCATCGTGAACACGGTCGTCCTCGTCCAAGCCGACCTCGGACGCCCGCAGCTCGATGTCGCCCTGATGCTGGGAGCCTATGGCGGCGGCTCTATGATCGTCGCCCTCGGGATGCCGAAGCTGCTGGAGAACCTCCCGGATCGGCGAGTCATGCTCACCGGCGGCATTGCCCTGCCCGTCCTGCTCCTGATCGGGTCCGGAGTCATCGCGTGGATGGACGGCGGATCGCAGTGGGCGACGCTCCTGGTCGTATGGGCGCTGCTCGGGGCCGCGACCTCGACCATCCTCACCCCATCGGCACGCCTCCTACGCCGCAACAGCACGGAGCAAAACCGGCCTGCAGTGTTCGCCGCCCAGTTCTCCCTCTCCCATGCCTGTTTCCTGATCACTTACCCCCTCGCCGGCATCCTCGGCGCGGCCATCGGACTCTCCGCGCTTGCACTCGTACTCGTCGCCATCGGCATCCTCGGAGCTGTTCTCGCTCTCTTGAACTGGCGTGGCACCCCGGACGCTTTACTCCAGGAATCCAGACAGCACACTCAGGCCCAGAATTGACGAAAGAAGCCTGAACCCACCGCGCTGTAGGCAGGGGGCTTGACCCTTGATCTTGGACACGCTGATTCCAGCACGATGCTGGGGGGAGCGAGAATCCAAGGATGGCCAGGAAGAACTACACGGACGAGTTCCGTCGCCGAGCGGTGGACTTGTACGA
>NZ_BAAGRQ010000040.1:0-1868 GCF_054782875.1 Microbacterium petrolearium
CTAGGATCAGCACTAATTTATGGATATACAGGTCTAACAAATCTAGAAAATATTTATACACTACTATCAGTATCAGAAACAAATGAAATGAATCTATGTGCTATTGGTCTATTTATTTTTGTTATTGGTTTCCTATTTAAGATTTCAGCTGCTCCATTCCATAATTGGGCTCCTGATGTATATGATGGAGTACCAACAATTGTGACAACATGGCTAACAATTATGCCAAAGCTATCAATTCTAATTCTACTACTTGAAGTACAAGCAGGTGTAGGACAATCATTTACAGTATGGACAAATCTGCTACTAGTATCATCACTACTATCACTAGTAATTGGTACTGTAGTAGGACTAGCACAAACACGAATCAAGCGACTACTAGCCTATAGTACAATTTCACATGTAGGATTTCTACTACTAGCACTAGGAGTAAATACAGAAGAATCAATTGAATCATTCCTATTTTATCTAGTACAATATAGTATCACAAATCTAAATGCATTTATGATTATTCTAGCATTTGGATATGTTATGCATTCATCAGTATCTCGATCATCAGGACAAAATACTGATCTACAACTTATTATTGAACTAGCTGGACAATTCCGATCTAATCCTATTCTAGGACTATCTCTAACTGTTTGTCTATTTTCAATGGCAGGAGTACCACCACTAATGGGATTCTTTGCAAAGCAAACAGTACTATATTCAGCTACACATAGTGGATATTATTTCCTATCAATTGTAGCAATTCTAGTATCAGTAGTAAGTGCTTATTATTATCTTAAGATTGTACGAGTAATTCACTTTGATTCACCATCATCTGAAATTCTAACAGTGTCATCACCAGAACAAAAGCTATCATCAGTACATAGCTTTGCAATTGCAACACTAACTATGATTATCGCCCTATTTGCGGTATATCCAGATCTAATTCTAAATAGCACAACTCTACTGGCTCTAACACTATATGGATATTAATGTCAGGTATTACTATTCTATTTATTTTTGTACCTATTCTTGTTGCTATTCTACTTATGGCTAATATTCTACTAGCACCTAGTCGACCTTATTCTGAAAAGGTAAGTGTTTATGAATGTGGTTTTGATGGACTTCTAGGTCAAACACGAGCACCATTTAGTATTCAATATTACCTAGTAGGTATTCTATTTATGCTGTTTGACATCGAGATCCTACTATTCTACCCTATTGCAGTAACTATGAGTAATCTAACTCTAATGGGTTATTGGGTAGCTATGCTATTCTCATTTGTTCTGACAATGGGATTTATTGTAGAAATTAGTGCGGGAGTCCTATACTTTACAGACCAACGATCTTCTATTTCAGTAACAAAGAAGTAACTCCCCTCAGGAAATATAGAAATATTTTTGATATAAGTGTATAAAAGAAGTTAATTAATTAATTAAAAGGAATTAGGTCAGTGGTTAGACCCCCATTCTTACACAATGGTAGCAGTTGTTCGATTCAACTATTCCTTAAAGTAATTCTAATAAAATGATTAAGGATTACCCAAATGAATAATAGTTACCACAATTAATATATAATGTATAATAATAAACGTGGTATGGATGATAGATATCATAAGTCTAAAACATGACTTTCTCACTTTGGTCAACATTTGTACAATGTGATGCAGCAGAACCATGGCAAATTGGTTTCCAGGACGGTGCTAGCCCTACATTTGAAGGTATCACAGAACTACACAATGCAATTTTCTTCTACCTTGTACTAATCTTTATCGGTGTAATGTGGGTAATTGGATCAGTAGTAATTAACTACAGTAGTACATCAAACCCTATTTCACACAAGTACTCTAACCACGGTACACTAATCGAACTAGTATGGAC
>NZ_BAAGRQ010000041.1:0-1739 GCF_054782875.1 Microbacterium petrolearium
CGATCCGAGCTGTTGTTGTCGTAGACGTAGATCACCATCTCCGGCACCGCAGCACGCAGATCAGCGATCACCTTCCCCACCGCGACCTCTTCGTTGTAACAGGGAACAATCGCAGCGATGACAGGCTGAGGCATGCTTAAGGACTTCCGCACGTAGATAATCGGGATTGGGCCGGCGGCGAGGGCCGTCCGAGCCGACTCAGGCTAGCACGCGACAGTATTCGCGCCGTGGCCCGTCAGTTCGGTTGCGCTGGGGCGGAGGATTCGAGCCACTGATATGCCGCCTGGATATCAGCTTCTCCTCGCACAACCGCGCGAGCCAAGAGGACGTTGCCCCGCGAGGTGAGGCGGTAGGCGGCCGCAGTGAGTTCCGGGAGGTCCTCGTCCGGCGAGCTGCCACGCAACGAGGTGAGCTGACCGACCAACTCCCTATCCAGGGCCTCGCGCGGTTCCGCAACGGCAAGGTAGCGCTCCAACGCCTCCGCAACCTCTACCGCGTCCCTGCGGCGGAGTGCGTCGACCATGTCCTGCTCGTCCACCAGCTGGTCCGCAATGATCTGCTGAGCGCGGACGAGCGCGAGGGCCTCCTGATCTGTGACATCGGGCCCGAGATCGATTGCGAGACGATCCAGCTGTGTCCGCGATTGCGCGAGCATGCGCAGAAAGCTGTCCTCTGGCACTGGTCGCGGTACCCGCTCAGACGCCCAGAGGTCCTGGGGGAACGCTCGCTGCAGAGCGAGGGGGTCCCAGTTCGGTGCGTCGACGGGTCCTAGGTCGTGAGCCTCCTGCACCGAGCGGGCGAATCGAACGCCGTATCTGCCCGTCCCTGCGTAGTAGTCGACGTATTTGAACGGGTGCTCTGCGCGCGGCACGAGAGGTCGCGACGGGACGCCGAAGGCGTCCGCGACGATGAGCGCGTGCAGTGACGTGGCGACGACGAACTCGGCGTTCACGATACGCTGAACGATCTCGCGCACGTCACCGAGCGGGCTGAGGACGTTGCCCTCTTCATACGCTCGCATCTCATTGAGATTGGGGACAACCAGTACCTCGCCCGATGGCTCCCGGCGTACCTCGGGAAGGACGCCGGGCAGCAACAGGGCGGGATCACCGTACACCGCCGGGACGCGCATGCCGTGCGCGAGCAGCACTGCGCGGGTCAGCGGACCGCGCACGGACCGGACATCGAGATCCCGGGCGAGCTTCTGACGCACCTTCCCGTTGACGCCGGCCCCCCAAATCACATCGCCTGGTTGCGCAAAATGCAGCACACTCCCGACGGAGATGAGCCGCCTCGCCTCCTCAACCGTTGCCGATGGCTCCGTCGGCGCCAGCGCTCGCACGATCACCGGCCCGATCTCGTCGCCGAAGTTGCCGTGCCCGTCATCTGGGCGCCAGCGAGGCACCCTCACGCCACCGATGAGTTCACCTTCGTATGCCAAACCGGCCTCCTGCCCAGATCCCAGCGCCTCCGCGCGACGAGGGCGCGTCTCGAGGACGTTACACAAGCGTAGAGGACGAGATGCGGCGCCTCGGGTCGGCGCGCGTCGCCGTCATTCTCCCCGGTGCCCTCTCGCATGCACGCCCACGGCGCCCGGCCACGGCCTGACACCGACCGCCGCGTATTGGAGGTAGTTGAGGCGGCTGGCCTCACGCCGTGCCTTGAGGACGCCGTCGAGCACGAGCCCGACAGCCCACGCCAAAGCGCCCATCACGCCGAGCGCCACTGCGAGGATCGCC
>NZ_BAAGRQ010000042.1:0-1671 GCF_054782875.1 Microbacterium petrolearium
GCGAAGATAGAGAACACAGCACCCATTGAAAGTACGTAGTGGAAATGGGCCACTACATAGTAGGTATCATGCATTGCTACGTCCATTGAAGCGTTTGCTAGTACTACTCCTGTTAGTCCTCCAATTGTAAATAGAGCTACAAATCCTAGTCCGAATAGCATAGGTGCTGTATATCGGATAGATCCACCGTATGCCGTTGCTCCTACTCTTTCTTCGATCATTTCAGATCTAGGCTAAAAGAGTCTACCTTTAATTGCTTAAAGGAGTGGACTATGTCTTAGATCACCGTATATTAATTAATACTTAGGTTGACCTGGGGCGTATAGTCTCTACGCTTTTACATTAGCCGTTTCCAATTAATGATTTAGTTCGACGATTGTCCTATATATGTTACTTATTCCATATATAGGAGTTCTCTCGAATTTGCCCCGCTATATTATTACTTGATTATTACTTGATACTCTTAAAAATCTTGTACATCATTGAAGGATGCATATGCGGTGCTAGAATAGGATATAGCTTCCGCATAGAGGGAACTGTAATATAGATAATATGACGTCCTTCCGCCTTATGTAGTGCCCCCTTAATGTCATACTTAATAATTAGTGCATTAAGTAGTCGAATATTCTCTTCTAGTGTAAAGGATTGTGTGTGTAGATAAAGCCCTCCACCATTAGCCATAGTTCCATCTCCCATGATCCAAAAAGCAAGACATGGTGGAGTAAGATAGTCGAAGATATCCATAGGAATAGTCTTCACACCATTAGTATGGAACATATGATAAAGAATAGTAAAGCAAGGTAGAGTTCGTGTCACAACACTAACTCCATAGTGAATACCAGAAGGAAGAGTCGATTGTACCAGAGAGGGCATACTTGAGCAATAATGAGCTAGCACCTGAAAACAATGCCAGATAAAGCCAAAATTATGAATGGACTGCTTGATTGCTAGTCGAGCATTAGAGTTACCCTGCTTGTGCTTCATCATCCAAGCATCAGAAAGGATCATGCCAACCAGAATACAAAGAGTATTGAAAGGGATACCTACCATATTTCGAATAATAATATTGAATTGAGGGTACCCTACAGTCGAACCATGATTGGTACCATATGGTACAATACTAGTACAAGTATTATTAGGTAGAATCTTATACTTGGTCGCACGAGGGTATAGATAGCTAAGAGGTACTGTGATAATATTAAAAACAGTAATAATATAGTTGGCCAGTATATGAAGTGGGCCTAGCACTTCGTTTAGCCATGAGAATACCTTAATACCTGTTGGTACTGCGATGATCATAGAAGCTGCTGTAAAGTAAGCTCGAGTATCAACGTCAAGACCTACTGCGTACATATGGTGACTCCATACAATAAATCCTAGAATACCAATAGATGCAATAGCATATACCATCCCGAGGTAGCCAAAAATAGGCTTTTGTGAAAATGTTGAGATAATGTGTGAAATCATACCAAAACCTGGAATGATCATTAGATATACCTCAGGGTGTCCAAAGAACCAAAAGAGGTGTTCATATAGAACTGGGTCACCACCACCAGCAGGGTCGTAGAATGATGTGTTGAAGTTTCGATCTGTAATAATCATTGTTAGTGCACCAGCTAGAACTGGGATACATAGGATAATGATAATTGATTGGAATAGCATAGCCCATAC
>NZ_BAAGRQ010000044.1:0-1476 GCF_054782875.1 Microbacterium petrolearium
GGGGGGTGCCCCTATGTCTCTTGTCAAGCGGCGAGGGCCGGTTCGGGAAGGCGTGGCTGGTAGAGGGTGCCGTCGCGGAGCATGGCGTAGAGGACGTCGGAGCGGCGTCTGGCGAGTGCGATGAGCGCTTGGTTGTGGCGTTTGCCCTGAGCGATCTTCCGGTCGTAGTAGGCGCGGGACTCGGGGTCTCGGAGCGCCGCGAACGCGGAGAGGAACATGGTCCGTTTCAGGATCTTGTTGCCCCGGCGGGAGGGATGCTCACCCCGGATCGAGGTCCCGGACCTTCGGGTGACGGGTGCAAGACCGGCGTAAGCGGCGAGGTGCCCGGCGGTGGGAAAGGTCTTCGTGGTGACTTCGGTGAGGAGCCGGGCCGCGGTCCTGACGCCGACTCCGGGCATGCTCGTCAGGACCGGCTGAAGAGGGTGAGAGTCGACGATCTTCTCGACCTCGACGGCGATTTCGTCCCGTTGCCTGCGCAGTGCGGCGAGCTGTTCCGCGAGGCGTGGGAGCACGAGCGCGGCGGCGTCGGTGCCGGTGACCACGACCGTCTGCTCACCGAGAGCGCTGGTGATCTCGCCCGCCCAGACGCGGCCCTTGCGGGGTGCGTTCTTCAGGAGCCGGTTCCCGAGCCGCTTCTCGCCCGCCGACTTCATCGCGGCCGGTGACGGGTAGTGCTGCAGCAGGTCGAGCATCGCGGGATGGTCCAGCCTCGGTCCGATCACGCGCTCGAGTGCGGGGTGAATCTGCGTGAGCAGGCCGCGGATCCGGTTGGAGACCTGGACGATCTGCCCGGCGAGGTCGTCGTCGAACCCGCAGAGCATGCTCAGCTCTGCAACCTGCTCGTCGGCGACCTGGATGGATCGGAGCGTGTGCGGCATCGTCCGTGCGGTCTCAGCGATGATCGCGGCATCCCTCGCATCGGTCTTCGCCTCACCGGGGTGCAGATCGGCGATGCGGCGCATCGCCAGCCCGGGAAGGTAGCCGACCAGAGCGCCAGCCGCCTGCGCGACCGCGACCGGCAACGCGCCGATCGTCGCGGGCTGATCCACGACCAGCAGGATCGTGCCGTGCGTCGCGAGCTGGTCGAGCACTCCACGAAGCCGGCGTTCGTCGTTCGGTAGCGCCTTGTCGAAGAGCTTCTTGCCGGCCCGGTCGAGGGCGACGGCGTGGTGTTCGCCCTTCCCGACGTCGAGCCCGACGAACACGTCGACCTCGTCGTATCTGCCGATGCTGGTGACCACAGTGTCCTCCGTTCGCTCACGACGGCGTCCGCGACGGTGCGTCTCGGCATCCACGTTACGAACGGCCTCGAGCATGCTCGGGTCCAGCCCCTATCAGCGATCACACACCGCCAACCAGGCCCGGTGACAACACCCCCCGGATCATCAAAGACAGGGGGCAGCAATCATGCCGGGCCCGGCAGGCCGTCACCGCCTAGCATCCTCCGCCAGACGGTCACGAAGAAAGTAACGGGTC
>NZ_BAAGRQ010000045.1:0-1471 GCF_054782875.1 Microbacterium petrolearium
TGGCGGGTTCTAACGGTGGTCGCAACACCCCGAGTTTCGGGAGGTTGCGGCCACCGTGTCGTTTTCGGAGGAGAAGGATCGTCGCCGGGCCGAGTTCCTGGCGTTGTTGGAGTCGTTGGGCAGCGTGACGCTCGCGGCGCGCGAGCTCGGTGTGAATCGGAACACCGCGTTCGGCTGGGCTCGGAAGGTCGGGTTCCGAGTGAAGGCTTATCCGGCCCGCCCGCACCCTGCGAGGGGTGAGTTCGCCCGGCTGAGGGCGGAAGGAGTGTCGCGTCGGGAGGCGGCCGCGCAGGTCGGGATCCATGAGCGCACCGCGAGGGACTGGGATCACGGGGTCCGGCATTCGCGGAACTCGCGGTTCTACCCGGATGGGCGGCGTGTGGACTACGCGACCGGGCGCACCACGATGGAGTCCATGACGAGCCCACCGCCCGCGATACCGGAGCAGGTCGGCTCCCGGCTGCTGTCACTTGCGGAGCGGGAGAAGATCGCCGACCTGAGCCGGCTGAAGTGGTCGTTGCGGGCGATCGGGCGGGAGCTGGGCCGTCCGGCGTCGACGATCAAGCGCGAGCTCGACGCGCGGACTCGGGCGGATGGTCTCTACCTGCCTCATGCGGCGCATCGCGATGCGGCGATGCGGCGAGTTCGCCCGAAGCCGGCCAAGCTCGCCCAGCCCAGCCGGTTGCGGGACTACGTCGCGGACAAGCTGGCGGAACAATGGTCTCCGGAGCAGATCAGCGGCGTCCTGTCGCGTGATCACGCGGACGACGAGAGCATGCAGGTGAGCACCGAGACGATCTATCAGGCGATCTACGTCCAGGCCCGCGGCGGCCTCAAACGTGAGGTCGCCGATGCGCTGCGAACCGGCCGGACCCGCCGCAAACCGCACCGCTCGCCGGAGCACCGCACCAGCCGGTTCGTCGACCCGATGGTGATGATCAGCGACCGGCCCGCGGAGATCGAAGACCGCGCCGTCCCGGGACACTGGGAGGGCGACCTGATCGTCGGGGCGAACAACCAGTCCGCGATCGTCACCCTCGTCGAGCGCACCACCCGCTATGTCATGCTCGGCCACCTGCCCACCGGGGAACACACCGCCGAGACCGTCCGTGACGTCCTGGTCGATCTGATTGGCACGCTCCCGGCGCATCTGCGCGGGTCGCTGACCTGGGACCAAGGCGCGGAGATGGCAGCGCACAAGGCGTTCCAGGTCGCCACCGGCGTCCCGGTCTACTTCTGCGACCCCGCCTCCCCTTGGCAACGCGGCTCGAACGAGAACACCAACGGCCTGCTGCGCCAGTACTTCCCCAAAGGCACCGACCTGACCGTCTACGGCGCCGAGGACCTCGAACACGTCGCACAAAAGCTCAACAGCCGCCCACGCAAGACGCTCGGCTGGGATACCCCAGCCGAGCGTCTGCTACAACTCATTTAGTTCACTTGGCGTTGCGACGACCCCTTGAATCCGCCC
>NZ_BAAGRQ010000046.1:0-1351 GCF_054782875.1 Microbacterium petrolearium
CGGCTGCACTCCACCCTCGGCTACCGCACCCCCGCCGAGACCCGGGCCGCCTACTACGCCCAGACCGCAACCGCGGCCTGAAATCCACAAAGAGATCGTCTACGAAGCTTGACACAGCCCAGGACGCCGAGGAGGACGGCGGGCAGGCCCCATCGGTAGCCTCGCCGGGTGCGTAGGAGCGTGACGAGTCGGTTGCTCGGGAGCCACCGCTGGCACCAATAGAAGACAGCGGCTGCAGGGCGCATGGCGAGTGCGATGAGGAACATCAGGGGCCTCCTTCAACGGTCGAGCACGTTTGTGCTCGGTTGTGTTGTTGGTGGCTGGGCCCCTTCGCACCGATGGTGCGTCCTGAATCCTGAAGCGTGTACTGCCCGCCGGGTCCTGTCCATTTTACTGGGTGTTGCATGGTGCCGCTAGGGCTTCCTTCTCGTGGTGCATCGGGGCAGTGCAGGGGTGTTGCAAGTCGCGGGTGTGCGAGAGCGAGGCGTGCAACACGCTTGGCACTGCCGGTGTCGCTGCTGCGTGCAACATGCTGTGGGGTTGCGAGTTGCTGATGCCGCCTGCGAGGCTGCTCCGGGTGCGTAGGTGTTGCGGAGCACGGTCGCGTCGCCGTCGCATACGGCGGGCGCGGTGCAGGAATGTCGCGGCCTTGATCGCCGTGGTCGGTGGTGTGAGCGTCGACGGTCGCGAGGCCCGCGCCCCGTTCGACTTTGGCGCGAGCTGTGGAGTCGCGCTCGTCGTGACTTCTCGCGCACGGGTCGATGTCTCGGCAGGTTTCGGGCGCGGGAGCGGCGACGGCTGTGCTCTCAGGCGGAAGCGGGATCGCCGCGTAGCGGCGGCGGGGTCGCATCGACGCGGGCGCGGAAGAGGCTTCTGCCGCGATAATGCTCGATCAGCGTGTAAATGCAAGACGTGTATCCGACTGTGAGAAGGACAGGTGCGCGGCGTGGTGGAGGAGGTCCGCGGAGCCGGTTTCGGGTAGAGAAGCGGCGGAACAGGTGCCGGTGGCTGGGCGTGTGGACTGGACATGATGCTGGAGGCGAGGATCGGGGGCGGGAGCGCGGCGTGAGAAGGGTTCGGGCGGTGCCGACCGTAGCTCATGGTGGGGGGTCGGCACCGTCCGGGGTGCTGGCGGTTATTCGTCCACGGTGGGGGCGAGGTCGTCGGCGCTGGTGATGAGGCGGGCGATGCCCGCTTGGATGAGGAGGTGGCATCCTGTGCTGGTGGTGCTCGTTATCTGTAGTCATGTGTGGTTGTAAGTGGTTGTCAGCGTCGGATGCAGATCGTCCTTGGATGGACACTCCCGCAGCAGTGTCAGTGACGGCAGCTACGGTGCGATCATGAGTGACCT
>NZ_BAAGRQ010000047.1:0-1153 GCF_054782875.1 Microbacterium petrolearium
TTACACCAATGAAGATGAATACAGATAGACCAATAGCAACCATAACTGATGTTGTAATTGTAAATGCATAAGGTACATTACCGTTTAGGTTAGCAATTAGAATGAAGAAGAACAGGCTGTAAATAAATGGCATGTAAATTTCGTTTGCTGAACCAATTTGGTCTCGTACCATACCGTGGATTGATGCGTAAGCACTTTCTAGTGAAATACTCCATGCGCTAGGTACAAGAGAATATGAATTGTTACCCATAATATGTAGACCTAGTACTAGGAATACAGTAATAATAGCGTATAGACCTAGATTTGTTAGTGAAAGGTTAAAGTCACCAATAATAGGTGCTGAAACACTAAGGAAAGGTACCACTTCGAATTGTTCTAGTGGAGATGTAATAAAGTGTGTCATGATGACTGAATATATAAAGTAGTTGTTCTTTAAAGCTATGTAGTTAAAATAGTACATAGTATTCGACATAATTATCGTATAAGGGGATTAATTAGATTTTATCATTCAGCCGCAAGTTCCCTTACGGCTACTATGTTTCAACTTCAGAGAAATCAACGCTCTTCATCTCGAAACTTGAATATCTTTTTAGATAATTCAAAACATCTTCAATGAGTAGTGTCTCTCCCCCCGTGATGAGCAATTAGTACCCGCTTAGAGGTATACTTCACCGCGCCGTGCTGATGCGCGATTACTCGGAATTCCTACTTCATAAAGGCGAGTTCCAGCCTTTAATTCGTACATTAATATCGGTTGATGGTTAGCTCCTCTTTTCAGAATTGCATCATACTGTCGATATTCTAGTGGCACGCGTGTAGCCCACTCCATAAGGGTCATGAAGACTTGTCATAGTCCTCCTAAACTAGATTCTTATAAAATCTAGACTATAAAACATATAGATTCATAGCGAGGATTGCGTTAGTTATACGGAATCAACCATAGGTCTCACGAACACTAACTGACGACAGCCATGCAACACCTGTCTAAGATGCAAGAAGTGGTAAGATTTTACGCGGGCTATCGGATTAAACGGCATGCTTCACTCCATGTGCCTAAGAACGGTCTAATCATTGACGTTTCGGTCTTTCGACTGTACTATGCAGGTGGCAGACTTTAGCGTTAGCAACGAAAACCAATAGTTAATCCACTGAT
>NZ_BAAGRQ010000048.1:0-1123 GCF_054782875.1 Microbacterium petrolearium
GTTTTGCGTGGTCGTCCGTTGAGCGAGTCCTGGATCGCGGTCAGCTCAGCGCGGGTGACGATGCTCAGATCGGTGCTCTTCGGCAGGTACTGGCGTAGCAGTCCGTTGGTGTTCTCGTTGCTTCCGCGCTGCCACGGGGAGTGCGGGTCGCAGAAGTAGATCGGGATGCCGGTCGCTGTCGTGAACTCGGAATGCTTGGCCATCTCGGCGCCCTGATCCCAGGTGATCGTCCGCGCCAGCGACGCCGGCAACGCGGTGATCGCCTCGCGCATTGCGGCCTCCACCTTGTCGGCGCTCTTCCCGTCGGGCAGGTGCAGCAGAAGTGTGAGGCGGGTGCTGCGTTCAACGAGGGTTCCCACGGCGCTGCGACTGTTCTCACCGAGGATCAAGTCGCCTTCCCAATGCCCCGGCACGGCGCGGTCTTCGACCTCCGCGGGGCGCTCGCTGATCATCACCATTCCTGGCAGCCGGCCTCGCCGGTCCGTCGCGGTCCGCGACTTCCGTGCCGCACGCCCCGACCGCAGGCAGCGGGCAAGCTCGCGGCGCAACTGCCCGCGTCCCTGCACGAACAGGGATTGGTAGATCGTCTCGTGACTCACGTGCATCTCCGGGTCGTCGGGATGCTCCAACCGTAGGCGGGCGGCGATCTCCTGCGGAGACCACAGTTGCTCCAGCTGCGTCGCGACAACCTCGAGCAGCCGTCCACCGTCAAGCTTGAACGGCTTCGGGCGGCGGGCCTGCTCTCGCGCGTCCTCATGCGCCCGCCACGCCGAGTACCCCTCCCGCCCGCCGCCGCGCTTGACCTCGCGGCTGACCGTCGACACCGCCCGTCCCAGGGCGAGCGCGATCGCGGTCAACGTGTCACCGCGCGCGAGACCAACCAGGATCTCCTCACGGTCGAGGATCGTCAGATGCCCCTCGCGCGGCTCCCAGCCGAACGGCTTCCCGTCGAGGTGACGCCCTTCCCGCGCCATGCGGCCGACCATCGGGGCCGTGCACCCGATCTCGCGGGCGATATCGATGAGCCGCCACCCCTTCGAGTGGAGACGGAGCGCGAGCTGCTTCTGCTCACGACTGAGATGACCATGCTTGCCCTGCAACGAATGCCTCCCGAGATCAGCGT
>NZ_BAAGRQ010000049.1:0-1097 GCF_054782875.1 Microbacterium petrolearium
CGGTGGATCAGGCGCTGCTGAGCGGGGTGGTGACGGCGGCGCAGATGGACGCGATTCTCCGCGGCCTCGGCCACCCACCCACCGGCTCCTCGTCGCAGGATTCGTCGCCGGCCAGCGCGGATGCCGCAGTGGAGGCGTGGCGGCTCGCGGCCGAGCAGCTGGTCGCCGTGGCGGCCGAGTGCACGGTCGAGGATCTCGCCACCGCGGCACGGGTGTTGCGGGACCGGTTGGACCCGGAAGGTGCGGAGGCTCGGTTCCTGGCCCGGTTCGAGGCACGCGCGTTCCGGATGTGGACGGACGCGGACGGCGTCCAGCACGCGAAGATCGTGTTCGACGACGAGGGTGCGGCGTGGATGCGGACCGTGATCGACGCGGCCCTGCGGCCCCGCCGCGGCGGTCCCCGGTTCGTCGACCCCGACGAGGCTCGCGAAAGCGCAACAGCTCACCGACGACCCGCGGACGAACGACCAGCTCACCTACGACCTCATCCTCGGGGTGCTGCGCGCCGGCGCCGTCGCCGACGCCGAAACGGTGTTCGGTGCCCGCCAGCCCGGCGTCCGCGTCGTCACCATCGACCCCACCCGCAACGCCGCCGGCGGCGCCGGCAGCGGGGGCGACGCTCCCAGCGGGGTCGGCAGCGACGGTCCCGTCCAGCCCGGTCCCGGCCGGCCCGGTCCCGGCCGGCCCGGCCCCGGGTACACCGAGGACGGCGGCCACCCGCTCCCCGCCCCGGCGGTCGAGCAGGCCATCTGCACCACCGGGCACACCCCGGTCACCGTCGACGTGCACGGGAACCCCCTCGACGTCGGGCGGGAACAGCGACTGTTCACCCCGAAACAGCGCATCGCCCTCGCCATCCGCGACGGCGGCTGCCGATGGCGCGGATGCGGCATGCCCGCCTCCTACTGCGAAGCCCACCACATCGACACCTGGGCCACCCACGGTGGACGCACCGACATCGACCGCGGCATCCTCCTGTGCAGGTTCCACCACATGAACCTCCACCACCACCGCTACCGCATCACCCGCGACCGCCACGGCCCCTTCCTGCTCCACCCACCCGACAGCAGCGAACCCACCGAACTCCCCACCCGCTC
>NZ_BAAGRQ010000050.1:0-1092 GCF_054782875.1 Microbacterium petrolearium
GGCCAGGGCGGCGAACACGATCGTCAGGTGCGCCTCGATGCAGTGGCGGACGTGGTGGAAGACGGGGCGGGCGGCAAGGTCGGACTTCGTCATCCGGAAGGACTTCTCGACGTTGAGCAGCGCGGAGTAGGTCGCGATGACGTGCTCGGCGCTCGGGTCGTCCAGGTTGGTGACGTAGGCCTTGATGCCGGCCAGCGCGCGGGCGCGGGTCTCCAGGTCGCGGTTGACGGTCTTGGTCGCGCCGGTGAGTCTCACGAACCGGTTCCGCTTGATCGAGGTCTTCCCGGCGACGGCCTGCTCGGCCTTGCGGACCTGCTCGTCGATCCCGTGCAGGGTCCGCTTGGCGCGTGCGGCGGAGTAGGCGTAGTAGTACGTGTGGTCGCGTCGTTTGTCCGAGGGTGCGGCGGGCCAGGGGCGGGTGAACACGTGCCCGTCCGGGATCTGCTGGTCGGGATGCTGCTCACGCCACTTCTGGACCACGATCGGGATGTCGGTCATGCGTGCGCCGAGGACGAAGGACCAGCCGAGGGCCTCGATCGCGCGCCAGTTCGCCTCGCTGATCATGCCCGCGTCGGCGACGATCACGATGTCGGTCAGCTGGTGGGCGGTCATGAACGCCTGCAGCACCGGCACCATCGTGGTCGTCTCGCCGCGGTTGCCCTCGAACGCGTGGACCATGAGCGGGAACCCGGCCTGGTCCGTGAGGAGCCCGACGGTGATCTGCGGCTCCAGGCGTCGTTCCTTGGAGAACCCGGACTCGCGGAACCCGTCGCCCTCGTGGGTCTCGAAGTGCAGCGTCGTGACGTCATACAAGCAGTACGTCGCCGGCCCCAGGCCCACATGCTCGGCGCACGCCTTCGCCAGCCTGGCCCGCCATGACCCACCGGCCGGGTCCACGACCAGCGATGTGGTCGCCTCGGCCTCGTCGGTGTCGTCGTCGAGGGCGATCGGGGGCAAGCCTCTTGCCGGCAGGCCCGCGTAGACGCGCAGCCGCCGCTTGAGCGTCGCATACGACGGCGCGTCGATCCCGGCCTCGGCCAGCACCCGCAGCGAGTCGAGCTTGCTGGTCGGTTCGATGATCCGCGCCAGGAC
>NZ_BAAGRQ010000051.1:0-1401 GCF_054782875.1 Microbacterium petrolearium
AGTGGAGTCCCGCATAGTGGTGTAGCGCGCGGTGGTCTGGCTCGTCGTTCCTGACGTAGACGCGGTCACCGTGTGATCCTTCGAGAAAGCTCTCTACTTCTCACTCGAATGGAGTCATCACGATGACCGCTCCTCATATTGTCGACCCTGCCAGCGTGCTCAGTGAAGCGCTGCTGGACGCGTCGCCGGATCTGATGCGCAGCCTGCTGCAGACGATGATCAACGCGCTGTTGTCCGCGGACGCAGACGCCGTCGTTGGCGCGGAGTGGGGCAAGCCCTCACCCGACCGGCTCGCGCAGCGCAACGGTTACCGGCACCGCGACCTGGACACGCGCGTCGGCACGATCGATGTCGCGATCCCGAAGCTGCGGTCGGGCACATACTTCCCGGAGTGGTTGCTCGAGCGCCGCAAACGGGCAGAGACCGCGCTGATCACCGTGATCGCGGACTGCTACCTCGCCGGGGTCTCGACCCGCCGGATGGACAAGCTCGTGAAGACCCTCGGAATCCATTCCCTCTCCAAGTCCCAGGTCTCGCGGATGGCGGCCGACCTCGATGAGCACGTCGACCAGTTCCGCCACCGCCCCCTCGATGACGCGGGCCCGTTCACATTCGTCGCCGCCGACGCTCTCACGATGAAGGTCCGTGAGGGCGGCCGGGTGATCAACGCGGTCGTGCTTATCGCGACCGGCGTCAACGCCGACGGGCGCCGCGAAGTCCTCGGGCTCCGCGTCGCGACGAGCGAGACCGGGGCGGCCTGGAACTCGTTCTTCGCCGACCTCGTCGCTCGCGGCCTGGGCGGGGTCCGGCTGGTCACCAGTGACGCCCACGCCGGGCTGGTGGAAGCGGTCGCGGCGAACCTGCCCGGCGCGGTCTGGCAACGATGCCGCACCCACTACGCCGCCAACCTGATGTCCGTGACACCGAAGACCATGTGGCCGGCCGTCAAGGCGATGCTGCACTCCGTCTACGACCAACCCGACGCCGACAGCGTCCACGCCCAGTTCGACCGGCTCCTCGACTACGTCGACGACAAGCTCCCCGACGCGTCACGAGCGGACATCCTCGCGTTCACTGGGTTCCCCGAAGGGCTCTGGCAGCAGATCTGGTCCAACAACCCCAACGAGAGACTGAACCGCGAGATCCGCCGCCGCACCGACTCCGTCGGCATCTTCCCGAACCGGGACGCGATCATCCGCCTCGTCGGCGCCGTGCTCGCCGAACAGACCGACGAATGGGCCGAAGGACGCCGCTACCTCGGCCTCGACATCCTCGCCAAAAGCAGGCTCACCCTCGTCGCTGACAACAGCCCCGAGGAGGTGACCGACACCAACCTCGAACTCAGCGCCTGAACCATCAACACGAAGGACCGAGCGCTACACCACCACCAGGGACTTGACC
>NZ_BAAGRQ010000052.1:0-1041 GCF_054782875.1 Microbacterium petrolearium
GCACCGCGAGCGCGCGGCGGGCTCAGCGGCAAGGCAGGCCACGGCGGCGTGCTGGGCAACGGCGGAGCCGCGGGTCGCGGTGGCGCCGGAGCCGCAGGCACGGGCGGCGCGACCGGCGCGGGCGCCGCCGCGCGCGGCGCGACCGGCGGTGGAGTCATGGCCGGCGGTGCGGGCGCGGGCAGCGACCGCAAGAAGAGGCGCGACTCGCTCGACCTGATCGCCATGCAGCTCGACGAGGAAGAGGTCGTCACCGACCTCGGCGCCCTCGGCCGCTCGGGCAGCCGGGGCGACGACAAGGACCGCGACGAGCTCGCCTGGTGACGTGAGCAGAAGGCCCGGGACCACGTGGTCCCGGGCCTTTCTCATGCCCGTCGGGCGCGGCTCCTGGCCTCGTGCGGACCGGGGGTGGGTCAGCCCCGGTGCTCGACGATGCGCACGGTGTGCGAGCCGATGATGAGCTTGGAGTCGGTGGGCAGCGACACGCGCTGGTGCGACGTGAGCGTCGTGGAGCGCCCGTCGGGCAGCTCGAGGATCGAGCCGTTGCCCGATCCCAGGTCCTCGTACCAGAGCTGACCGTTCGTCACACCGAAGCGGCCGTGCGAGCGGGAGACCGAGCGGTCCTCGTCGGGAACGGTCACGAGGAGCGCGTCGGGGTGCTCGTCGGGCGCCGACGGGCGGCGGCCGATGTAGCCGAGGCGGTCGACGGGGGTCACCGTGCCGTCGTCGGTGCGGAAGGCGGGCACGGGCCCGGCGGGCGCCGAGGGGGCGCCGGACGAGGAGCGCCGGCGTCGCTCGGGCTGTCCGAAGCGGGTGACGGCCTCGCGCGGCAGCATGGTGTGCAGCGGCAGCCCCGCCTCCTCCTCGGTGCGGGCGCTCTGCTCGGCGACCGGCTCCTGAGGCAGCGACCGGCGCCGTGCGGGCGGGTTCGCGTCCATGGGGGCGGCAACCGCCGGCGGGGCCGCGGGGGCCGCGGCCGCCGTCGGGGCGGGGGAGGCCGCGGGCTCAGGCGCCGAGGGCGGCGGCGGAACGGGCGGCCGCGCG
>NZ_BAAGRQ010000054.1:0-1236 GCF_054782875.1 Microbacterium petrolearium
TGGGGCCTTGACCCCGGATCGTGGACACGGTGTCATTTCGGTTATGCCGCTTCCGTGAGGATAGCGAAGGTGGCGGTCTCGTAGGCGTTCGGGGTGATGTTGCCGATCGCGGAGTGGCGCCTGCGGGTGTTGTAGCGGTTCGCCCACCGGAACACGGCCCGGTAGGCCGTGGGCGCGTTCGGGAACGCGGGTCGGCCTTCGAGCAGTTCGCGCTTGAGGGCCGCGTTGAAGCTCTCGGCGAGGGCGTTGTCGGCCGACGAGCCGATCGCTCCCATCGACTGGATCACCCCGAATCGCTCGCAGAGGCCGGTGTAGGACTTCGAGGTGTAGACCGAGCCGTGGTCGCTGTGGAACACGGCCCCGGCGAGGGAGCCGCGCTCGCGCCATGCAGCCTTCAGCGCGTCTTCGACGAGCTCGGTGCGCATGTGGCTGGCCATCGCCCAGCCGGCGAGCTTCCGTGACCCGAGGTCGATGCAGGACGCGAGGTACAGGTTCGTGCCGTCCTCGATGGGCAGGTAGGTGATGTCGCCGACGTAACGGCGGCCCGGCTCCCCGGTGGAGAAGTCGCGGCCGATCAGGTCCGGGAAGCGCCGCCCCGACTGGTCCGGGATCGTGGTCTTCACCCGCTTGCGCAGCCGGATCCCGGCCAGGCCGTGCTGACGCATCACGCGGGCCACGCGCTTGTGGTTGACCCGCTCACTCTCGGCAACGCCCTCGTTGAGGTCGGCGGTGATCCGCGGTGCACCCAAGGCGCGGTCCCCGCCCTGCTGCGGGTCCTGCAGCGCCCGGATCCGGCCAGCGAGGGCCGCATCTGCCGACTGCCTCGCGGCACGTCCGGGGGCGGCGGACAGCCACGCGTAGAACGACGACCTCGCGATCTCGATGACCTCACACAACCGCTTCACGCCGTAGGCGTCCTTGTGATCCTCGACGAACTGGAAGCGGTTCACCAGCTCGTCTCCCCGGCGAAATACTTCGCCGCCTGACGGAGGATGGACCGGGCTTCCGGTCGTCGTGGTCCCGGAGCCGAGCTTGTCGACCCACTCCTTCAACGCGCCGCGGGACACGCCGAGATCCGCCGCGATCCCCTTGAGCGTCGCCCCGGGCGTGGACTCGTACAAGTCCACCGCTCGGCGACGGAACTCGTCCGTGTAGTTCTTCCTGGCCATCCTTGGATTCTCGCTCCCCCCAGCATCGTGCTGGAATCAGCGTGTCCAAGATCAAGGGTCAAGCCCC
>NZ_BAAGRQ010000055.1:0-989 GCF_054782875.1 Microbacterium petrolearium
ACCCCGAAACGGCCCGCGAGCTTGGCGTACTCGTCAGAGGTGTACTGGCTTCCGCGGTCCGAGTGGAACAGAGCGCCCGACTCGATGCGCCCGTGGGTATGGGCCATCGTGAGGGCGTCGCCGATCAGCTCGGTGCGCATGTGCTCAGCCATCGACCAGCCCACGACCTCACGGTTGAACAGGTCGATCACCGTCGCCAGATACAGCCACCCTTCCCCGGTGCGCAGGTAGGTGATGTCGCCGACGAAGCGGACCCCGGGCCGGTCGGCGGTGAAGTCCCGCTTGAGCAGATCGGGGCGGGTCACCACGTCGTCGGCGGGGATCGTGGTGCGCTTCTTGGAGCGGGGCTGGATCCCGAAGATCCCCGCCTCCCGCATGATCTTGCGGACCAGACCCTCCGACGCGGCGATCCCGCGGCGAGACAATTCGGCGAGCACCCGCCGGAACCCGTTCACCCCGTGCGAGTCGTCGTGGATCTGCGTGATCACACCAGACAGCCACACCCTCCGCGCCGTGGTCGGCGGGATCGTGTCCCGCCGCTTCGCCCACGCGTAGTAGCCGGCGCGTGAGACGCTGAGCAGGCGCGCCATCAGCTCGATCGTGAAGGTGGCCTTCTCCGCGTGCATCAGCGTGAACTTCTCGCTCACCGCTGCTCCTTCGCGAAGAAGGCCGCGGCTTTTTTCAAGAACGCGTTCTCCTCCGCGAGCCGCCGGTTCTCCGCTTCCAACCGTGCGATCCGCGCGGCCTCCACCGGTGGCGGCGCCGTCTCCGGGTCGGGGTGCTGGGCCCGATACGCCTTCACCCAGTACCCGAGCGAGCTCTCGTTGATCTCCAACTCCCGCGCGACCTGCGCGATCGGGCGGCCGCCCTGCACGACGAGCTGGACCGCGTCGGCCTTGAACTCCTCAGTGAACTTCCTGCGATTCGTAGACATCTCTGCCTGTCGTTCCTTCCTGGTAACGACCGTCTACAAGAAGTGTCACACCCCA
>NZ_BAAGRQ010000056.1:0-986 GCF_054782875.1 Microbacterium petrolearium
CTCGGCCGCAGCGCTACGTCGAGCGACACGATCCCCAATGGAGCATGCCTGGCGTTCAGATCGCACACACCGCAAGCAAGGAATGGGTATGTGACCGACTTGGGTGGTGTGATGAATGATCGACATCGCATGGGTACGCACATAAGGCTGTGACCTGGCCAGGCATGACTCGATGCGGCATGCTCGGGGCGTGAACTTCGTCGCCAGTGACTGGTCCGGACTTCAGGTGGAGACCAAGGTTGCACTCTTTGCTGCGGGAGTGGCGCTTGTCGTCGGAATTCTTAGTCCAATCGTTAACGCCTTTAATACGTGGGCGACCCTCCGAGCGCAACGTCAGCTGGCCAATGATGATCGAGTATGGGCAAAGCGAGCCGAGGTCTACGAAGCCCTGCTCGAATGGTCATCGAGCAGAATTGATCAACTGGCACTGACTCACCCATCGCGGAAGAATCAGAGCCCGGATGGTATTGATGCGCCCGACGGTTGCGGAATTGATCCTGAATCTTTCGGCCTTCCGAGAAACCTGGATATTCGGGCAAGGGCTTATGCTAATCCGAATATTCGCGAAGTGGCCATTCTGTTCGACAGAGAATTTCGCGTGCATGTGAGAGACCGTCGAGATCTGCCCCGAACGGGCGATTATGACGGCGCCAATCGGTCAGGACGGATCGCAAACCGGATCTACGATCACTTGGCAGTTATGATCTCCTACGATCTTGAAGTGCGACCAAGAGGGCGACCGGAGTGGCGACGAGACCTCATAGATCGATGGGATTCAATCTGGAATCGTGAGGATGGATGGCTGATTCGTTCATATCGTATTGTGACCGGTCTGGGCCGAGGAAAAAGCCGAGCCTGGGGTGACACCTGACTGGCTTGCCTCGGCCTCGTGCATCCCGAGCGACTCGTGGGCGGTGCGTGAAACGGAGGCTGGTTCAGTTCGGCCGAGCCACTGCCACCTATCCGTGCAGCGTCTCTAGTCTCTA
>NZ_BAAGRQ010000057.1:0-912 GCF_054782875.1 Microbacterium petrolearium
CCCCAGTTACTATGATGCAAACATAATGTACTAACCACTGTACTACATCCCCACGTTACTTATATTAAATTTAAGGGGAGTAATAATAATGATATATAAATTATGTTCGATTTGATGAACCGTCAAGTGATGTGTTTTCTAGCATTCCAATAATTGGTAGTAGGACTACAAACCAACCAAAGTATACAGCAGTTGCAATAGCCCCAACTGTTACAAATGGTTCTTCAGCGTGTTGGCTACCAATCCACATTAGAAGGAAGAAGTTACCTACGAATACCCAGAAGGCAAATCGTGTTAGAGGTCGGTGCACATTACCTCGAGTTCGTCCTACGTCAAGTAGGGGCATAGCAAGTAGGATTAGTAGCGATCCTAGCATTCCAACTACTCCTAGTAGCTTGTTAGGAATTGACCGTAGAATTGTATAGAACGGTAGAAGATACCATTCCGGTACAATTGAAGGTGGTGTTTGCATAGGGTTAGCAGGAATATAGTTGTCACTGTGTCCTAGCATGTTAGGTGCATACATTACTAGAGCTGTTAGAGCAATGAAGAAAAGGATAATTGTTACTAGATCCTTAAAGATAAAGTATGGATGCATTGGTGCCTTTTCAGCATTTGAGCTAATACCTTCAGGGTTTGAGCTACCGTGTGTGTGAAGTGTTAGCATATGTACTAGAGCTAGAGCTGCTAGAATAAATGGTAGTAGATAGTGAAGTGAGAAGAATCGGTTAAGTGTAGCATTATTAACAGAGAATCCACCCCATACAACATTATAGCTTATAAAAGCCTGCTTACTATTTCTAGTAAGATTAGACTATGTCATTCACTACGTTTAGAGTGAAAGGGCGCTCTAGGTTGGATTATTGTTAGTATAAGTCGGATCGTAGCCATGTCGTTCTGTGAGCCAAGGAG
>NZ_BAAGRQ010000058.1:0-909 GCF_054782875.1 Microbacterium petrolearium
TGTCATCGCTGCGATTGTTCCCTGTTACAACGAAGAGGTCGCGGTGGGGAAGGTGATCGCTGATCTGCGTGCTGCGGTGCCGGAGATGGTGATCTACGTCTACGACAACAACAGCTCGGATCGGACGGCGGAGGTGGCGGCCGCGGCCGGCGCGATCGTGCGGCGTGAGGAGCGCAAGGGCAAGGGCAACGTGGTGCGGCGTGCCTTCGCTGATATCGATGCCGACGTCTACGTGATGATCGATGGTGACGACACCTACGACGCGGCGGCGCTGCCGGAGATGATCCGCACCCTGCGCGAGGGGCCGTACGACCACGTGCTCGGCGTGCGGACGCAGCCCGAGGGCGTGGAGTCGGCGTACCGCTCGGGGCACGAGCTGGGCAACAAGGGCTTCAACTGGCTCGTCGGCGGCATCTTCGGCGACGAGGTCAGCGACATGCTGAGCGGATACCGGGTGATGTCGCGCCGGTTCGTGAAGAGCTTCCCGGCGGCGTCGCGGGAGTTCGAGATCGAGACCGAGTTGACGGTGCATGTGATGAGCCTGCGGGTGCCGCAGGCCGAGGTGCCGGTCGGGTTCAAGGACCGCCCGGCGGGCAGTGAGAGCAAGCTGCGCACGTATCATGATGGCTTCCGGATCTTGAATCTGGTGGTCCAGCTGATTCGGCACGAGCGGCCGCTGTTCTTCTATGGGATCGTCGGTGCGGTGTTCATGCTCGCGGCGGTTCTACTGGGCATCCCGCTGGTGATCGAGTTCTTCGATACCGGTCTGGTCCCTCGGTTCCCCACGGCGATCCTCGCAGTGGCGCTCGGCGTGATGGGCGCTTTGGCGTGGGCTGTCGGGCTCGTGCTCGACGGCGTCCTCAAGGCACGGCGTGAGGCCAGCCGCCTCAACTACCTCCAATACGCGGC
>NZ_BAAGRQ010000059.1:0-881 GCF_054782875.1 Microbacterium petrolearium
CATACAGCGACTGGTAGATTGTCAAGCCCCGGGTTTGGTGGAGAGCTGGTTAGTTGGTTTCCAGGCTTGCCGGGACCGGGTGGGCAGCGGCGTGTAGGGCTTCGTGTTCGGCGGGTGGGATGTGTCCGAGCTCGCCGTGCAGACGCCGGTTGTTGTACCAGTCGATGTACTCCACTGTCGCGATCTCGAGGTCGTCCAGGCCGCGCCAGGGCCCGTTGTTACGGACCAGCTCGGCCTTGAACAGCGAGTTGAACGCCTCGGCCATCGCGTTGTCATACGAGTCGCCCTTGGAACCGACCGAGGCCACGGCGCCGGCCTCGGCGAGCCGCTGGGTATAGCGAATCGCTCGATATTGCACTCCACGGTCCGAGTGGTGCGTCAGCCCGGCCAGATCGGCGCCCTCGTGCTGCCGGCGCCAGATCGCCATCTGCAGCGCGTCCAACGCCAGATCCGTATACAACGACGTGGCGACCTGCCACCCGACGATCAGGCGGGAGTACACGTCCAGCACGAACGCCGCATACACCCACCCCTGCGAGGTCCGGACATAGGTCAGGTCCGCGACCCACAGCTCGTTCGGCCGCGTCGCGGTGAAGTCCCGTTCGACCAGGTCGCCGGGTCTGCCGGTCTCCGCCGCGGGCCGGGTCGTGCGCGGGGACTTGTCGCGCAGCAACCCACGCAGCCCGTTCTCGCGCATCAGCCGCTCGACCGTGCACCGCGCCACCCGCGTGTCCTGCCCGCCGCGCTGCCGGTTCAGCTCGTGCCAGACCTTCCGGACCCCGTAGACGCCGTAGTTCTTCTCGTGCACCTCCTCGATCTTCTCGGTCAGCACCCGATCCCGGGCGGCCCTGGCGGACTCGGGCCGGGTCTTGTGGGCGTAG
>NZ_BAAGRQ010000060.1:0-842 GCF_054782875.1 Microbacterium petrolearium
TTCTAGGATCACTACGATCAACAGCTCAAATGATTTCATATGAACTAGTACTAAGTTCAGCAATTCTAACAGTGATCTTTATGACAGGATCATTTAATATCACAACAATTATCGAACATCAAGAAGCTATTTGGTTTGTTATTCCTATGCTACCTGTATTCATTGTATTTCTAATTTCAGCACTAGCTGAAACTAATCGTACACCATTTGACCTACCAGAAGCAGAATCAGAACTAGTAGCTGGTTTCTTTACTGAACACAGTGGTATGATCTTTGTATTCTTCTTCCTAGGAGAATACTGTTCAATTGTTCTAATGTCATGTCTAACAGCAATCCTATTTCTAGGTGGGTACAACATGCCAGAACTATTTATCAACGACACCTTCGTTAACCTACAAAGTATTGTACTAGGAGTTAAGACATGTATTATTTGCTTTTTCTTTGTCTGGTGTCGAGCTACATTCCCACGAATTCGATACGACCAACTAATGGTACTATGTTGGACAGATATGCTTCCTCTAGCTATTGCCTTCGTAGTACTAGCTCCAAGTATTCTAATGGCATTTGATATTATCCCAACTCCCCTTACATATAAGTAGATTAAAAACTAATTAATGTATATAAAGCCTATAGTATAGCGGTTAGTACCCATCGTTGATATCGGTGTGGCAGAGGTTCGATTCCTCTTGGGCTTAAGGTATTTAATTATAAATATAACCAAAAAAGCGCTGAGATTGCTAATTGATATAAGGTAAGACAATAAGATTAAGAATATAATATCTATGCGAGTAATAAAGAGTAATGCACTACTATCTATTGCTAATAGTTACATTTGTGATTCA
>NZ_BAAGRQ010000061.1:0-783 GCF_054782875.1 Microbacterium petrolearium
TATATATAAGCAAGACTATTATATTATTATTAAAAGAAACCCAAATGAAATTTAACTAAAATACTACTTATATTCAAATATAATTATATAGATATTAATACATACTATTTCTATATTTTATGATTATATATAGCATATATATAATATTATTAATAATAACTATATAGAATTATTACAATAGATATTATAGATGTAATATTTTATATTACCTAATATATATAGATTTTATATAGAGTTCACGAGCGGTTACTCACTGACGGATTGCAAATCTGTACAAGTAGGGTTCGACTCCCTATGAACTCTAATAAAAATAATCATAATATAGATTATAAGTAATTAGGTAAGGGACGTCGTATAACGGTTAGTATATAGGTTTCCAAAACCTTTGATAGTGGTTCGATTCCGCTCGTCCTTACAGACTATACTTATATAGTACTTATATAAGCAAGGTTAATTAATATTTAAAGAGGTGAAATATATTAGTATATATTAAATTGATTCCGGAAGAGATAGGATTCGAACCTACAAGGATAGATATCCGTTCAGTTAGCAACCGAAGCCACCTCACCAATAGCTGTGCTCTTCCTATATAAACAAACATTTATTAGGGGAGTAGAAGGGATCGAACCCACGACAGACTGATTAAGAGTCAGTTGCTCTGCCACTGAGCTATACTCCCTAATCTGATATTTTATAACACATTTAACATCTTTTTTTTTTACTTCTGACCCCCCGTGATTCGAACACGGAAGTCTTCTCCGCCAAAGGGAGACGGGTTACCAT
>NZ_BAAGRQ010000062.1:0-774 GCF_054782875.1 Microbacterium petrolearium
GTAAACAGTCGCCCCTCCCTATTATGTGCCACCACTTTTTAAGTGGTCTCCCTTATTATCGAGTGTTAGGGAGCATTTTGCCGAGTTCCTTATGCGGTATTATCTCAACGCCTTAGTATTCTCTACTTGAACACCTGTGTCGGTTGTAGGGTACGGTAATAATCATATAATTTTCCTGACCATAACAAATGTTATAGTTATCTATGACAAACTCATCAATAATAATCTTAGAGACCGTTATAAATCGTCGCTGTTAACCATGACAACGAAACCCTTGTTCAATCGGCGGATAGTATTATAACTATCTTCTACGTTACTCATGTTAGCATTTTCTCTCCCATTATGTCCAGATAATGAAACACTATCTTTCATCCACATGGGATGCTCCTCTACTCTGATTAAATTACAGAATATATAATTTAATTGACATAGTTTCGGTAAATGACCTATAGACCCGCATATTGTCGGTGCCTATAGTCCTTTAGGCAACTGAGTTGTTACACCCTCTTCAAATGATAGCTACTTCCAAGCTAACATCATTGCTGTATTAGGACTACGACTTCCTTAAATTCACTTAGTCATTATTTTGGGACCTTCTATCTATGTTCTCGGCTGTTTCCGTTTCGACTATCCACCTTATCATGAATAGTCTGTCCTTCCCATAAAAATTTACATCATTTGGTGGTTAACACATCAAAGGTAGAATCTATGATCCCCCAATTAAATTAACGATTAAAACCATTAATATGATGGTCAGTGCTCTACCTATGTAAG
>NZ_BAAGRQ010000063.1:0-694 GCF_054782875.1 Microbacterium petrolearium
GGTGCTTGCGGATCGGACTGGTCACGTAGGTCCGGTCCGCGAGCACCGCTTCTGGGCAGGTCCGTGGCCGTCCGGGCCTGGTGCGTGAGACGCGGATATCGGCCAGGACATCAAGCATCGTTGCACCGCCGTTAGGTTGCCCGCCGGTGACCGCGGCAGGCAAGGGTCACTCGCACCCGTCGACAGCGTGGTGGATCTTTGTGCTCAGACCGCCACGGGAGCGGCCGATGCAGTGACCTGCCGGTTCGCACTCACCGCCCACGGGCTGTGGACGAACTCGGCGGGGCGGTTCGTGTAGTCCGAGACCGCCCTCTGTGGCCCGCTCCGGGCTTGTGGTGTTCGTGCCGTGCTGGTGGGCACGGTAGTTCGTGGCGTCCACCGACACGCTCGAATCGATCTTCCCGTCCGTGTCAGCCTGGACGAGCAGCCGGGAGTGCACCTTGTCCCACGTACCGTCTCCAGCATATCGCCGGTGTCGTTTGCAGACGGTGCGCCACGTGTTCGACCGGCAGGTCGCGCCACGGGATCCCGGTCCGGTCCGCTAGACGATCCCCTCCACGACGCGACGGCTGTTCCAGAACGGGTGCCCGCGCAGGCCCGTGTTCGACGGCCGCAAGGGCTCGATCACTTCCACTGCTCGTCGCTCAGCGACTGGTAATCGCGAAGAAGTCAGGTCCAGGTTTCTGCCGCGCAC
>NZ_BAAGRQ010000064.1:0-684 GCF_054782875.1 Microbacterium petrolearium
TAGTAGCTTATTATCGACTACGAGGTAATATTTCACTTCGAACATAATGTATCTAGCTATTCTTGCACTTCCTATGTTTGGATCAGCTGTTGCTGGTCTACGAGGACGAACTATTGGTGTTACAGGAGCTCACATCATTACAACAGGATGTCTAATGACATCAGCAGCTCTATCTATTGTAGCTTTCTATGAAGTTGGTCTATCAGGATCACCAGTATCTATTGTTATTGGATCATGGATTGATTCAGAATTTATGCTTGTACAATGGGGATTCCTATTTGATAGTCTTACTGTTTCAATGCTACTACCTGTACTTATTGTATCATCACTAGTACACCTTTACTCAATTTCTTACATGGCAGGAGATCCACATAACCAACGATTCTTTTCATATCTATCTATGTTTACTTTCTTTATGCTTGTTCTTGTAGCAGGAGATAACTACTTTATTATGTTTGTAGGTTGGGAAGGAATCGGGATCTCATCATATCTACTAATTAACTTCTGGTATACTCGAATGCAAGCAAATAAGGCAGGTATGAAGGCTCTAACAGTTAACCGAGTAGGTGATATGTTCCTATCAGTAGGATTCTTTGCAATTTTCTGGGTATTTGGTAATGTAGATTATGCTTCAGTATTTTCAGTAGCTCCTTACATTAACGAAACAGCTATAACTATTATTGG
>NZ_BAAGRQ010000066.1:0-646 GCF_054782875.1 Microbacterium petrolearium
CGACGAGTCCACGCCCGCCGTCATCGGCGTGACCGACGTCGCCGCCGAGGCGCTCGGTGACGTGGTCTACCTGGAGCTCCCCGACGTCGGCGCCACCGTCGAGGCCGGTTCGGTGATGGGCGAGATCGAGTCGACCAAGTCGGTCTCGGAAAGATAACGGTCAGAAAGTTCTTCCAGAACCGCGTCATGAACTCCGCACGAGCCGCTTTATCTCATAGCAGCAACCGTAGGCCGGAACCCCAGAACCGGCCGCTGTGTGGAGGAAACCGATCATGACTGCGATGACCCTTGACCACCGTGTGCCCAGCCTCACCCGCCGCGAGCGGGTAATCCTGGCGAACCTCACCGAGGACGCCACGCTCGAGCAGATCGCTCGACGCCTGTATGTCACCCGTAACACGGTGAAGACCCAGGTTCGTAGTGTCTACCGCAAGCTCGGCGTGTCCTCGCGCGCGGAGGCGATTGCCAAGGCGAACGAGTTCCACATCGCTGACTGACACACACAGGTCCACGACGACGGCGCCCGTCCCCAGAGGTGCCGTCGTCGTCCTGTGTCCAGGGCCGTGTGTCGGTGTCGGGTGCAAGACTGCTCGGCATGCAGGAGACCCTCATCGACGTGGTCGCCGCGGCGATCGTGGACGACCTG
>NZ_BAAGRQ010000067.1:0-645 GCF_054782875.1 Microbacterium petrolearium
CCTTTATTGTTATAGATATTATTAACTCTCTTTTCTAGTTAAGAAAAGTAATACTAGATTCGGCCTATATGATAGACTAATATTAGTACTTATAGCCGGTATAGTTTAAGGGTAGAAACCTGCCACTCATAACGGCAGTAAGATGGGTTCGAGTCCCTCTGCTGGCTAATAAAACCAAGATAGTCAATTATCATGAGAATTAGAAATTTCTAAAAATATACAGACTTTAAATAATGAAGGATATTCTATCAAATGGACTAGCTAAGTATTATCTACCAAGTGGTAATACTCAAATTATGAGCCATAATTTTGATTCAGGTATGAATACAACACAAAATCTTCATGCAACACGACATACTAATACACTTATTAATCAATTTTTCGAACCTATTGATGTACTAGCTTCTAAGCCTATTATTGATGTAACACCTACAACAGTAACAGTAACAGTATTCTATTATATGTCAGATGTACAATCAGCACTTAATGCTAATACTATTAATGCTCTAGGTGAAGTTCTAAGTAATGTTTGGGGACAAGCAGTAGAACTCCGACTAGTAAAGCTACATTATCCTTATCTAAATAGTGATATTCTAGCAGCATTTATTATGAAGAATCTAGATACAGATCGATTTGAACGAGTTA
>NZ_BAAGRQ010000068.1:0-644 GCF_054782875.1 Microbacterium petrolearium
CCATCGCGAGCGCTTCGGCGATGGTCTCCCCGGGCCCCTGGCCACCGGTGACGACGACGACGGCGTCCGGGTTCGCGGTGGAGTACTCGACAGCCACGTCCAGCCGGGAGCGGAGCGACGGCGTCACCTCGTCGCCCTTCAGCGCCGTCCCGAGGACGATGACGGCATCCTCCCGGTGCGAGACGGTGTCCGCCCGGCCGAGCAACGCGATGGACGCGAAGAGGAGGAGCGACAGCGCAGTGCCGACCAGGACGAGGATCCGCACCCAGCCGATCAGCCGTTTCGTACGGGCCCGGATCCCGCCCCGGTAGAGACCGCACCACAGGTAGAGGACGCCGAGCAGGAACGTCGCGACAACGCCGGAGCTGAAGCCGCTCGTGAACGACACGATCAAGGGATCAAGGATCAGGACCGCTCCGACGGGGACCCAGAGAATCGCGCGCATGACGTCGGTCATCTCCACGGTCGCATCCTGGCACGGCCCAGCCGGGGCCGGGCCCGGCCCGCACCTTGGTCCGCTCATCCATCCGCACGGCCTTGGCACTGGTCACCGCGGTGCCGCAGCCGTCACGGACGAAGGTGCAGTTCACTTCCGTCGAGCAGCGCGACGAGTGTCCGCGCCCTACCCGCCCGGGATCGGTGGC
>NZ_BAAGRQ010000069.1:0-629 GCF_054782875.1 Microbacterium petrolearium
GCCGCACCTCGTCTCGAACAGGTCCGCCGCCGTGCTGATCTGCTACGCATCTGCGGTCGACCCGAACTGGGACGGGACTTACGCCACGGTCGTGTCGCCGACCGATGCAATGCCAGCGCAGCTACTTGAGTTCACTTTCGGGCGCTGCCACGCGACCAAGTTCGGCGGCCCGAACGACGAAGTGATCAGCGGACACCCTCTGTTCGGCCGAGGACTCGAACCATACGAACCTCACATCGTCCACAACTCGCCCTGGATCGCCGAAGAGGAACGCATCAACTCCGTCCACCGCCTCCACCAAGGTGGGTGGTCGCAGAGGCTCAAGCACTACTTCTTCATGTTCCACGACGAAACGTTCGAGGCCCTGGCGGTTGATCTCAGGGTCGACCAGGTGCACGGAGTTCTGAAGGACCGCCTGTTGCACGCGGTTTACTCGGTGCTCCGGGGCTAGGTGTTGTCCAGGAGCGGGTGAACACCAGGCGAATCAGACCTTGGTGGCGGACTGCAGATCGCGGACGGTCACGGTGGCCGGCACCCGTAGCCGGCCACGTCGAGCACCCGCCTAACAACCGCCCGCACGACGCTGGCGAGCCAGACCATCCGCCGTCGGACACGAGGCGGGGGAGCGG
>NZ_BAAGRQ010000070.1:0-616 GCF_054782875.1 Microbacterium petrolearium
GTCTACGACGTCGTCGACCGGGTCGATTCCCCGCGCCTGCGCCGCCGCACGCAGCGACTCCGCCGAGCGTTCGATTGTCGTGGAGCTGCCGGACGGGACCCATACCACGATGACCGTCAGGGCGGTGTCGAGTGCGGATCTGCTCACCAGCGTGGTCATGTCGCCTTTCCTCGAACTGTCGACTAGAGAGCTGGCTGAGGGTTGGTGACGGGGAGTTCGAACCCAGCCGGCCCGTTACCGGAGGTGACGCTGCGCCACTGGGCGCGACGTCGCCCTTCATCCCCGCGGGGAAAGGGCAAGCCCGCCTCCAGCGCGGCGGATTCGATGGCACGCATCGTGGTCCCGACGCCGGACGGGATCGGCGAGTGCCGTACCCACCGGCCGGTCCGGAGGGTCCAGGCCTCACACCGGTTCAGGTCCGGCCCGGTGCCGTGCCACACCCTCAGGACCACCGGGCCGGGTGCGGTCTGCGCGGCCACGGTGATCTGTTGGGCTAGCCGCGAGAGCGAATAGTCCACTGCCGGGACGAGCGAGCGCAGTACGGGCAAGACACCAGCCTCTGCGATGCTGCCGGTCGTCTCGTCGGCGGCGCTACGAACGGTTGCCGGCGCGTGCC
>NZ_BAAGRQ010000071.1:0-615 GCF_054782875.1 Microbacterium petrolearium
GGGTGGGCGCGCGCCGACGGCGGTGGTGACCCGCGCCAGGGCGTCGACCTGTGCGCCGACCCGGTCCGCGACGTCGTCGAAGCCGCCCGGCGGTGCGGGCGTGGGCAGCACCACGTGGACACCGGGCGCGACGTCGGGGGCCGACCGGGCGACGAGCTTCACGGCGCGCGCCGCACCGGGGTTCTCCGACCCGTCGGGGCACGCCGTGATCACGCTGACCGCCGTCAGCGGGGAGCCGCCCAGCAGCGCGGCGATCTCACGGTCGGCGTCAGGGTCCGTGCCGGCGTCGTCAGCGGTGAGAACGAGACTGCGCGTCATGCGCCCAGTCTGGCGCAGCGGGCCCCGGCCCCTCGGCCGCACCCGCCGTCCGGGTCAGGTCCGGCCGATCACACTGGTGCCCAGGACGTCGCCCGCCTCGCCCAGCAGCACCTCGAGCTCCCACGGCGTCGTGACGTGCGGGATCGCCGCGGGCACACAGGTCAGCATCGCCGTGTGCAGCGTCAGGCTCGCCCCCAGCGTGTCCGACCGCCACACCCCGGGACCGACCACCTCGAACTCCCCCGCCTCCGTACGGTGCAGGACGACCACGTACTCCTGCCCCTCCAGCAGCACGGC
>NZ_BAAGRQ010000072.1:0-605 GCF_054782875.1 Microbacterium petrolearium
GTCGTCGATCTATCACGTGGCCATGTACACGGGCGGCGGGATGATGATCGAGGCGACGTTGCCCGGCCACCCCCTGTCGGAGAACCCGGTGCGGTACTCCGGCGCGATGCCCTACGCGGGCCGGCCCTGACCCTTCGACGTGTCAGGCGCCCGGGCCACGGGGTGACCTGGGCGCCTGAGACGTGCTGGGTGCTGCGGGTCAGTGCTTGGCGTAGTACCCGGTGTCCTCGGCGCGCTTGATCGAGCGAACGATCTCGGCCTCGGCGTCGGAGCGGCCCACCCAGTGGGCGCCCTCGACGGACTTGCCCGGCTCGAGGTCCTTGTAGACCTCGAAGAAGTGCTGGATCTCCAGGCGGTGGAAGTCCGAGACGTCGTCGATGTCCTGGCGCCACGCGGCGCGCTGGTCGCCCGTCGGCACGCAGAGCACCTTGTCGTCGCCGCCGGCCTCGTCGCTCATGCGGAACATGCCGAGTGCCCGGCACTTGATCAGGCAGCCGGGGAACGTGGGTTCCTCCAGCAGGACGAGTGCGTCGAGCGGGTCGCCGTCCTCGCCGAGGGTGTTCTCGAAGAAGCCGTAGTCGGTGGGGTAGCGCGTCGAGGTGAAG
>NZ_BAAGRQ010000073.1:0-603 GCF_054782875.1 Microbacterium petrolearium
CCCGGCCCTGCGCGTGGAGCTCCGCCGCGACCTCGCCGTAGCGCAGGCCGGCACGCACCGACGCGACCCCCTCGGGATCGACCTCGAGGGGCGCCCTGCCGTCGTCGAGCAGGTCGAGCTGGACGTGCACGCCGGTCGTGTCCGCGACGTCGCAGAACGAGTGCCGTGAGCCGAGAGCCCGGGCGCGGGGCTCACCGGCGACGATGCCGGTGAGCTCCGCGAGGTTCCGGGGGCGCTCGGTGCGCGCGGAGGAGTAGGTGAGGTTCGCTGCCCAGTTCTTCACCGGACAAGGGTGCCACTCCTGCGGCCGGTCGGACGCTGCCGATCAGCCGGGGGCGGCGTGCGACTCAGGCGCTGGCTGCCGCTTTGCGGACCACCGGGATCCGCTGACTGATACCGACCATGTCCAGGACCTCCATCACCACGGCGGACGGCTCACGGAGCAGGACGGGCGAACCCGTCTCCTCACCGAGCACGAACACCTGCAGGATGAAGGCCACCCCGGAGGAGTCGATGAACGTGACGTCCCGCGCGTCGACGATGACGGGTTCGGGATCGGGTCGTGCGGCGAGCGTGGCCATCGCCTCGCTCGCGTTCTCGCGC
>NZ_BAAGRQ010000074.1:0-601 GCF_054782875.1 Microbacterium petrolearium
GTAGGACTATCACAATATAATGTAGCACTATTTCATCTAGTAAATCACGCTTTCTTTAAGGCTCTACTATTCCTAGCTGCAGGTGCTGTAATTCATGGTATGGCAGATCAACAAGATCTACGACGACTAGGAGGTCTAGTAAATTTCCTACCATTTACATATACAGCAATTCTAATTGGATCACTATCACTAATGGCACTACCATTTATGACAGGATTCTATAGTAAGGATCTAATTCTAGAAGTAGCACTAGGACAATATGAAGTATCAGGAACAATTGCTTATTGGCTTGGTACAATTTCAGCTGTCTTTACTGCTTTCTATTCATTCCGACTAGTATCTCTAACATTCTTTACAACGCCTAATGCACCTAAGGGTGATTATCTACATGCACATGAAGCTCCAATGATTATTGTAATTCCTCTAGTAATTCTATCTATTATGTCTATTGTATTTGGTTACATTGCTAAGGATATGTTTGTTGGAGTTGGTACTGATTTCCTATCAACAGCTCTATTCCAACATCCAGATCATATTACACTAATTGAAGCTGAATTTGGTCTACCTCTACTAATGAAGCTACTACCAGCTATTGGAAGTC
>NZ_BAAGRQ010000075.1:0-595 GCF_054782875.1 Microbacterium petrolearium
ATAAAGTCCATGACCAATAGCTTCGATTTGAAGATGAGATGAGAAAGCATTATCAGCACCAGTATTAGCAAAAGCCATATTAACATCAGAATTTGTAATAGATGTATTAACTCCTAGTAGTAGTCCATTTAGATATGTAAATAGTCCTAGAGGTAGTTCACCAGCATTAGTTGTAGCAGCTGGAATAACAGATAGAATTTCAAAGAAGAATACTGTACCTACAACAAAACCAAGAGGAAGATTCTTAGTATATTCACGTCCAACTGAAACAATTTCAGTAATAGAAATATTTAGCATCATAACTACAAATAGGAATAGAATAGCAATAGCACCTACATAAACAATTAGATATGAGATACCTACAAATCCAACACCTAGAAGTACAAGATATCCAGCAGCGTTAACAAACACAGAGATTAGAAATAGCACTGAAATAACTGGATTAACTGATGTAATAACAAGAACTCCTGATAGTACAGCACCAAATGCAAGAAGATCAAGTAGAAATGTATTCATTATTTTTATATTTTTTTTTATTTATTAATTTAGGTCTAGTTTATACTGCCTTAAATCGGTTTAACCAGTCGCTAGGAGG
>NZ_BAAGRQ010000076.1:0-595 GCF_054782875.1 Microbacterium petrolearium
CTCCTCGTTCGTAAAAAAAAGTAAAAATAATATAACATAAAAAATGTGGAAGTCGCCTTTCGTATAATGGTCAGTACTACTGTCTTCGAAACAGTCAATATAGGTTCGAATCCTATAGGGCGTTAAAAATATATTATAAGTAGTATAATAATGATAATTTATAAAGCGAGTATAGTATAATTGGTAATACCTTCGCCTTCCAAGCGAATTTTTTCAGTTCGAGTCTGAATACTCGTATAATTAGAATAGATGAAAACAATTAAAATTATAGTGAATTAATAACAGGGATGCTAGTAACTAGTCTATTTATTATTATGATGGCCGTAGCGCTATCTAATACATCTATTAATCCTATTCTACTAACTCGGATGTGTTCACTAGTTCTACTTTACACTGCAGCACTATCATATAATGCTCTAGATCTTCAAGGTATTGGAGAAGGTGTAAGTATTTACAGTGGTCTATTCCAGGTAACATCAGTGTCTCAATCGGCTGACACATTTATCTTTGTTATTGGTGCTATGATTCTTCTACCATGGGCTCCTGTAACAAGTAATCTACAATCACGATCTACAGTATTTACAGCAGTACCAAC
>NZ_BAAGRQ010000077.1:0-593 GCF_054782875.1 Microbacterium petrolearium
GCGCTCGTCGGCGACGCCGCCTACGCGCCGTCGTTCCTGACCGGACAGGGGTCCAGTCTCGCCCTCGTCGGTGCCGCGGTGCTCACCCTGATGCGATGGCGCGTCGAGCCCGACGCGTACTCGGCACCGCCGACGGAGACCTGGATGATCCCGTCCGACTCCGCCTCGGCAAAGCCCTGAAGCGCGGCGGTGATGGTCTGCGACGACGTGATGTTGACGGCGGGGTAGGCGAACTTGCCGGCCTTCGCCCGGTCGATCATCTCGGCGTAGACCTCAGGGGTTGCGATGGGCATCTGCGAAACTCCAAACGACTGGTGAGGTGGGCGGTCGCAGGAGTGTCCAAGGCCGCCCGGGTATGCACCTTCGATCTTGCCACGATCCACGGGCAGCTGTGTGCGGCCGTTCGACAGTCGAACGGCCGGATCACTGTCGTTCTCGTCGGCCCTGCGCCGGCTCAGGGCCGCGGGGGCTTCTCGCCGTCGAGCAGCATCTGCCCCGCACGCGCCTTCGCCTCCAGCACGTCGGCCTGCCACAGCTCGGCCAGCTGTTCCGCATCCTCGGTGGTGTACCCGGCTCCCCAGAACGCCTCCTGC
>NZ_BAAGRQ010000078.1:0-592 GCF_054782875.1 Microbacterium petrolearium
GCCGGCGCGAGCGAGATCGCGGTTCCGGGATGTCCGTTGCCCACCTTCTCGACGGCGTCCGCAGCCAGTGCCTTGATGGCCTTGACCGCTCGCTCGTCGAGCTCCGACCACTCCAGGGGCTTCAGCACGGGGTCGAAAGCGTTCACGAGTCCTCTTTCTCTCCGCCGTCGACCCCCGGACGGGCCGGAGAGCCGCGCAGCGTGCGTGCGGCGGCGGCGGGATGCCGGCCGCCCTTCGTTCGATGGCGTCAACAACCCTATACGCGGGGATCATCCGTCGCGCAGGGCTGTCCACGCTGTGTACGGCGGGCGAGGTCAGGACAAATCTCACACGTCGTCGCGGGAATGCGGTGTGCGCCCCGGTCACGCTGCGACGTACGATGAGCACGCGCCTGACCGGTATGAGGACCTACCAGGTGCTTTGCTGACCTCAGACTCTCTCGAACGGAACTGCGACGCGCGTGAGAACGAGCCACTCGACGACCGGCCAGACCGCGCGTCCCCAGACCTCCAGGCCCCAGGCGCCCGTCACCGATGACGAGCAGCGTCCCGGCGGCTGGTTCCTTCGCCGGGCCGGCGCCTACGTCGCGCTG
>NZ_BAAGRQ010000079.1:0-591 GCF_054782875.1 Microbacterium petrolearium
ATAAATATATAAGTATGAATGAATTATGACAATATGTCATACAATAAGCATCAATAAGATGTGAAGTTCTTTGATAGAGAAAGAACATAATAGTAAGTGTTTAATCATGACACCACCGGATGGGTATCTAAGTATTTTAACACATGCAAGTCAGAAATGGCGAACTGGTCAGTAACAGGTGAGTTGATACCGTTTTTTAAACGATTCACTTGCCTCTCAGCAGGTAGTTGGTAGGATAATAGCTTACCAAGCCAATGACGAGTAGGGAGAGTGAAAGCTTGATTCCCGACACTGGAAATGAAAAAGTCCAGAGCATAGATTATGTGCAGCAGTGGAGAATATTGGTCAATGCACGAAAGTGTGAACCAGTAACTTAGAGTTAAAAGTCATTTTCTGATATCAGAAGATTTACTTTTGAATAAGTATAATAAATGATGATTATTATACCGAATAGTCCAGTCTAATCTCCGTGCCAGCAGTCGCGGTAATACGGAATCGGGCAACCCATCGGAGTTTTGAATAGGTGTACAGGGTACGTAGCTTGATCATATTATTGATCTAGAGTCATATAGGGGTAGAACCAACACTTGG
>NZ_BAAGRQ010000080.1:0-590 GCF_054782875.1 Microbacterium petrolearium
CGTCCGGACCGAACTCGAGGTCGATCGGGTTGTCGTGCGTCTTCATGCCCGCGGCCTCGAAGGCGCTGTTGGGGAAGAAGTCCTCGATCGTGCCGACCTCGAACGTGGACCAGTCCACGCTGAACGCCGCGTAGTAGTCCTGGGAGAACTCACCGAAGAACGCCTTCTTGTCCCAGTACTCGGGGAACTTGCCCGGCGCGGTGTTGTCGGCGTCGTAGTGGTAGACGGGTCCACCCATCGGGCCCTGACCGTTGCCCGTACCGAAGTTCACCAGCTCGTCACGCGGCTGGTCGCCCGGCCGGTCGCCGTAGTACAGGGTCGCCGCGCGAGACGCGGGCAGGTCGGTGAGGCCCGTGTTCCAGCGGGAGTTGTTCTGCGGCGCGGCGCAGTCGAAGAACTCGCCCGGGGTGGCGGTCCCGAAGTCCCACTCGTTGTACGCGGCGTTCGGGCCGTGGCAGTACGGCCAGCCGGAGTTGTGCGGGTCGTCGAGGCCCACGGCGTTCCACTCCACGTAGCCCATCGGGCCACGGTCCGGGTTCGCCGCGCCGGCGTCGGGCCCGTAGTCACCCCAGGTCAGGGAGTTCGTCCCC
>NZ_BAAGRQ010000081.1:0-585 GCF_054782875.1 Microbacterium petrolearium
GTCTAGCACTAACAGGTCGAAAGGATTCTGACAGTACACGTGCTCGAAAGAGTGTAGGCAAGATTGGGCCTAAGAATCATAATTATGGTACTGGTCCAAGCAAGGCTACGCTAGATGCAGCAGCAGAAATGAATGGGAAGACGGTATATGTTTACACAGAAAACTCTTTTACACTAGTAACAGGTGCTCCTTTCCGAAGTATCCGACTAGCTGCAAAGACAATGTGGATCGGAGCTACTACACTAACTACAAAGCTAGATACAAACAAAGCTTACAAGGGTTATTATTACTACACGAGCCTACGACAACAACCCTAATATTTTTTTTTTAAGTCGCTGATGCTCTAAAGCTAGTAGTAAAGGAAACAGTAATTCCTGCTCATGCTACGGTAAGTCTATTTTATCTAGCTCCTATTATTACACTAGTATTTAGTCTACTAGGATGGGCTGTTATTCCATTTGGTGCTGGACTAACTATTTTTGATTTTTCAATGGGAATTCTATATACTCTGGCTATTTCATCAATTGGTATTTATGGTACTCTATTTGCTGGATGGTCAGCTAACTCTAAGTATGCATTTCTAGG
>NZ_BAAGRQ010000082.1:0-584 GCF_054782875.1 Microbacterium petrolearium
TTCTCACCCGGGCCGGTCGTCGGGTCGCGCTTCACCATCATGGGCGGCAGGCCCAGCGACACGTCGGGCTCGGCCGGCGCGGCTGTGGTCTCCCGGTCCTGGTCCTGTCCTGGCTGCACTGCGACGGCACCCACGATTCCCGCCGTCAGCACCATGGCTGCGGCTGTGCCTGTGACGATCAAACGCTTGCGCACGTTGAGCTCCCCCTGCGGGTTCAGATACTGCGTCGTGGCCCCTGTGTCGCGCCGTCCCGGCCGTGGTGCACCGAGCCGCGAAACACGCCCGGGAGGGCGTCGCGCATTTCGCGGGAAGGGCTGTCGAACCTTTCAACGCCGCTCTCGTTCTCGCGGCGTTCCGGATGGGACAATACGTGGCAGAACACCATCGGCAACCGGGGCGTGTAATACCAGGTCAGATGTGGTGCGCACAACTGTGGTCGGCAGAATGTCACGAGATCGGCAACTCGAAATGCCGATCTTCTGACATTTTGCCGATCACCTGCGTGGATGGCCCGCACAGGCCATCCACGAGGCGGAGGAAGGTCCACCTTCCGGCGGATCCCGCGGCGGACACCGGACCCATAG
>NZ_BAAGRQ010000084.1:0-577 GCF_054782875.1 Microbacterium petrolearium
GCGGTTTGCGGGTCGCCGCGGAGACACGCTGCACGGGCGCCTGCTGGGCAGGCGTCGGCGCGGTGGGCGGGTGCTGCTCCTGGGTCGGTGTACCCGGGTCCTCGTCGGGCCAACCGCCTGGCGCCGGTGGCGGCGGCACTGTGCCGGACATCAGGCGACTCCCTCAGCTCAAATCGGTCGGTCGGGCGACCGCGGTCGATCGTACACAAAGGCGTTACTCGCTGTTACTCCTGCGTGGCATGATCGACGGGTCGTCGCAGGTAGTTCACAGACCGGACGACACCCCAACCGAAGAGGCGCGCCCGTCGGGCGTGCGGGGCGTCATTCCGCCGCCCCCGAGAAGACAGACGTGGAGGGCCTGTGCCCGGAGAGAACCTGACCCGCGCCGAGGCGGTCGAACGAGCCGGCGTGGTATCGGTCGAGTCGTACGAGATCGTGCTGGACCTGACCACCGGTCCGGAGACCTTTGCGTCCGCCACGACTGTACGTTTCACCGCGACGGAGGGCGCCTCGACCTTTGTCGACCTGGTCGCACCGTCGGTGCGGTCCGTGGTGCTGAACGGTCGCGAGCTGGACC
>NZ_BAAGRQ010000085.1:0-568 GCF_054782875.1 Microbacterium petrolearium
GTAGCAGTGCGGTTGGTACACGACGGGCACCGGGAGCCGCCGGATCCGCGTGTACGTTCCCGCCCAGCCCGAGTGCGCGTGCACGACGTCGGGCGCCACCTCGCCGACCACCTGGTGGACCGCTCGCACCCGCGCGCCGAACCCGTCCGGGAGGCCGTCCGTGCCCCGGTACACGCCGTGTCCCTGGGTGCGCTCGAGGCCGGCGGACAGCAAGTGGTGCTCGGCCTCGGGGACCAGCTCGGTCATGCGGTCGATGGCGCGGCCGACGCTACCGGAATACCGGTCCGTGACATGCAGAATTCGCAACGACGCACCTCCCGCAGAATGACCAGATCGCCCCTTAAATGGGTACATATCCCAGCGGGCGCGCTTCCATCGAACGTCGGTTAGATTATCAACGGAAGTGCAGGTAGGCGCGGCAAAGAAACGTCTGCACGACGCGTATCGGCGCCCTTCTCCCGGCAGACCGCCACCGAAAGCTCGCGCATCATCAGGGGAACGCGTTGAACGCTGTCGAATGCCTTCGGATCATCCGCCGACGCCGGATATCCGTCATCGCTGTCGCACT
>NZ_BAAGRQ010000086.1:0-567 GCF_054782875.1 Microbacterium petrolearium
GCATGAGGCGATCGACGTGATTGCTGACCAGGCACCCACGCTCGCGCAGGCCTTGGAGCGTGGCAGGGCCCAGGACTGGGCGTTCGTCGCTCTGGACGGCACGCTGATCGCGACGACGAAGGTCGCTGCCCGCGGTGCTGGGGCGGCGGACCTGTGGTGGTCGGGCAAGCATGCTCAGCACGGCGGGAATCTCCAAGTCCTGGCCGGACCGGGCGGGTATCCCGAGTGGGTCAGCCCGGTCGAGCCCGGCACCGTGAACGACATCGTCGCGGCCCGTGCTCACGCCCTGCCGTTTCTCTACCCCGCCGCAGCCGGCGGGCTGCCCACGCTGACCGACAAAGGATACGAGGGAGCCGGGATCGGCATCATCGTGCCGTTCAAAGGCGCCAACCTGAACGCGGACGCGGTCAGCCGCAACGCCACGATCAACGCGCTACGCGCACCAGCCGAGCGAGCCAACGCTCTGCTCAAGGCCACCTGGCCCGCCCTGCGCCGCATCACACTGGATCCCTGGCGCATCACCGAGATCGCCGCAGCTGCACTCGTCCTGCTCCACCTTCAACGCCC
>NZ_BAAGRQ010000087.1:0-567 GCF_054782875.1 Microbacterium petrolearium
GTCCGTGGCGAAGGAGCAGGAGTCTCATGGGCAGCATTCTCTCCGACCGGCCGAGCTGCCCGGCATCCGGTCTCTCGAGACGGTTCCCCCCACCGTGGCCGTTCCGTTACTCTTGGCTCGCCAGGAGCCTGATATGTCGTCTTCGATCGGAAAGGTCCCCGCTTTCATGGATCCCCAGTCCATCTCGGCCACGTCCCGACCTGTGCGTGGCCGTCACCGGGCAGCACGCGGCCCCGTCCTGACCCAGATCGCGCGAGCAGGCTCCGGACAGGCCGGCGCGATCACCGGTCGCGGTGCGGTCATCGCCGCGGCGGGCGGCGGCGTCCTGCTGTCGCTGATCGCTCCCCCCGCGCAGGCGGCCCCTCTCCCCGCGGTCAACACTGCGCTGGCCGGCAAGGCCGTCCAGGGCACGCTCAACACGGCCGACCTCAACGCCCTGACCACCCAGGCCAAGGAGTCCGTCGCCGCCGCCCCTGTGGTGACCGTCGCCACCGACGCCAAGCTGAAGATCGAGACCGCCGCAGTCTCCGTCGTCTCGGCCGAGGAGAACGAGGAGTACCAGGCGCA
>NZ_BAAGRQ010000088.1:0-567 GCF_054782875.1 Microbacterium petrolearium
CACGGTTCGGTCAAGGCGCACATCTCGAGCGCCCTCGCCAAGCTCGGCCTGGAGAACCGGACGCAGCTCGCCATCGCGGCGCACACGGCGGGAATCGTCGGCGCGGAGCCCCCGGCATCGCCCTCCAAGTAAGGGGAACCTTCCTACACAATCCCCCCTAAGTGTGGCTAGGGTGTCGGTGTTGTGACAGGGTTCACAAGGGCTTGTCAGGAAGCCGGACCGACCCCGCACAGCAAGGTCAGCAGCGGCCAGCAGCGGGTTCCCAACGGGGGTGAACGTGCGAACAGCAAGACGCGACGACGCGGATGTCATCGTGGTGGGCGCCGGCCCTGCCGGCTCGTCCACCGCGCACTGGTGCGCGGCCGCGGGTCTCGACGTGCTGCTGCTGGAGAAGGGCGAGTTCCCGCGCGACAAGATCTGCGGTGACGGCCTGACCCCGCGCGCGGTGGCCGAGCTGGTCCGCATGGGGGTGCCCACCCGCGAGGAGGACGGCTGGATCCGCAACCGCGGCCTGCGCGTCCACGGCGGTGGCCGCTCCTACGAGCTGGACTGGCCGAGCCTCACCAC
>NZ_BAAGRQ010000089.1:0-557 GCF_054782875.1 Microbacterium petrolearium
GGCGGACAGCGTGAGCTCGTCACCGGTGAGCGTGTAGTCCGCCCCTGCGGCCAGCTCCGTGCCGTCGTGCAGCAGGGCCTCGAACGTGGTGCCGTTCGGATGGAGCGTCAGCCCCTGCGCGGCGACGGCACCCGACGCAGGCACGAACACCAGGTCGGACGACGCCGTCCCGGACCGCTCGGTCCAGCTCGACGAGATCTGGTCGAACAGCGCGGTGTCCTGCCAGGCGTGGGCGGTGCGGTCGAAGTGCTGCCCGTTGTCCCAGAGCATCGTGGTGATGCCTCGCTCGCGGGCCGTGTACCCGAGGTACTCGAAGAACTTCAGCTTCTCACCCTGCTCGACGGTGCCGGTGTGCCGGTCGAACCCGAGCAGCCCGTACTCCCCCAGGAGCACCGGCACTCCCTGCGCCACGAACGCGGCGTGCACCCGGTCGAACGTGTCGGTGACGTCCTGCTGGACCTCTGCGTCGAACCGGGTGTACCCGGCGATGTTTACGCTGAACGGCCAGAACCCGTAATAGTGCACCGTCGCGATGAGGTTCGGGTCGTCCAAGGCGG
>NZ_BAAGRQ010000090.1:0-553 GCF_054782875.1 Microbacterium petrolearium
CGACGAACTCGACCTTCATCGCGACGGACGGTCCAGCTCCGCCGCGAAGAAACTCGCCGCGGACTTCAAGATCTGGTTCGCCCTGCGTAGTTCACGGTTCTCCCGCTCCAGCTCCGCGACCCTGGCCGCCTCGGCCGTCGTCGGCCCAGGACGCAGACCCTCGTCCCGCTCGGCACGCGACACCCAGGTCCGCAACGCCTCCGGATGCACACCGAGCTGGTCCGCGATCCGCTTCACCGCCCCGACACGAGCCTGCGGGTCCTGCCGCGCCTCGAGAGCCATCCTCGTGGCCCGCTCACGCAACTCGTCGGGGTACTTCCGTGGTGCAACCATGCTCCAGATCCTTCCGGGTCTTCGATGTCTCCATCAAACCCGGGGCTTGACACAGCCGTGGCAGGACCGGGACCAGGGTGCGGGTGCGCGCCTGCATGCGCGCCTTCAGGAGGCGGTCCGCCTTGGTCTGGCCGCGCAGGTCGGCCTCAGTGATCGGGCTGGGAGCGGCCCATTCGGCCCAGCGGGCTGGGTCTTCCAGGGCCCACTGCTGCAGGTCGAG
>NZ_BAAGRQ010000091.1:0-552 GCF_054782875.1 Microbacterium petrolearium
ACATTTGACCATTGACTTAGTAGACATAGTGGTGTAATAAATGTTGTTAGTAGAACAAAGTATAGACTAATACCATCAATACCAATATTAAGATGACAAAATGATAGAGTATTAAATTCTTGTACAAATTGATATTGTGTTGCACTTGAATCAAATTCTCCCCACATAATTACTGATAGAATAAATACAATTAGTGATACTACTAGAGCTACCTTCTTAATCCGATCAGCTCCAGCTGCTGTTGTATCATTCATAGGTAGTAGTGCAAGACTTCCTAGAAGTGGAATAACAATAAGTGTTGTTAGCATATTTTTAATTTAAATTTATAAAAGACCTCAATAACCCATTTAAATGGATCCCTAATAATAGGTTATGTACATAAATTCTTCATATTATAATTTATATTATAATAAGGTGTATGTACGCACACTTATATATACAATTTAACATACATACACAAATAGTAAACTAAAACACTATAATACTAAAATACCTATTATATATACTTTAATAGGGGAGTTGTATTTATGTTTAATTATATGATTATTATAG
>NZ_BAAGRQ010000092.1:0-552 GCF_054782875.1 Microbacterium petrolearium
GGGGCAGCTCGACCCGCCCGGGGCCGTGACGGTCCCCCTCGCGGGTGCGCCGCTGCGCCGCACCCACTACCTCGGCTGGCGCAACGACGCCGACCTGCGGGTCGACCTCGAGGCCGTCGAGGGCGCGGCCCACCGCGCGCACCGCGACGCCGTCCGGCGCAGCCCGCAGTACGAGCAGTGGCTGGCGATGTACGGCATGCTCGGCTGACCCGCCCCCGCCCCATCCCCGCCTCGGCGCGTACGTAGTTTCCCCTCCATAGGAAGTATGTATGACCTGAGTGTGATCTGGGCGCGACGTCCACCTCCTCCTACAGTGTCGCTGCGGGTGAAAAATCGCCCGTGGGTGGACCTTTCACCCGCTCTACGACACAAGGAGTCGCTGGAGATGAGACGTACTTCCCTCCGGGGCGTCGCCGTGGCAACCGCCACCGTGGGCCTCTTTGCCGGCACCATCAACGCCGTCGCCGCTGTTGGACAGTCCGACGTCGAGACCGCCACAGCGGGCTACGCACCAGGCCTGGTCGCCGCGATGGAGCGCGAGCTGAACCTGAG
>NZ_BAAGRQ010000093.1:0-550 GCF_054782875.1 Microbacterium petrolearium
GTGGGGGTCGGTCTCCAGCGCGGCGACCACCCGTTCGGCGACGGCGAGGGGCTTGTCCTGGCTCAGCTTCGCCTTGCCCTGCCACCGGGTCACGCGCAGGCGGAACGCCGCTGCGCCCTTCGCGAGGCGCCGTGCGAAGTCCTCGACCTGGGGCAGTCGGACGGGCTGCGGCATGACCGACTCGTACCGGTCCACGGTGTCGGACAGGACCTGGTACGACTCGTCGGGCGCGAGCAGCTCGACCGTGCAGTGCAGGTGGACGGCGACGTAGTTCCACGTGGGCACGGCGGGGCTCAGGTCGTACCAGCCGGGCGACACGTACCCGTGCGGGCCCTGCACGATCAGCAGCGACTCGCGGCCGCTGTCCAGCCCGTGCAGCACCTCGTCGGGCCGGCCGACGTGGCTGAGGAGGCTCATCGGCTGCCCCTGGGGCGTGTCCTCCAGGAGTACCGGGAGGTGGGAGGCGACGGGCGCTCCGTCGTCCGCCACCGAGACGAGGGTGGCCCAGCCATGGTTGCGGACCAGGTCGCGCACGCGGGCCTCGTCCTCG
>NZ_BAAGRQ010000094.1:0-549 GCF_054782875.1 Microbacterium petrolearium
GCCGACCACCTGGGAGGAGCCGCCGACCTCGCACGCCGAGAGGATGACCACGGATCCCGGCAGCCGTGTGCCGTCGAGCTCGTGGGCGAACAGCGGACCGTCGGCGAGGTCGACGGAGGCGAAGAGGGGGTTGTCGGCGTCGTGCCGGCCGTGGGTCGCGAGGTGCACGACGTCGTGCGTGGCAAGCGCCTCGCGCACGGCGGACGTGGTGGCGTCCGCGCCGGTGAGGACCGTCGCGCCGGGCCAGACGGTGCCGACCGCCCGTACCTCCTGCGCGCCGAGGGTGACGCCGGGGCCGTGGGCGGCGAGGAGGCGGTGCTCCTCCCCCGGCCGCGGGTGGGCTCGTCCCCGCGCCACGTACGACCGCATCGTGGTGCGCTTGCCGCGCCGGGACGGGAGCGCGGTCCAGGGCACCCCGACCAGCGGGTCCCTGCCCACGACGTAGAGGGAGCCCTCGGCCTCCAGCGGCTGGACGAGGAGCCGGTCGATCGCGTCGAGGTTGCGGGTCAGGGAGCGCCGGGCGACGTCGCGCAGCGCCGGGGGTACGAG
>NZ_BAAGRQ010000095.1:0-548 GCF_054782875.1 Microbacterium petrolearium
CGTCGGTTACTATAATATTATGGATATTATTAGTGGTCGCTACAGACTGGTTCATCGGTGGGTATCATCTAAAATGGTGCTTAATGTACAGTCGGAATTTCTATTAGATATATCTAATTATAAGGCCTGCGTTCCTTTTAATTTAGGATTTAAGACAGGTACATGGTCATATTCGGAAATTTTTTATCGTATATGATTAGATAATTTGGCAACTGTAATTACTAATATGCTATCTGCTATTCCTTGGATTGGTACGGACTTTACACAATTTGTTTTTATCCTTTGTCTAGTATCATTTCATGTATTTTTCAGTTCAGAATTTCTACCTACTGTAGGTAATATGAATAGTCGATCTATTCATCCACGTAATAGTAAGGACAAGAGTAAGTATCAAAATGTTAGCTATGACTTCATATCTATGTTTGCTGGCTTTGTAGATGGAGACGGCTATATTAAGCTTACTCGGGCTACTGATGGTTATATCTCTTTTGAGCTAGTTATTTCTCTAGACGTACGAGACGCAGAACTTCTACGCTATTTCTATTCTG
>NZ_BAAGRQ010000096.1:0-547 GCF_054782875.1 Microbacterium petrolearium
CCAGCGCCTCCTCGGCGTCCACCAGCAGTACGTTGGGCAGCTCGGCCAGCTCGGCTGGCAGCTCGTCGATGTGCGGCTCCACTGCCAGTACCGTCGTGTGCGGCAACGTCGCCGCCAGCTCACGCACGATCCCGACCGCCGGCGACTCCCGCAGGTCGTCGATGTTCGGCTTGAACGCGAGCCCGTAGGCAGCGACTACCGGAGTCTCGATCCCGGCGACGGCGTCGAGCACCTTGTGCAACACCCAGCGCGGCTTCGCGTCGTTCACCTCGCGGGCCGTCCGGATCAAGCGCGCTTCCTCGGGTGCCGCGTCCACGATGAACCACGGGTCGACGGCAATACAGTGTCCACCGACGCCCGGACCGGGCTGCAGGATGTTGACCCGCGGGTGGTGGTTGGCAAGCCGGATGAGCTCCCACACGTCGATTCCCAGCTTGTCCGCCACCAGGGACAGCTCGTTCGCGAAGGCGATGTTCACGTCGCGGAACGAGTTCTCCACCAGCTTGGCGGTCTCGGCGGTCTCGGCGTCCGTCAGCAAGATCTCGCC
>NZ_BAAGRQ010000097.1:0-542 GCF_054782875.1 Microbacterium petrolearium
GTATTATCAGAGGTACTCAATACTACTAATTGTAGTAGAGTCTATATGTATTTATTGCTAAAAACAATAAATGTACTTTTTAGTAATTGTCAGGCGCTCTTGGAAGGATTATTGTTAGTATTACTCACCTTCTAGTCGTTGAACCTTTTCAGTCTTATTAATACTCGACTGAACTTGGCTGCAAATTGTCTCAGTTTCCTAAGAGTTTCTTGCAATTCACCTGATTTATGTCTCGACTAAACTCAAATATGTAATCGAGGTGGCAAACAGCGCCGCCAATATGAACTCTCGTGCGCTATAACCCTGTTATCCCTAGCGTAACTTTTATCTCTTGAGCGCTAGCCTATCCATATAGCACTAGCGGATCACTTAGTCCTACTTAAGTATCTGCTTCGACTTATCGGTCTTGCAGTCAAGCATGCATATACCTATGGGCTTTTGTGTGTCCTCATGACACGTTAGCTTCCATCTAACATCAGCATACCTTCGAGGTCCTCCGATACTTTATTGGAGGAAACCGTCCCAGTTAAACTACCCACTAG
>NZ_BAAGRQ010000098.1:0-533 GCF_054782875.1 Microbacterium petrolearium
CCGGCCAGGACGCCGCGCAGCAGGTGCACCGCCTCGCCGGACCCGTGCTGCGCGAGCGCGAACGCGGCGACCACGCTGGACGCGATCGGGAACGGGGCGAGCACCCCGGTCATCCCGGGGCCCAGAGTGCCCGACAGGGTGGTGACGACCACGACGAGCAGTGCGGTCGCGACGATAACGATCCCAGCTCTCGGTGTTCTCACGGTGCAGACATTACGGCCATCCGGAGTCGCCTCCGTCCATCCTGACAAGACCTCCAGCACATGTGCGCATCTGGACGCGGCCGCAGGTCACCGGCCGGACACTAGGCTCACGGCATGCCCGTGCCTCCCGCTTCCCCCACCGTCGCTGCCCCTACGGGCACCACCAGCAACGCGACCAGGAGGCAGAACGCCGCGAACCCGACCAGCCCGGCCAGGACGCCGCGCAGCAGGTGCACCGCCTCGCCGGACCCGTGCTGCGCGAGCGCGAACGCGGCGACCACGCTGGACGCGATCGGGAACGGGGCGAGCACCCCGGTCATCCCGGGGCCC
>NZ_BAAGRQ010000100.1:0-527 GCF_054782875.1 Microbacterium petrolearium
ATATACATATGTATATGCAATGAACAGCCCAGCGCCCTTATAAAAACGAACCCGTGCCAACTCCCGACTTCTGAACTCTTGATCTTTTCAAACTCGACATGCTGCAAAAACAAAAACAAAAACCCGACCCCACACCCTCCTCTCGCTCTCTCTCTCTTTTCCCGTTCTTCTCACCTTTTCTGCAGACCTGCCTTTCCTTTATCCTCCCTTTTACTCTTCCTCTTTAAGATGATGATGATGTAACAGGCAAAAAGCAAAAAGAGAAGAACCACGGCACCCGGGATTCCCACGTGGTCCCCCACCGTGGTACTAACCGAGCGCTCTTCAGCTTAACTTCCTGGATCGGACGGGGCAGGGTGCTGTATGAAGGCTATGGCCGTGGATAAGATTATAACACTAACCTCCCTACTTGTCTTGTCCTACTTTATCTTGTTTCCTTCCTAAGACGAGTTGAAAGACGAAAGGGAACGAAGGAAACACCAGCCTGTCGATAAGATTGACAGCGACAAGCCGCTTGGCCCTAGCGC
>NZ_BAAGRQ010000101.1:0-526 GCF_054782875.1 Microbacterium petrolearium
CTCGGGGATGCCGACGAACTGGATGCCCGGGTACGGCACCTCGTGCGCCATCGTGGCCTCCGGGGTGGCCCCGTTCATCGACTCGAGGGTCGCGTCGGCGTAGGCGCGCGAGATCTGTGCGGGCGTGCGACCGGCGGTCACCCAGTAGTCGAGCTGCCTCGTCGACTCGGCGTGCCACTCGGTGCGGTTGCGGGCGAACGTCGCCCGCCCGATCGCCGGGTCGTGCCACAGGAACCCGTACCCGGCGCTCGACATCACGAACGGCACGCTCGCCTGGGAGTTGCGGTGCGCCAGCTCGAACGTGGAACCCTTCAGGTCCAGCACGTGCTGCTGGTACTGGCCCATCCCGTACAGCTTCTCGGCCGGGTCGGACTCGAACGACGCCGTGAGCGTGTGCCCGTCGTCGCCCAGCCGCGGGCGAAAGTTCCGGGCGCGGAGCTGGAGCGAACCACCGCGGTCGATCTCGCGCAGCAGCAGCCGGCCCTCGGCGTCGTAGAAGGCGAGCTCGCAGTGCGACACCTCGTAG
>NZ_BAAGRQ010000102.1:0-523 GCF_054782875.1 Microbacterium petrolearium
GAACTCGGCGATCTTCTCGTTCGAGCTCAGCTCCTGCAGGAACTGGTTGCTGGGAAAGCCCAGGACCGTGAAGCCACGGTCCTGGTACTTCTTCTGCAGCTTCTCCAGGGTCTCGTACTGGGGCGCCAGGCCGCACCGCGAGGCCACGTTCACCACGAGCGCGACGTCGTCCTTGTGCTCGGCCAGCGAGATCTCGGTGCCGTCCATCGTGTGGAAGGGGATGTCGTAGAGGGTCACCGCTCCATCCTCCACCTGTTGCCCACCCGGTGGAACCCTCCGGCCACCGGTAGCGCGCGTGTCGGTTAGGTTGACGACGTGCGTACGCCCGGCCCCGCGAAGCATCGCCCCCCGCTGCCCGTGCGGGACGGCCTGAACCCCACCCGGCTCGTTCTGCCGCACGACGCCGAGGCGGTCGCCCGGTCCGTCCCGACATAAGTGCCGTCGTCGGCGGGAGACGGCTCCCACTTCGTCCCCATATCGAGCAGGTTCACGAAGAAATCGTTGGTCAGCGACCCGGGGGAGG
>NZ_BAAGRQ010000103.1:0-519 GCF_054782875.1 Microbacterium petrolearium
GTCCCAACCTGACAGCTGTGCCGAGTCGGTGGCCTCGCCTGCGTGGACACCCCGCCCCGGAGCTGTCTCCACAGCCTGTCCCGATGCAGTCCATAGCTCGTCGGAAAGGTCATCGATGTGCCGCGCCCCGGCGGGCCCAGCGCCAGTCCATGGACAGGAACAACTTCGAGGTGCAATCTCCAGGCGCTCAGGTTCGTTCGGGATGTCGGAGTGCTGGTCGGCTGCGAACGGTAAGTTGCCACCGCTGTATGCCTGGAGCTGTGGATTCGATCGTTGGTCAGCGGAAGTGACGGTTTGCTCGTAGGGTTGACGGATGGTCGACCTGGTTGAACCGAGTGGTCCGTGACCCTTGTCGCGCTGCGTGGTGGCAGCGGCGAGGACGAGGCGCTGCGCTATCCCCAGGATGTCGAGGACTTCGAGCAGGAGATCGTGGACCAGCACGCGCTGGCGATGAGCGCGGCAGGACTGAGCGATCAGCACGTGGCATCGTCACGGTCGGTCGTGGTGGAATTCGCCCGG
>NZ_BAAGRQ010000104.1:0-519 GCF_054782875.1 Microbacterium petrolearium
GGGAGCTGGGGGAGTGGGCCGGTCACACCTACCTCCACGAAGGCATCGACGTCGGATACCCGGACACCATCGCCGACCTCGCCTTCGGCCTGCTCGGTGCGATGCTGGCCGGAGCCGTCCTCGCAGCCCGGGGCCAGGCATGGAGGCGCGGGCGTGACATCTGATCTCGCGCCGACGGTCTCCGTGGTCGTCCCGGTGCGCGACGACGCACCGGCGCTGGACAGGTGCCTGTCCCTGCTGGCCCGCCAGACCGTGGCCCCGCTGGAGATCGTCGTGGTCGACAACGCCTCGACCGACGCGTCCGCTGCGGTGGCGCACCGCTGGGGCGCCGTGGTCGTCGTCGAACCCAGCGTCGGGATCCCCGCCGCCGCGGCAACCGGGTACGACGCCGCGAAGGGTGCCGTCATCGCGCGGCTCGACGCCGACTCCCGGCCCGGCCCGCTGTGGGTGCAGACGGTCGTGGAGCGTATGGTCGCCGACCCGGGGCTCGACGCGCTCACAGGTACCGGCAGCTTCTAC
>NZ_BAAGRQ010000105.1:0-518 GCF_054782875.1 Microbacterium petrolearium
GCCGGCCAGCTCGCCGCCCGAGCTCTCGACCGCTGCGCCCATGATTCCGCCCTTGAGCAGGCCGAACGTCGCGTTCGCCACCAGGCCGGCGAGCATCGCCAGCGGGTAGGCGGACTGCCCGCGGAAGCCCGCTACCAGGAACCGCCAGTACGGGTTCCGGGCAGGGGACGGGAGCGGGCGCACAAACGCGGGACTCTACCCGCCCGCCGGACGCGGCTCACCATGTTTTTCGGCGGTCAGAGATCGCCCGGGTCCGCCGCGATGCTGAGCTCACGAGCCGCCGCCGAGATCTCCTGCGCGAGCAGGAGATCTCGGCGGGACAGCCCGCTGATGTCGTGTGACGAGGTCCGCACCGTCACGGTCTCATAGCGCAGGTCGACGTCCGGATGGTGGTTGGCGGCCTCGGCGAGCGCGCCGATGCGCGTGATCAACCTCAGCCCCGTGGCGAACGAGCCTGTGGTGAATCGCACGACCGCCGAGCCGCCCTGCACCCGCCAGTCGCCGGTGCCCGCGCTCGC
>NZ_BAAGRQ010000106.1:0-513 GCF_054782875.1 Microbacterium petrolearium
CAGGACTGCCCCCTGTGAGACCTCGAAGTCGACGGCCAGGTCCGGCTGAGCAACGTTGAGCCCGGTCACCGACGAGATGACCGCCATCAACGCCACCGAGACCGCGATCAGGATCGACCGACGTGTGCCCGGGTCGGACACGGTCGCCGCGTCGGTGATGCTGGGACCGAGCTCTGTAGTCTCTGGCTGGTTCCGCTGCATTTCGTGTCCTCTCGGGAGGTAGGCGACCACGTCGGAGAGCCGTGCGTGATCGTGGACGGAGGGAGTGGGGCAAGAGGGCGCAGCAGAAGCGTCGACCAGTACCCAACACCGCCAACCTACGCACGGCTTGCGGAGTAGACATAGGGTCGTGCCTATGGCGCAAGATGATGGTGAGCTGGACAGCCTCGTGCGCAAACGCGTGCGCGCCCTGCGAGTGGCGCAGGGCTGGTCGCTCGACGAGCTGGCCAAGCGGGCCAGGATGAGTCCGTCGTCACTCAGCCGGATCGAGAACGGCAAGCGCCGCCTCGCTCT
>NZ_BAAGRQ010000108.1:0-506 GCF_054782875.1 Microbacterium petrolearium
CCACCGTCCAAGAGGAGTTTATTGAGGCGAATAGCGCCATCAAAAAGACGGTGTTGGTGACAGAAAGGGAGACCGAGAATTAAACGATACTTCGGACCCAGAGGCATGGCGTAGAATGGCGTTTCCGCATAAATTGTTTCACCAATTGATACATCCACTAAGTACTCCTGCTCTATCACCGGCCCCGCTCGGTTATCTGCCATCTTCGTCCCCACCGGCGGGACGGGGGTCCCCCTCAAGCCAAGCTGCGCCGCATACTCCCGGTCGATGACATTAATGCCCGCGCCAGAATCAACTAAGGCGGTAGCAGGGTCATCGTTAGCCTGAACGCGGCAAGTGACCATGAGGAGAGGTACTGACCCTGCTAGGGCGGTGGCGCCATCCTGGACAAGTTGATCGGCAACAGGATCGACCGAGAATATGTCGGGGGCGTCGGGGCTGTCGTCGTCGGCGAGAGAAATCAGGTTGGCAGCGGGGGCAGAGGAGGAGTGTTGAGAGGGGGAGGA
>NZ_BAAGRQ010000109.1:0-503 GCF_054782875.1 Microbacterium petrolearium
CGGAGCACGCACGAAGCGCCGCCGCTCACCCGCGCCGATTCATGACCGGAGAGAAATTCGTGCGGGCACAAGAGCGGGGCCCTTTCCCGACGAGCGAGAAAGGGCCCCACCTGAAGCAGCACTACCTTCGCGTCACCGCACGACGGCAGTCAATTGACGATTGCGTCAGTTGCAGGCCGCGTAGGACGTGACGTTGCCCGTGTTGAACAGGTTCAGCGGACCGTCCCAGTGCCACGGAGCAACACACACGTTGTTCAGCACGTTGACCGAACCGTCGCCACCGAGCTCGTAGTCGCCGTCGTTGCAGGCCTGGTAGTCGGTCACGTTGGCGGTGCTGCCGACGTTGCCCGGGCCCTCCCAGTACCAGGGGGCGACGCAGACGTCGTTCAGCGCGTTGAAGCTGCCGTCGCCCTCGATCTCGACGACCTCACCGGCGGTCGCGACGTCCTCGGGGACCATCGCGCCGTCAACGCCCGCGGGGACCTCGGAGGTGCCGTAGCCCT
>NZ_BAAGRQ010000110.1:0-502 GCF_054782875.1 Microbacterium petrolearium
CGCTCGGTCCGTCTCCTCTCTGCAGCAGATCGTCGACGACACCAACACGACGGCGAAGTCGATGGACAAGACGCGCAAGCTGGCCGGCGAGGTGCGTGAGGACATCGAGAAGGCGCGTGAGCGCTACTCCTACACCGGTGAGGCACTGACGGCGTACGGCGCGTCCTTGCGCGCGGCCAAGAACGAGGCCGACCCCGCCGCAGCCAGGCTCCGGACGCTCCGCGCCGACCTCGAGACGGCACAGGCCACGGCGTCGAGCGCCGAGAGTGGCGTGGACGACCTGCCGAAGGACGCGAGCGACGCGGACAAGTCCGACGCGCAGCGTGCCCAGACGAACGCGAACAACGCCGTCAACGACCTCCAGAGCCAGATCACCCAGGCCGAGGCCGAGTGGAACAGCGGGCACGGCGACAAGAACTCGGCGGCGAGCACCGCGATCTCCCAGATCGAGGAGGTCGTGTCGGGCGACAAGGTCAACGGGCTCGAGGACGGCTTCTGGGAC
>NZ_BAAGRQ010000111.1:0-501 GCF_054782875.1 Microbacterium petrolearium
GTCGATCGCGCCGCGCACGGCGCTCGGGTTCAGCGACGACGGCCGCACCCTGGTGCTGGCGACGTGGGACGGCCCCGGCGGCACCGGCAAGGGTGGGGTCGGGGTGGACAAGGCCGCGCGCGACCTGGTCCGGATCGGTGTGGACACGGCGGTCAACCTGGACGGCGGCGGGTCGACGACGATGGTCGCGCGCGCCCTCGGCGAGCAGGACGCGACGGTCCGGAACGTGCCGTCGGACGGGCACGAGCGGAGCAACCCGAACGGCGTCGGCGTGTTCGTCGCGCCGGGCGACGGGCGTCTGCACGATCTCCTGGTGGAGCCGGCCCCGGGCGGTGCCTCCGCCGACGGCGACGTGAACGTGTTCCCCGGCCTGCACCGCACCCTGGTGGCCAAGGGCGTGGACGATCACGAGACGCCGGTCGAGGTGGACCCGGCCGCCGTCCGCTGGCACGCGCGGGGCGCGAAGGTGGCCGGCGGGCGCCTGGAGGCCCCGTACGAGGG
>NZ_BAAGRQ010000112.1:0-501 GCF_054782875.1 Microbacterium petrolearium
GGGATGGATAAATGTAGTATGGATGGTGACAGGGGGAGCAGCAGAGCGTACGCAGTGGGTATGTATATAGTTGAAAAGGGATGGGCAGTAGAATTTTGAGAAATTAATGACCTAAGGGTGATTCTAATAGGCTTGTCAAGAAAAAAGTTAAGTTGAATCAAGCTGGGTCAAGCAAAGTCTAGAAAAGATTTATTGTCACCAATAATTGCCCAAGTCGCGGGGGGCTTGTCACTTCTCTTGCTCATTGTGGGTCCAGTCTTCATGCAATGCACTGGTCCCCTAGCTAGGAAGACAGGCATTTCCAACAGCTTTCTATGCATGCAGCCTCGGCGCCGACAGTTGAAAAAAATGTATAGTCTCTGGACCATGAGAGATTTGAATGTGTAATAGCTCAAGTGCCAGGAGCAGTAATCGTGAACCTGGGGGTCATGGATCTGTTTCTACACCTGATGTGAGCTGGAGCAAGACTTTGGAGTTGACCTTGGGTGACAAAAAATGGGG
>NZ_BAAGRQ010000113.1:0-501 GCF_054782875.1 Microbacterium petrolearium
GGGAGTACGTGGGTGAGGTGATCGGCGCCGACGACGTCCCGCCCACCTGGCGGGCGAGGTCCCGCGCCTGGGCGCCCGACATCCGCTACCTCGACGGCGAGTACGTGCTGACGTACGGCCTGTCCACGGGCGGCCTCGCGGTGGCCACCGCGCAGACGCCGACCGGCCCGTGGACGCACCGCGACGAGCTGCTGGTCCCGTCCGCCGCGATCGAGGGCTGCCCGACCGGCAACATCGACCAGGCCCTCTTCACCGACGACGACGGCACCCTCTACCTGTACTGGGGCAGCTACGACGTCCTCTGCGTCTCGGAGCTCACCCCGGGGGCGCGAGAGCTCACCGGGCCGGTGACCCAGGTGGCGCAGGGCCGCCGGATGGAGGGCGCGTTCGTGGTGCGGCGCACCGCGCTCGGCATGCTCCTGGAGGCGACGGGCATCAACCCCGCCGCGAGCCGCCTCTCCGGGGTGCGGTCGAGGACGCTCACCTGGACGGTGTACGCGG